>NZ_CP024034.1:832634-1160202 GCF_002688585.1 Candidatus Fonsibacter ubiquis | reverse complement strand
TTTTAAAAAAAAGAAGTGTGTTGTATTTTTTTAATTCTGTAAATACAAGAAAAGAATTTAAAATTTTATTTTTTCAACTTTTAAGTTTAAACTTTTAAGTTGATTAAAAAAATTTTTTATCAACTAATGATTGATAAAATAATTATTTTTATAATTTAGAAATTTGTTTTGAAATACGAGAAACTTTTCTTGAAACTGTAGTTCTTTTTAATGAACCCTTTTTAGAAGCTTTCATAACCTGTGATTGAAAAGTTGAGAATAGTTTTATTGCCTTTGCTTTATCTTTAGATTTTATAGCTTCTTCAATAGTTTTTACTGCAGCTTTGTACTTTCCAACTCTAATTTTATTAACTTGAGTTCTTTTTTTAATTTTTTTTACTGCACGGATAGCGGAGACTGTGTTTGCCATATTTAATGGGGATTATATATAAGTTGAGGATATTAGGGTCAATTACTTAATTTTGACATTGGTTACAAAAAAAACTTGCTCTTCCTTGAGATACAACCCTTGCTATTAACCCAGGACATCTTGTTCTAAGACATTTTAAATCCTCTCTATCATAAACTTTAAATTCATTTTGAAAGCGACCTTTTTGGCCAACTAAAGATTTAAAGTCTTTAATGCTTGAACCACCTAATTTTAATGCTCTTTTAAGAACCTTACTAATGGATAAGTAAAGTCTTGTAATCTCGACTAAATTTAATCTGGATGAAATTTTATTTGGTTTTATCTTTGCTAAAAACAAAATTTCATTCGCATAAATATTTCCTATTCCTGAAATAAAACTTTGATCCATCAATAAAGTTTTGATAGTCCTTTGTGTTAATTTCATTTTTGATATTAGATAATTTTTTTTTAAATTTCGACCTAATGGCTCTGGACCTAATTTATTAAGAAATTTATTAAACTCTAATTTTGAAGCTTCGTCTAATATAAAAAAACCAAATCTTCTTGGATCATTATAAATGACTCTAAAATTATTAGAAAATATAAATTCTAAATGATTATGCTTTGAGGAAAACTCATTTGAGTAATAACTAGTTTTTAAAAAATTTTTATAACAATTATTTTTTATTAAAAATTTACCTGACATTCCTAAATGAGAAATAATCACATAATTATTCTTTAAATAAATGAGAATATATTTTGATCTTCTTAAAATATTAACAATTTTTTGACCAATAATAATTTTTTTAAAATTTTCAGGAATTTTAAATCTTAGATTAGAATTATTTATTTTTATATTTTCGATGACTTTATTTTTAATAAATTTTAATAAGGTTCTTCGCGTTACTTCTACTTCTGGTAATTCTGGCATTAACTATATGACTATTGATTACAAATGTTCTATATTTAAAGAATGCAGGATACTAATACAAAACAAAATTCAAAAAAAGACTTTGTAAATAACGTTTTTAACTCTGTATTTAAAAAATACGATCTGATGAATGATATCATGTCATTTGGTATTCACCGTTTATGGAAAGAAAATTTAATAGATTGGTTACAACCAAAACTAAATTCAAAATTAATAGACATGGCTGCTGGTACAGGAGATATAACAAAAATTTATATTGAACGTACTAAATTTACCGGACATGCAACGCTAGTAGATCAAAATGTTGAGATGTTAAATGAAAGCAAAAAAAAAGTTGGTCATTACAAAAATATTAATTTTCTTTGCGCTAGCGCTGAACTCGTGCCTTTAGAGGACTCCAGTTTTGATTACTACATAATTAGTTTTGGTATAAGAAATGTAACTGATATTAAAAAAACACTAAAAGAGGCTTATCGATTACTTAGGCCTGGTGGAAGATTTATGTGCTTAGAGTTTTCAAAGATTAATAATGAGATTATCGATAAATTTTATTCTGTTTACTCAAATCTAATTCCACATATTGGAAAATTAGTGGCTGGAGATAAAAAGCCTTATGAATACTTAATACAAAGTATTAGAGATTTTTATAATCAAGAACAATTACTAGATCTTATGAAAGAAGCTAGATTTATTAATAATGAATATAGAAATTTAACAACTGGAGTTGCAGCGATTCACTCCGGGTGGAAAAAAAAATAATTTAATATGTTATCTAATTTTTTTATACTTATTAAAATTGGCAGAGCTTTAGCGCGATCTAACAGTTTATCTATTTTTGAAGAATTTTATAGACCACCTTTATCTATTAAAATTCTAATTAAGATTTTTAGCTTAACTACTTTCAAAAAAGATTCAGAAAACAAAAGTCCAGGAGAGAGACTAAAAAATGCTTTTTTAACTTTAGGGCCAGCTTTTATCAAACTGGGTCAATTTCTTGCAACACGTCCTGACATTGTTGGTCAAGAATTTTCGCAAGAGTTACAAAAACTACAAGATCAAATGCCTGCTTTTGATATATCTCAATCAAAAGAGGCATTGCGAAAAGAGTTGGGTGAAGAAAAATACCAACAGATCACTTACTTAAGCAAACCAATTGCTGCCGCTTCTATTGCTCAAGTTCATTTTGCGAAAATTATTAATAACGAGAAAAAAGAAATAAATGTTGCCATTAAAATATTAAGGCCCAATATAGAAAAAATTTTTCATAAAGAACTTGATGCTCTACGGTTTTTGGCATCGATTATTGAATTCAGTGTTAAAAAAAGTCGAAGATTGAAATTAGTAAAAATAATTGACCTTCTCAAAGAGATCACTAACATTGAAATGGATTTAAGGTATGAAGCAGCAGCTGCAAGCGAATTAAAAAAAAATACTAATCAAGATGAAGGTTTTAAAGTTCCTTCTATATTTTGGGATTTTACTGGACAAAGAGTTTTAACTATTGAAAAAGTGGATGGAATTTCAATTAAAGATAAAGAATTACTAATCAAAAATAAAATTGATCTTAAAAAAGTATCAAGATTATTAATACAAAATTTTTTACGCCAGGCTGTGGGTGATGGTTTTTTTCATGGTGATATGCACCAAGGCAATCTTTTTGTTGATAAAGACCAAAACATTGTGCCTGTTGACTTTGGAATTATGGGCAGGCTAGATCTTGCAAATAGAAAATATCTAGCAGAAATATTGTATGGTTTTATTAACCGAGACTATGAAAAAGTTGCAAAAGTGCACTTTATTGCTGGTTTGGTTCCAAATACGGAGTCTATAGATAACTTCACTCAAGCTCTAAGAACAATTGGGGAGCCGATTTTTGGCCAATCTGCAAAAAATATCTCTGCGGGTAAGTTATTAGCCAGACTTTTTGAAGTAACTGAAAAATTCAATATGACAACTCAACCTCAGCTTTTATTGTTACAAAAAACGATGGTTGTTGTCGAAGGAGTTGCGCGATCATTAGATGAAGATGCAAATATTTGGGAAATTTCCAAACCAGTACTTCAGGGTTGGTTAAATAATGAAATTGGTCCTAAAAATAGAATAGATAAAATATTAAAAACGACTACAGAGCTCTTAGATAAACTTCCAGAATTGCCTGAAATGATAAACCGAGCTAACAAAGCGATGGAACTTTTAAATTCATATGAATTTATAAAAAATCAAAACCAAAATAACGAATATCAAATTAATAAAGAATTTTTAAAATTTAAAAAGACTTATCTAATTATAGGTTTATTAATTATTGTAATTATATTGCTAATAGTATTCAAATAGCGCAATGCTAAATTCAATTGCGGATAAAAAAATTCTTATCATCATTGGTGGTGGAATAGCTGCTTATAAAGTTCTAGATGTTATTAGAGAACTTAGAAAAAATAACTGTGAAGTTAAAACTATTATAACCAATTCTGGAAAAGAATTTGTAACTCCGTTATCGATTTCTGCTCTTTCTAAAAATAAAGTTTTTGAGAATTTATTTGATCCAAATAATGAAACTGAAATGGACCATATTACACTTTCAAGATGGTGTGATTTAATACTGGTTGCGCCGACCACTGCTAATCTAATGGCTAATTTTGCACGCGGCGAAGCAAAAGACTTTGCGACAACAGTGATTATGGCCTCTAATAAACCTATTTTTCTTGCTCCAGCCATGAATGTTGAGATGTGGAATAATCCAGCAAACCAAGAAAATTATCAAAAACTTCTACAGTTTAAATATAAATTTATTGGTCCAGTTATTGGTGAAATGGCATGCGGTGAAGTCGGAGTTGGTAAAATGTCATCTCCTGAAGAAATTATATTAACAATTAAAAACTATTTTCTCTCAAAAAATTTATTTAATAGCAAAAATTTGAAAGCTTTAGTAACTGCTGGAGGCACTCGTGAATATATTGATCCGGTAAGATTTTTATCTAACGAATCTTCTGGAAAACAAGGTTTTGAAATTGCGATGTCACTTAATGAATTAGGTTTTAAAACAAAACTTGTGATTGGTCCAAATTCTTTAAATATTAAAAATCAAGATAATCTTGAGGTAATTAACGTTACAACTTCAAAACAAATGTTTGAAGCTTGCAAGGATAATTTGCCAGTAGATGTTGCTGTTTGCGCTGCTGCAGTGGCTGATTTTAAAGTTAAAAATTATAGTGAAGAAAAAATAAAAAAAGAAGGGTTAGAAGATTTTAATTTAGAGCTTGAAAAAAATATTGATATTTTGTCTTTCATTTCAAGCCAAAATATTAACAGACCACGACTAGTTGTTGGTTTTGCAGCAGAGACACAAAATATAATTGAAAATGCACAAAAGAAAATTCAAAATAAACGCTGTGATTGGATTGTAGCTAATAATGTAGCTGATAAATCGATTGGTTTTAATTCAGATTATAATGAGGTTTTTTTAATTTCTAAAAACAAAGAAGTCGAAAAATTTAATAAATCAACAAAATCAGAAATTGCTAAAAAACTATCTAATAAAATTCTTCATGCCCTTATTCAGTAATGGTTAAAATTTTAGTAAAAAAAATAAATTACAAACATAAAGATCTGCCTAAATATGAAACCTTGGGCTCTTCAGGTCTAGATTTAATTGCTAATATCGACAAAGAAATAATTATAAAGCCCAATGAAAGAGTTTTAATACCAACAGGGTTAGCTGTGGCTATCCCTGAAAGTTATGAAATACAAGTAAGGCCAAGATCTGGTCTTGCTGCAAAAAATGGTATTAGCGTTCTAAACACGCCCGGAACAATAGACGCTGATTATCGAGGTGAAATCAAGGTTATATTAATAAATTTAAGTTTAGAAAATTTTAAAATTGAACCAGGACAAAGAATTGCGCAGATGGTGCTATGTCCAGTTATAAAAGCTGAACTCCATGAAGTTGACGAACTTCCTGGGTCGGTTCGTGGAAGTGGTGGATTTGGTTCAACAGGCCGATAAATATTCATGAAACTTAGCTATGATGATGTCAAAAGGCACATTGCTCATATCAATTTAAAAAAAATTGGCAGCTTTGGTCAAAAAAAAATAATTGATACAAAAATTCTCATCGTTGGTATCGGCGGATTAGGCTCACCAGTTGCAACTTATCTTGCCTCATCTGGGGTTAGTAATATTGGAATTGTTGATCATGACAAAATAGATATTTCAAATTTACAAAGACAAATTTTATTCAATGAAGAGGATGTTAATAAATTTAAAGTTGATATCGCTGAAAAAAAGTTAAAAAAAATTAATTCTAAAATAAAAATTAAAAAATTTAAAACTAAAATTGATGACAATAATATAAATAAAATTGCAAAACAGTATGATCTCATCATTGATGGAACTGACAGTTTTAAAACAAAATTATTAATTAATGATTATTGCTATAAAAATAAAAAAATCTTAATTTGTGGTGCAATTAGTAAGTTTGATGGTCATGTCTTTGTTTTTAATTTTAAAAAGAAAAATTCTCCTTGTCTTCGATGTTTTATGCCAAATATTCCAAGTACTGATATGTTGGACTGTCAAAGCGAGGGTGTTTTGTCTACACTTGCAGGAATGGTAGGAGTAATTATGACTAATGAGACAATCCGCGAAATATTAAATTTTGAAAACTCTTTATGTGGAAATATCCTAATTATTAATGCTGAAAACTTTTTAATTAAAAAAATTAAATTAAAAAAAAATAAAGATTGTATTAAAAAAATAAAATGAAGTTTAAAGTAATAATTATTATTTTATTTTTTACCATTTTCATAAGTGCAGATCTGTTGGCGCAAAAAACTATCGCCAAAAAATATCTAAGTATTAGAACTAGTGTTGCTAATCTTAGGATTGGTCCTTCCTCAGCTCATCCTATAGCATTTGTATATGAGAAAAAAAATATGCCCGTTGAGGTAATTGATGAGTTTGAGGTTTGGAGAAAAGTTAAAGATTATCAAGGAGACATTGGTTGGATTCATTTAAGTCAGTTATCTAGAAAAAGAACTTTATTAACGACCAAGGATGGAATTGTTCTTTTTAAAGACTCAACCATCTATTCAAAGCCAATTATAAAAATTGGAAATTTAGAAGCAGCTGCTATTAAAAAATGTATTCCAAATTGGTGTTTAATTGAAATTCAGAAATATAAAGGATGGATACAAACAGATCACGTGTGGGGCTTAGAAAATAAAGAAATTATCAATTAAATTTGTCAAAACCTCTATTAAACTGTAAATTAATATCTAATAATCATTATTTTAAATTCTCTAATTTTTTCATGAAACAGAAAGACAAGTATACCTACCAAGATTTAATTGATTGTTCAGAGGGAAAATTATTTGGACCTGGAAATGCTAAATTACCTGCTCCACCCATGTTAATGTTTGATAGAATTACATCCATCACTTCTGAGGGTGGGTTATTTAATAAAGGTGAGATCCTAGCAGAATTAGATATCAAAGATAATTTGTGGTTTTTTGACTGTCATTTTAAAGGCGACCCTGTGATGCCTGGATGTCTGGGATTGGATGCCATGTGGCAACTATTAGGATTTTACCTTGGTTGGTTAGGTAACCCCGGTCATGGACGAGCGCTTGGAGTTAATGAAGTAAAATTTACTGGTGAGGTCATAAAACAAGTAAAACTTGTAAAATATTCAATTAATATCAAAAGATTATTAAGAAAAGGCGAAACTTGTGTTGGTTTAGCCGATGGTTTAGTCTTTGCGGATAATAAAGAAATATACAACGCTAAAAATCTTAAAGTTGGTTTATTTAAAAGTTAAGGAGAATTGATGCGAAGAGTTGTAGTCACAGGTTCTGGAATAGTATCTTGTATTGGTAACAATAAAAAAGAAGTCTTAGACTCTCTTCTTAATACTAAATCTGGAATAACTTTTTCTGAAGAATACAAAAAATATAATTTTAAAAGTCAAATCTGCGGCGTTCCAAATATTAAATACGAGGAATTAATTGATAGAAAAGTTTTAAGATTTATGGGTGATGGGTCTGCCTACGCTTATCTTTCAATGAAGGAGGCAATTGAAGAATCGGGGCTTACCGAAAAAGAAATTAGTAATGAAAAAACTGGAATTATTATTGGATCGGGTGGTCCTTCAATTAAAAATGTAATGTTTGCAATCGACTCAACTAGATCAGCAGGTCCTAAAAAAATGGGCCCATTTATTGTACCAAGAACGATGGCAAGTACATGTTCTGCAACTTTAGCAACTCCATTTAAAATTAAAGGAGTTAATTATTCAATTAGTTCTGCTTGCGCAACGAGTGCACATTGTATTGGTAATGCTATGGAACTTATTCAATTTGGAAAACAAGATATTGTTTTTGCTGGGGGTGGCG
Source organism: Candidatus Fonsibacter ubiquis (assembly GCF_002688585.1). Classification (NCBI taxonomy): domain Bacteria; kingdom Pseudomonadati; phylum Pseudomonadota; class Alphaproteobacteria; order Candidatus Pelagibacterales; family Candidatus Pelagibacteraceae; genus Candidatus Allofontibacter; species Candidatus Allofontibacter communis. Next base: position 1,152,494 of record NZ_CP024034.1, on the reverse strand, counting down.
AAGAAATAGATTGGAGTCTTTCTGCAATGTTTGATGCAATGACGGCATTATCTTCAAAATATAATGATACGCCACAAACAGCTTCTAGACCTTACGACTCAAGCAGAGATGGTTTTGTAATCGCTGGAGGAGGCGGTGTTATCGTCTTAGAAGAATATGAGCACGCAAAAGCGAGAGGTGCTAAAATTCTTGCCGAAATAACCGGTTATGGAGCTACGTCTGATGGTTATGATATGGTTGCACCTTCTGGCGAAGGAGCTGTTAGATGTATGAAAATGTCCATGCAAAATTTAAGAAATTCAAAGGTAGATTATGTTAATACTCACGGAACTTCCACTCCTGTGGGCGATACAAAAGAAATTGAAGCTATGAAAGAGGTTTTTAAAGATAAAGTTCCTCCTTTTAGTTCAACAAAATCTATTACAGGACATTCACTTGGCGCAACATCAGTTCAAGAAGCTATTTACTGTCTATTAATGATGAAAAATAAATTTATAGCAGCATCAGCAAATGTGAAGAATTTAGATGAAAAAATAAAAGGATTACCAATTGTAACCGAAGTTAAAAAAAATATAGATTTAAATTGTGTAATGTCTAATAGCTTTGGTTTTGGTGGAACGAATGCAACTCTAGTATTTGAGAGTATCTAATATGAAATTAATGCAAGGTAAAAAAGGATTAATCATGGGTGTAGCGAATGATCGCTCAATTGCCTGGGGTATTGCAAAAAAATTAAATGAACATGGGGCTGAGCTTGCATTTACGTATGTAGGGGATGCTTTAAAGAAAAGAGTTATTCCTCTTGCAGAGTCTTTAGGCTCTAAATTTACATTAGATTGTAATGTAGAAAAAAAAGATGAAATTATTAAAACATTTTCTGAGATTAAAGATAAATGGAGTAATTTAGATTTTGTAGTTCACGCAATAGCCTTTTCGGATAAGTCAGAATTATCAGGTCAATACTTAAATACCTCTAGAGAGAATTTTTCAAACAGTATGCTAATTTCGTGTTTTTCTTTTACAGAGGTTTGTAGAGAAGCTTCTAAAATAATGAAACCAGGTTCAAGCTTTATCACTTTAACCTATTGTGCTGATAAAGTTATTCCAAATTATAATGTAATGGGAGTTTGTAAAGCTGCCCTTGAAACGAGTGTTAAATATTTATCCGTTGATCTTGGAGGAAACGGAATTAGAGTAAATGCAATTAGCGCAGGTCCGATTAAGACTTTAGCAGCTTCTGCGATAGGGGACGCTAAATTTTTATATAAATGGAATGAAAACCATTCTCCGCTAAAGAGAAATGTCGATATTAATGATGTAGGTGGCGCTGCAGTTTATTTATTAAGCGATCTTGCGGCTGGTGTTACGGGTGAAATTCACTATGTAGATGCTGGTTATAATATCGTTGGAATGCCTAATCCTAAAAATATGCAGGCTTAACTATCTAAGGCTTGTTTAATTGAAAGTTTAACTTTTCCCTTATCAAATCCTAAAACTTTAACTTTAACTTCATCACCCTCTTTTACAACGTCACTTACTTTTTCTACTCTTTTTGCTGCAAGTTCAGATATATGAACTAGACCGTCTTGTTTGCCTAAGAAGTTTACAAAAGCTCCAAATTCCATAATTTTAACAACTTTTCCTGTATAAATTTTTCCAACTTCTGCTTTTGCGATAATACTTTTTACCATTTCTAAAGCTTTGTTTCTTGAAATTTCATCAGGTGCAGCAATAGTTACAATTCCATCATCACTAATATCAACTTTAGCTCCTGATAACTCAACGATCTCTCTTATTGTCACTCCGCCTTTTCCAATAATGGCTGCGATATCTTTTTTATCAACGGTTACTTTTTCCATTTTTGGAGTATGTTTCGACAAGTCTTTTCTTGAAACTTTAAGGGCTTTGTTCATTTCACCTAAAATATGAATTCTACCATCTTTTGCTTGTGACAACGCTTTCTCCATAATCTCAAATGTAATTCCTGTAATTTTAATATCCATTTGTAATGAGGTAATTCCATCTTCTGTTCCCGCAACTTTAAAATCCATGTCTCCTAAATGATCTTCATCTCCCAAGATATCTGATAGCACTGAATAATCAGCTCCTTCTTTAATTAAACCCATTGCAATTCCTGCAACCGGCTTTTTAATTGGAACTCCAGCATCCATTAAAGCAAGCGACGATCCGCAAACAGTCGCCATTGATGATGAACCATTTGACTCAGTAATTTCAGAAACTAATCTAAAGGTATAAGGAAATTCCTCTTTTTTTGGTAAAATCGAATTAACTGCTCGCCAAGCTAATTTACCATGACCAATTTCACGTCTTCCTGTTCCAATTCTACCAACTTCCCCAACTGAAAATGGGGGAAAGTTATAGTGCAACATAAATCTAGATCTTTGTAATCCATCTAAACTTTCAATTCTTTGTTCATCCTCTGAAGTTCCAAGTGTTGTAACAACAATTGCTTGTGTTTCACCTCTTGTAAATAAAGCTGAACCATGGGCTCTTGGCAAAATACCTACCTCGCACTTAATTGGTCTAATATCTGCCAGTCCTCTCCCATCAATTCTTTTCTTTTCTTTTAAAATTTTAGTTCTAACAATTTCTTTTTCAATATTTTTAAACTGAGACTCAACATCCATTTCGGTAAATTGTTCTGAGTCTTTATAAAGAGCTAATGATTTTTCTTTTGCTAGATTAATTAGTTCGCCTCTTTTCTTTTTATCGGCTTCTGAAAACGCTGCTATTAAATCATTTTTAACATTTTTTAATAAATTGCTCTTAACTTCACTTAAATTTTTTTCTTCTACAATCCATTTCTCTTTTGAACATTCTGAAGAAAACTCATTAATCATTTTGATCACTACACCAAAATGTTCATGACCAAATTTAACTGCATCTAACATTATTTTTTCAGTTAAGCCTGAAGCTTCTGACTCGACCATTAAAACTGCATCTTTAGTTCCTGCAACAATAAGTTCCAATTGAGAGTCTTTTAATTGTTCTTTGGTTGGATTTAGAACAAAACTGCCATTAATGTAACCAACTTTAGAAGCTGCAACGGGCCCCATAAATGGAATACCTGAAATAGATAATGCCGCTGAAGCTGCAATCAAAGATAATATCTCTGGATCATTATCTTTCTCATATGACAACACAGTTGGTAGAACTTGAACTTCATTTCTAAAACCCTCTGGAAACAAAGGTCTAATGGGTCTATCAATTAATCGTGATATTAAAGTTTCGCTCTCTGTTGGTCTTGCCTCTCTTTTAAAATACCCACCTGGTATTTTTCCTGAAGCATAATATTTTTCTTGATAATTGACTGTAAGTGGAAAAAAATCTGTTTCAGGATTTGCTTTTTTTGCACCAACGACGGTTGCTAAAATAACCGTATCTCCTGAGGTTAGTATAACAGCTCCATCCGCTTGACGGGCAATTTTTCCAGTTTCAATAGATAGTTTTTTACCACCCCAAATAATCTCTTTCTTTACGATTTTAAACATTAAAATTTATTTTCTGATATTCAGCTTCTCTAAGATCTTTTTATAATTGGTTGAGTTTGTTTTGCTGAGATAATCTAATAGTTTTTTTCTTCTATTCACCAATGTCGTAAGTCCTGTGTATGAATGTTTATCTTTTTTATTTTTTGTAAAATGTTCTGTTAAATATCTAATTCTCTCGGTCAAAATTGCAATTTGAACTTCTGACGATCCAACATCTTTAGCATGTTGTTTTAAATCTTTATAAACGTTTTCTTTATTTAAAATTTTTTTTGTCATTTTTTAATTAAATACTCTTTTTGGATAAAAAAAACCGGACTTTAGGTATCCAAGAGCAAGCGGTTTATCTAAAGCCTCTGTGTAAATATTGTCTAAACTAACCTTTCCAAATTCATTAACCAAACTAACTTTCATTCCATTCTTTATTAAATTAATTCTTTCATCTTTTAATTTAATGCTAGGTATATGTATTAAAGCACTCTGAATATCAAGCACATATTTCAAAAAATGATCAGTACTTTCTTTTTCTATTAATTTTTCAAGGCTATTTGAGTTTTTAATTCTAAAACTTCCGTATCGAGTTCTAATTAATTGAGTAACATGAGAAAATCCATCTAAGGATCGCGCAATATCTCTTGCTAAGCTTCGAATATAAGTTCCAGTTCCACATTTTATATAAAAAAGACTTTTATTACTTTCATGTTTTAATAATCTAATATTTTTAATTAAAACTTTTCTTTCTTCCATTTCAAATTCTAAATTATTTCTTGCAAGTTCATAAGATCTTTTTCCATTAATTTTTACTGCAGAAAATTTTGGTGGTATTTGCATCTGCCAACCTATGAATTTTTTTAAGATATTTTGGACTTGATTTTTTTCTGGATAGATTTCGTTTTGATTTATAACTTTACCCTCTAAATCTAAGGTATCCGTCTCAGATCCCCACTTTATTTCAAATAAATAACTTTTTAATTGTAAGTGTATTAATGAAACAGTTTTGGTTGCTTCGCCTAGTGCGATTGGCAAAACACCCTCTGCTAATGGATCTAAAGTTCCAGCGTGTCCTATTTTTATTTTTTTAAATTTATTTTTTATAACATTTAAACAGTATGCAGAGCTGAAACCTTTGGGTTTATTTAAATTTATCCAACCATTAATCATTTTCGTGTGTCTTAATAATTAATTTTTCAATTTTTTCTGCATAGTCAAAAGACTCATCTAATACAAAATGAAGGTTCGGAAGAAATTTATTTTTCCAACTGCGTGACATTTGTTTTTTAATTAAGCCACTGTTATTAATTAAGGATTGTAAAACAAATTCAGAATTTTTACCTCCAAGGGGCATTACAAACACTTTAGCATGTTTTAAATCTGGACTCATTCTAACTTCTGAAACAGTAATTACTCTAGTGTTAATACTTGGAAGAGCTACTTCTTCTTTTAAAAATAAATTTCCAAGTAACTGTTTTAAAAGTTCGCCCACTCTTAATTGCCTTTGCGTAAAAGGCTGATCACTTAAATGAATGCTCATGATTAATTGATTGTTCTTGCGCTTTCAACGACTGAGAATACTTCTATGATATCTTTTTCTTTAAAGTCTAAGAAATCTTTAAATGCAACTCCACCTTCAATTCCTGCTTTAATTTCTTTTACTTCATTTTTTTCTCTATAGAGCGATGCAATTTTTCCTGTGTAAACAACGCTTCCGTCTCTCACAATTCTAACATCAGAATTGTTAATAATAGTTCCCTCAGTTACTTTGATACCTGCAACTTTTCCAGCCTTAGAAGATTTAAATACCTGCAAGATTTCGCATTGACCTAATACTTGTTCATTAATTTCTGGCGCTAATAGACCTGAGAGAGCTTTAGTAATATGCTCGATCGCTTCATAGATAATATTAAAGTATAAAACATTAACCCCTAATTTTGTTGCAAGATCTTTTGCTTCTTTATTAGGTTTAATATTAAAACCTATTAAAACTGCATTAGAGGCTTTTGCTAAAGAAACATCTGTTTCAGTGATAGCTCCAACGGATGATAAGACAATAACTGGTTTTACTTCATCGTGTTGAATTTTTAATATTGCATTAGACAATGCTTCTGCAGAGCCATGTACATCGCTTTTAATAATAATTGATAATTCTTTTTGTTTATTTACATCACCAAAAACATCATTTTTCTTAACCAGAGCACTGGTTTTTTTAGATTTTCCTTGTTCAATTCTATATTCATTTATTTCTTTTGCTTTTGACTCACTTTCTAAAACTAAAAAATCATCTCCCGCTTCAGACACGCCCGTTAAACCAATAATCTCTACTGGCATTGAAGGAGTTGCCTCGTTAACTAATTCTCCTCTAAAATTATTCATGGCTCTAATTTTTCCCCACTGCAAACCGCTTACAAAAAAATCTCCTCTTTTTAAAGTTCCTCTGGTGATTAAAATTGTAGATACCGGTCCTTTACCTTTGTCTAATTTTGACTCAACTACTATTCCTTGCGCTGGAGCATTTGGATTTGTTTTATGATTTAAAATTTCTGCTTGTAGAATAATTGCTTCTTTTAATTTATCTAAATTTGTTTTCTTTAAAGCAGATATTTCAACACATTGAATATCTCCGCCTAATTCTTCAACAACAAGCTCATGTTCTAATAATTGATTCCTAACTTTTTGTTTATCAACACCATGAATATCGCATTTATTAATTGCAACTATAATTGGCACTTTTGCAGCTTTAGCATGTTGGATGGCTTCAATAGTTTGTGGTTTAATTCCATCATTTGCAGCAACAACCAAAACAACGATATCCGTAATTTTAGATCCTCTTGCTCTCATTTCTGTAAAGGCTGCATGACCTGGGGTATCAATAAATGTCATCCATTTATTATTATCTGTAAAAACTTGATAAGCACCAATGTGTTGAGTAATTCCACCGTGCTCTGTTGCAACTACATTTGTTTCTCGCAGAGCATCTAGTAGTGAAGTTTTTCCATGATCGACGTGACCCATGACAGTTACTACTGGAGGTCTAGAATAAGTATCTTCATCCTCTTTAGCTTTTTTTAATTTTGATAATTCATCATCAATTTGATTATCTTTAACAACTTTATGTCCAAATGAACCAACAATGTACTCTGCAGTGTCTCTATCGATTGTATGATTAATTGTAACTTTTACATTTTTTTCAAATAAGAATTTAATAATAGAACTTGCTTTTTCTGCCATCCTATTTGCAAGCTCTTGAATAGTTATTAAATTAGGAACTGATATTTCTCTTGAAACCTTTTTAACCTCAGTTGATTCATTACTTTCTTGAACTAATTTTTTTTCTTTTTCTCTTGCTCTTCTGAAAGAAGCCAAACTTCTTTGCTTTTCATCTTCATCGGCATCCGTAAGGGCTTTTGATAAAGTAAGTTTATATTCTCTTTTTTTACCGTGAGTTTTTTTAATTAATTTTTTACTATTATCGATCTCAAGTTCTTCTTGAATTTTTTTTCTTGCCCATTCTTGTGCTGACTTTTGTGCTTTTGCAGTATCTTCTTTCGTTAAAATCTTTGGTTTTATAATGTCTTGGGGTGCCACAGAGGCTTTTGCCTTGTCTACTGAATAAGTTGCATCAATCGATCTATTTTTTTTCTTTTCAACTAAAACAGATTTATTACCAGTACCTTTTGCATAGCTTGAAACAGCTGCTGGTCCACCACTAAAATTTTTTAATGTGAGTTTTTTCTTTTTGTCTTTAACGTCCATGTTTTTTCTAAAAGCGAGTTTATTATTTATTAAAAACTTTTTCTCTAGCGCTCATTATTAAACGCTCAGCCTCAGCTCTTACGATATCAAAATTTTGTAGGATTCCCTCAAATTCTACTCTTTTTCCCTTTACCTCATCATAGCCGCCTAGAATTTCATCCGCAGATAAATCTGCAAAATCAGCTAGTGTTTTAATATTTTTCTCACCTAAAGTAAGTAGCATTCCAAGGGATAATCCTGGATGATTCATAAGATCTTCTTGGATGCCTAATTCTTTAACTCTATTAGATATTTCTTTAGACTCGGTTTCTAAATATTCTTTTGCTCTTTCTTTAAGTTCATTGGCTGTTTCCGCATCAAAGCCGTCAATTTTAGTTATTTCTTCCAAAGGAGCACCGTCTATTTCTTTTATAGAAGAAAATCCCTCTAATACTAATAACTGAGCCATCATTTCATCAATTTCTAAACTTTCAATAAATCGTTTTGTTTTAATTTTAAATTCGGATTGTCTTTTTTCAGTTTCTTCTTGATCTGTTAAAATATCAATTTCATAATTCATTAGTTTGGAAGCAAGTCGTACATTTTGTCCTCTTCTTCCAATTGCTTTGCTTAAATTATTTTCATCAATGACAACTTCTATTCTTTTGGAAGCTTCATCTAAAACTACTTTTTGTACTTCCGCAGGAGCTAAAGCATTTATCACCAGTGTTGCTGGATCCTCTGACCAATGAATAATATCAATTTTTTCTCCCTGTAATTCATTTACTACAGCTTGCACTCTGCTTCCTCTCATACCTACACAAGCGCCAACTGGATCTATGGATTTATCTTTTGAAGTAACACAAATTTTTGCTCTACTTCCAGGATCTCTTGCTACTGATTTAATTTCAATTGTTCCCTCATAAATTTCTGGCACTTCAAGCTTAAATAGCTTTGCCATAAATTGTGGATGAGCTCTTGATAAAAATATTTGCGGTCCTTTACTCTCTCTTTTAACGTCATAACAATAAGCTTTGACTCGATCACCAACTTTTATATTCTCTCTTGGAATTAATTCATCTCTTTTGATAATTGACTCAGCTTTTTGTAAATCAACAATAATATTTCCAAATTCAATTCTTTTTACAATTCCACTTAAAACTTCACCAATTTTATCTTTAAACTCATTATATTGTTTATCACGTTCCGCATCTCTTACTTTTTGAGTGATTACTTGTTTTGCAGCTTGGGCAGCAATTCTACCAAAATCGATGGGTGGTAATGGTTCTAAAATTTCTTGATCTAAAGCAATATCGCTTTTAATTTTTTTAGCATCTTTCAAGCTTATTTCGTTTTGACTATTAGCTGGATTTTCTACAACTTTTAATTTTCGACCTAATTCAATTTGTCCATTGGCTCTGTTAATAGAAACATAGATATTATTTTCTTGCCCATAGCGTGTTCGTGCAGCTTTCTCAATAGCTTCCTCCATAGAAGTAATGACAAGCTCTTTATCAATTGATTTCTCATTTGCTACAGCGTCAACTATCCTAATCAGTTCTACTGTATCAACTCTGTTATTTAACATTAATTTTGTTTCCTGTAAAAAAAAATGGGCCTAAGCCCATTCTGTACATTCAATAATTTCTTTCATTCTATGCTACATTTTTTTACTTATCAAGATTTAAAAAATAAATGTCTTTTTTTAATTTATTGGCTTTATTAGAGTATTTTGTATCCGCTATAGGATGTTTGTTACCCAAACTATATTTAAAAGTGTCTATTTTTTTTCTTAATAAAGAAACCTCCTTCATCACAAAATTAAAATAATCCTGATCATCTGTTGCAAATATTAGTGTCGATTTAGTTCTCATTTTTTTTAAAATTTTTTCTAAAAAAAAATGATTTAATAATCTTCTTTTTTTTTGCTTATTCTTCATCCATGGATCTGGGAATAAAACAAAAACTTTTGAAAAAAGATTATCTGAAAAGTTGTCTAAAACTTTTTGTACTGGTATATCTAAAATAGAAATATTGTTTAAGTTCAATTCTTTAGCTTTTTGAACTACGTTAGCAACCCCATTGATAAAAGGATCAATCCCAATAAAATAATTTTCTGGATGTTTAGTTGCTTGAAATAATAAATTTTCTCCTAAACCGAATCCTATTTCTAAGATAAAATTTTTGTCTTTGACTAATTTAATTTGTTCAAAATTTACTAAAAAATCATTTTTATGATTTAAATAAAAAAACTTTTTACTTTTGGATAAGGCTCTTGATTTTGATCTCCCAAAAAAAATCTTTCTCTTTTCTTCGATCAAATTATACTTTTGATTGAAAATATTTTATTAAATCTGTTTTTTCCCAACTAAATGAACCATCGTCTTCAGATTGTCTGCCAAAATGGCCATATGCTGCAGTTTTTTTATAGATTGGTTTATTAAGTTTTAATAACTCGCGAATACCTCTTGGACTTAAATTAAAATTTTTAGAAATAATTTCTTCAATTTTTTTTGACTTTTTATCCTGACCATCAAATAAATCGATGTAAATTGAAAGTGGTTGCGAAACTCCAATTGCATAAGATAATTGAATTAAACACTTCTCTGAGACGCCTGCGGCTACAATATTTTTTGCTAAATATCTTGCAACGTAAGCTGCTGATCTGTCTACCTTTGTTGGATCTTTACCTGAAAATGCTCCACCACCGTGTGGTGCTGCTCCGCCGTAAGTATCAACTATAATTTTTCGACCTGTTAATCCTGTATCCCCATCTGGTCCGCCAATAACAAATCTACCAGTTGGATTAACATAAAAATTGCTTTCATCGCACATCCAGCCTTTTGGGATGACTGACAAAACATAAGGACGCACAATTTCTTTAACTTTTTCTTGATCAACGCTTTCATCGTGTTGTGTCGAAACAACTATTGAGGAAATTCCCTTTGGTTTTCCCTTTTCATAAATAACTGAAAATTGACTTTTTGAGTCAGGTCTTAATAATTTTTCTTTTCCAGATTTTCTTGCCTCTGACATTAGTTGCAAAACTTTATGAGAATAACTTATGGGCGCTGGCATTAAATCTTTTGTTTCTGTACAAGCAAAACCAAACATAATTCCTTGATCACCAGCTCCTTCATCTTTATTGCCGGATGAGTCAACACCAACCGCTATGTCTTGTGATTGACTATGGAGATAATTTGTGAACTTTAAATTTTTCCAATGAAAACCCTCTTGTTCATAGCCAATATCTTTAACTCTATTTCTAATTAATTTTTCAATTTCATCGCTTTTTATTTCAGGCCCTCTTACTTCTCCAGCAATTACGACTGTGTTGGTAGTTACTAAGGTTTCGCAAGCAACCCTACTTTCAGGAAATTTGGATAAATATAAATCCAGGACTGAGTCTGATATAATATCACACACTTTATCAGGGTGCCCTTCTGATACTGACTCACTGGTAAATATATAATCTTGTTTAACCATTCTTATTTATCTTTCTAAGAGCAATAACGAATATAATACTTAAGAAGATTGTGAAATAAAAAATATAGTTTTCGAATGCAGAAAATAAGGTTTTTCCTTTTAAAAAAGACAATTTTAAATCAATAAATCCAGATTTGTTTAATTCTAAAGAATTTATAATTTTTCCATTAGGCGAAATAAAAGCAGAAACACCTGTATTAGTTGATCTTACAATTAGAACACCTTGCTCAACGGCCCTAAAAACTGCTTGCGCTAGATGTTGGTAGGGGCCAATTGAATCTCCAAACCAACCATCTTCCGAAATATTAATTATAAAATTATAATCTTTAGAATTGCGTTTAAGTTCTCCAGAATAAATTATTTCATAACAGAGTAAGGGCAAGAAAGATAAATTATTAAATACTTTAATCTCTTTTCTATCATTTCCAGAAGAGAAAGAACTATATCCAAAAGTAATTTTTTTTAATCCCCACTTTGTTAATAAATTCTCAAACGGAATAAATTCTCCAAATGGAACAAGTTTAATTTTATTATAAATACTAACAACTTCAGCATTATTGTTCAGCACAACTAAGGAATTATAAAAATTAATTTTATTACCTGTAATACTTGGATTAGTTACTCCAACAATAATCAAATGATTTTTAGAAAAATTTTTATTAAAATATTCTTTATATTTGTAGAGATCTTTAGGATTGGTTTGCTGAATCATACCTTCAGGCCATACAATTAAAGTTTTTTCATCTTTACTAACTTTACTGAGACTTAGTAATAAATTTAAATTTCTTTTTTCATTTTCAATTCCCCAGGTTTTGGCAATATTAATATTAGGCTGAACTATTTTAATTTTAACATCGTTATACTGAATGAACTCTGTGTTATTTATAATAATTTTTCCAAAAAAATAATTAAAAATCAGAATAAAAAATAAAAAAAAAGAATTTATTAATATTTTCTTAAACCGAACAGGCCAGAAAGAATTAAAATAAATTGAAAATATAAGAATGCTAAAAAAATTAAAAGTGTATGTACCAATAAATTTTAATATTTGAATATTCTCAAGTGAAAAACTCCATGAATAAGATATTAAATTCCAAGAAAAGCCTGTAAATAATATACCTCGTAAATATTCAAATACTGACAAAGAAATAGAAAATATTAATAAAAAAATATAACTTCTTTTTATAAAAGAATAAATAACAAGCACTGCAAGTCCATAAAAAACTGCAAGTAAAATAGGCAGGCCCAATATTGCGATTGGAATTAAAAAAGTTAACTGTCTATCAAAAGTTAATGAGTGTGAAACCCAATAAAGACTACTTGCAAAATATCCATATCCAAAAGTAAAACCTAAAAAAAAAAAATTAAATATTTTTAATTTTTTTTCTTTAAATAAAATTATTGAATACAAAAATAAAGAGTAAGTAATAAAATTTATAAAGATAAAGTTATAAGGCGGTAAAGAAAAGCTAGATAAAGAACCTAATAATAATAAAAAAATATAAATAAAAAAAATATTTTTTTTTGACATCTTTAGTTTTAAATATTTCTAATGATTTTTTTTTCTAGCAAACTCATTTTTTTATAATTTTTAAATGAATTATGTTCATAGCCAATTAAATGTAAAAGCCCATGGACTAACATCTTTTTAAAATAATCATCAAAACTTGTTTTCTGTTTTTTAGTAATAGCCTCAATGTATTGATAACTTAAAGCTATATCTCCAAGATATACTTTTTTTTTTGACTTAAGGTCCCTATCAAAAAAATCTTTTTCTTCAGCTGGGAATGACAAAATATCAGTATCTTTATTAATTTTTCTAAATTTTTTATTGAGATTCTTCATATTTTTTGATCCTGTTAGAAGGATGGATATTTCAAAATTAGTTTTATGAGATGAAAAAATAGATAATAAAATTTTTTTAATAATTTTTGTAAGAAATAAATTTAATTTAAGATATCTAAATTTCCATTTTTTATGATCAACAACTAAATTAACTTTTACCATTTGGCTCTTTTTTTTTATAATCATCGTAAGCCTTAACGATTTTAGAAACTAACGGATGTCGCATTACATCGTTATGATCAAAGTTTATAGTTTTAATTTCTTTAATGTCTTTAAGAATTTTAGTTGTCTCATAAAGCCCGGACTCTTTTGATTTTGCCAAATCTACTTGCGATGGATCTCCATTGATTACCATTGTTGAATTGTTTCCAAGTCGCGTTAAAAACATTTTTATTTGTGTGAAAGTTGCATTCTGAGCTTCATCTAATATTACAAATGAGTCTTTAAGTGTTCTTCCTCTCATGAAGGCCAAGGGGGCAATTTCTATTATACCCTCTTCTATTTTTCTTTGAATTTTTTCATAACCCAAAAGTTCATAAAGAGAATCATAAAGAGGAATAAGATAAGGATCAATTTTATCTTTCATATCACCTGGTAAAAAACCTAAATTTTCTCCAGCTTCTACCGCGGGCCTTGATAATATTATTTTTTTAACTTTATCTTCTAATAAAAAAGTAACCGCTACTGCAACCGCTAAGAATGTTTTTCCAGTTCCAGCGGGTCCTAAAGCCATTACAATTTTATGATTTTTTAATGCATCTACATAAATTTTTTGTTTTTCTGATCTTGGTAGAATAATTTTTTTAGCAGTCTTAATAGCATCATTATCTCCATAGATTGAATTAGGATTTTCCTCAGCTCTATTCATCTTGGTTACATCAAAGATAGTTTTTATATCTTCTTTTTCGATGCTATTAGTGTTTACAAATTTTGCTATAAGATTGTCCATAATTTGAACAACTGATTGTCTATTATTTAGATCACCTCTTACGATCATTAAATTTCCTCTTAAATTTATTTTTGTATTTGTAATATTTTCAATTTCTTTGAGATTGGAATCAAATTCACCAATAATTTTACTTAGAACTAAATTATTTTTTATATAAAAACTTAGATAATCATTATTTTTTTCAATAATCTCTATTTGTGAACTTGAGACTTTAGATATATTCATTAAACAAGCACTTCTTCTTTTTGTAAGATTCCAAATAGATTTTTACTATTGTAGGAAGTAATTTCGATATCAACTAAATCTCCTGGGTTAGAATTTTCAGAATTAAAGAAAATAGAATGCATAAATTTACTTCTACCAAAAAATTGACCTACAGTTTTAGTTTTATTTTCAACTAATACCTCAACTTTTTTTCCAATTAACTTTTTGCTATTGTTTATCTGAATATCCCCTAATAAAGTCTGCAACTTCATCAATCGATCTTTACATATATCTAGTAATATTTGATCTCGATCAACAGCTGGGGTGCCTGGTCTTTGACTATAAATAAATGAATAGGAGTTAATAAAGTTTACCTTGTTAATAATATCAAGCGTATCTTGAAAATCCTGTTCTTCCTCTCCTGGAAAACCAATTATAAAGTCACTGGAAAATTTAATTTCTGAATTTGCTTCTTTAAATCTAGCAATTAAATCCAAATAATATTCTCTAGTATGTTTTCTATTCATTAATTTTAAAATTTTATTTGAACCTGATTGAATAGGCAGATGTAATTGCGGCATTAATTTTTTTTGATATTTAAAGGCCTCGATCAATTCTTGATCCATGTCATTTGGATGAGAAGTGGTAAAACGAATTCGATAAATTGAATTAATTTTAGAAATTTCATCTATAAGATTTGCAAGTTTATAAGTTTTATTTCCATCAATAAATTTATAAGCACTAACATTTTGTCCGAGCAAAACAATTTCTCTAACTCCGTTATCGGATAATTTTTTTGCCTCATTAATAATGCTATTAAAAGACCTAGAAAATTCAGCGCCTCTTGTGTAAGGAACCACACAGAAAGAACAAAATTTATCACAACCTTCTTGAATTGTTAAAAATTCAGACGTTTTAGATTTTCTTGAAGATTTTAAATTATCTAACGTGTCAAATTTTTCTATTAACTCAAAATTAGTATCAGAAAAATTTTCTTTTCTTTCTGCAAAATTTTTAATCTGCTCTGGTAATCGGTGATAAGATTGTGGACCTACAACAATATCAACATAATTAGTTCTCTTAAAAATTTCCTCTCCCTGTGCTTGCGCTATACATCCTGCTAATACAAAAATAGGTTTTTTTTTGGAGCGATTTAGTTTTTTAATTTTTCCAATATCGGAATAAACTTTTTCTGTTGCTTTTTCTCTTATGTGGCAAGTATTAAATATTATACAATCAACATCCTCTAATGTTTCAGATCTTACAAAATTAACAGACTGCATTAAGTCAGATATTTTGTCAGAATCATATTCATTCATCTGACAACCAAAAGTTTTTATATAAAATTTTTTTAACAATTATTGTAATCTCAAAATATTAGATCTCTTAAGGGTATAAAAAAAAACAAAGAAATGAAATATATTTGTTAAATATTTTCATAAATTGGGAATATTTTACTATCAATAAAAAGTTTATTATCCAAAATATATTGAAGATTCTTTGATGTATATTTGGGCAATTTTGAAAATTTGACAATATTAGAACTGTTTTCCTCTAAAGAGTTTTGCACTGTAAAATTTGAATAAAATTCATCGCAATTTTTTAAATCTTTAATATAAAATCTATTATTTACCTCTAAGGCAATTTTTTCATAAGTTAAATTAATTATTGTAGTTTTTAAAATTTGAAAATTATTAAATCCTAATACTTTGGTTTTGTTAATTAAAGAAATACTTTTAATTGAAGCTAAAATATTTCTAAGCCCGACAAAACCACCAGGGCCTAAATTAACCATAAAAAAATTTAAATTTTCTAGTTTTAAATTGTTCTTTTTAAAAAAATCTAAAAAAGTAGTTATAAAATTTTCACTATTTGAGAATTTATCCTTAACTAAAACAAAGTCAGAATTGTTTTCCTTTACAATTAGTATTAAACTTCCGAGTGTAAAATCGATTGAACAAAAACTTGAATTTATGGTTTCATTCATAAAAAAAATTACTTTAATTACTTTTTTAATAATTGCTAATCTTTCTCAAATAAGTGCTCAAGAATATCAAAATGAAAAAGGAATTATTGGATTAATGTATCATCGTTTCGAGGAAAATAAATATCCATCAACTAACGTCAGAATGAAAGAGTTTAATTTGCAGCTCGAAATCATTAAACAAAATAATCTCGAATTTATCTCCATTGATGAATTAAGAAAAATTCTTATAGAGAATAAAAATTATGAAAATAAGAAAATTTTAATTACTGTTGATGATGCCTATAGATCTTTTTATGAAAATGGGTGGAAAGTATTAAAAGAAAAAAAAATACCATTCATTCTTTTTTTTAATACTAGAGAGGTTAATGCTAATAATCCAAACTACATGACATGGGACCAAATTAGGGAAATACATAATTCTAAAATTGGTGTCATAGGAGGCCATAGTTTTTCCCATGAATATTTAATAAACAAATCTGAAAGTGAAATAAAAGAGGATTTAGAAAAATCACATAAAGATTATCTTAGAGAATTAAATTTTAGACCAAAGTATTTCTCTTATCCCTTTGGAGAATATAGTTCTGCTTTTAAAAAAATTGTAAAAGAATTTAATTATGAATTAGCCTTTGGACAACACTCTGGCGTAATTGACAAATCAAAAGATTTGTTTGAACTTCCACGTTATCCAGTTAATGAAAGCTATGGAAAAGCAGAGAGATTTTTAACGTTATTAAATACAAAACCTTTTCCATTTAAATCCTTTAAACCTGAAAATAAATTCATTAGCAAATCAGATAATCCTCCAAAAATTGAAATAGAATTTTTTAAAGAGATGATTAACTTAGAAAAAATTAATTGTTTTGCTAATGATGGTGGTGAATGGAGTAAGAAAAAAATAACCTTTATTGAAAAAAATTGGCTTCGAATTAATTTAGATAAAAAATTTAAAGAAAGAACAGGTAGAATTAATTGCTCTCTACTAGATAATGATAAACAATTTAGATGGTTAGGATTTCAATTTGTGATTGATGGTAATTAAATTGATCCTGATTTTTTAACTAATAAATTTGCTTTATCAAAATCTTGTAGTGCATTTTGTTCAATAATTTTTTTTAAGCCAAGAACGTAATCATTTCCCCTTATGGAATATTTATGAACGTGTTCAATTAATTTCATTCCAGATATTGATCCACTTAATCGACCTGCTCTTTGCCTTGCTCTTTCTTTTCGAAATTCCTCATAAAAAGGGTGGGTATTTAAATTATTTTTATAAGCGCTAACTGCATATCTAATTTGATTAAATTTTGAGATTTCATGTTTTTCATCCTCGCCCCTATCTTCCGGAATCATCCCATTATTTTCCTTCCAACTCCATTGTCCAAATAAAGCATTCCCCTCTATTGCAAAACGTGAAGTGCCCCAACCACTTTCATAAGCTGCTTGCGCTATGGCAAGTGAAGGGGGAATTATATCCATTTTAAGTAATAATTCCTTAGGGTTATTATTTTTAACTTTATATTGCTGAAACTTTTCATTTAACCAGTCAGCGTCTTTTTTAAAACTTTTTCTATTAATAATCGTAACTAATTTTCTTCTATCTGTAATAATCTTTTCATTTTCAGATAGGACGATTGGTAATAATATTTGTATAAAAATTCTTTTCCTTTGTTCAATGCTATCTAATTCACTTATCCCCTGTGGAAATTTTGCTAAGAAAAAATTAGCGACAGGCTCTCCCTCTCTAACCTTTTCTAGATTATAGCCACTTTTTTCAAACAAATTAATAATGCTTATAACCTGCTGAAAATCTAAACCTAATTTTTTTGAGTCATTTGTTAAAAAACTTTTCTTTAACATCTGATCAATCGATGGATCGTTAGTAGAATACATGTCGGTTTGACTATTAATAATTTTTTTCTTTCCTGCTGACGATTTAAATATTTCCGGAACAAATGCTGTGAAAATAACCAAAGAAACAATAATAGTATAAGGCAATAATTTTTTTAGATTAATTTTTTCAATCATGAAAAAATAAATTTTATTTAGATTTTTTAAAATAAAAGATAAAAATTTAAAAGTGGGTGCAATTGTCTCTATAATGTATCTTGAAACACCATTTTCTAAAATTGCTTCTTTTATTTTTTTATAAAAATTAATAATTTTTTTATTTAAAATAATATTAATCATATTAATTTAGATTATAGACTTACAGCTCTTACGCTTTTTACCTCAGGCACATAATGAACAAGCATGCGTTCAACGCCTTGTTTTAATGTTAATGTAGATGAGGGGCAGCCAGCACAACTTCCTTGCAATTCTACCTCGGCCACACCATCAACAAAAGATCTTAAACTGATATTCCCTCCGTCCATGGCAACCGCTGGTCTTATTTTAAGCTCCAGCACCTCTTCAATTCTTTTAAAAATTTCATCTTTGTTATTACTTGTTTCTTTTTTTACTATGATAGCTTTAAAATCTTTTGGAAAATCATTTTTTATAATATCTTGAATCTTTTCTGAAATTTCATTCCACTGAGTTCCGCTATTTTTTTTAACAGATATAAAATTATTGCCAAAAAAGACTAATTCTGCCCCAAGTTGAAATATTTTTTGAACAAATGGATACTCATTAGCTTCTGCGGAGTTTTTAAACTCCATAGAACCATTTTGTACCAACTCTAAACTAAGCACAAACTTTATTGTGTCCGGATTTGGGGTCTGCTGCACATCAATATTCATAGTGTATATTTAGTTAGTATGATTTGTTGTTAAAGTAATTACTATTTAAAAAAAGATATAAAATTCAATAACTTATATTAAATTATCAAGTTCTTTTTCGGAGATAAGACCTGGAATTATCACTAAAGGCACGGGTAAATCATTCATCTTTTTTGATAAAGATTTAATAATAGGACCCGGGTTATCATTTTCAATAGAAGAGGCTAACACAAGGGATCGAATAGTCTTATCCTCTTTGAGGAATTTAATTATTTCATCCACTTTATCTCCCATTTTAATAATAATCTTCGGTTTAATCTTAAATTTTTCCTCAACCACAGCAGACCAAAGTCTACTAATTTTCTTTCCCTCACTTGTTTCTTCTTGTTCAATAAGATTGCCAACAGATGCCCATTCAGTATTAACAGCAGGTCTAACAACATAAAGCATTATAAGATCAGCATTATTAACTGCTGATCTTTTTGCCGCAAAATAAATTGCATTCTTTAACTCATCACTCTCGTCAATAATAACTAAGTAATTTTTTCTCATTAACTTAAAGATAATCCAATAATTTTATGTACTTCTTTTATAGTTTTTTGAGACTCAATGTTTGCTTTCTCGCTACCAATTTTTAATATTCTTTTTATTGCTTCTGTATCTTTTTTAAATTCTTTTATCTTTTTTCCAATTGGAACAATTTCTTTAATTAAAACATCACTAAGTTTATTTTTTAATTCAGAAAAATTTTTACCACTTAATTCCTTTAATGTTTTTTCAATTGTACTACCATTCAAGATTGAAAAGATATTAATTAAATTTCTAGCCTCTGGTCGGTCTACTAATTTAAATTCTGTGTCAGGAATTAAATCATTATCAGTTTTTGCTTTTTTAATTTTTTGCACAATATCATCTGCAGAATCTGTTAAATTAATTCT
This sequence comes from Candidatus Fonsibacter ubiquis, assembly GCF_002688585.1. Classification (NCBI taxonomy): domain Bacteria; kingdom Pseudomonadati; phylum Pseudomonadota; class Alphaproteobacteria; order Candidatus Pelagibacterales; family Candidatus Pelagibacteraceae; genus Candidatus Allofontibacter; species Candidatus Allofontibacter communis. The sequence continues at coordinate 1,133,130 of NZ_CP024034.1, read as the reverse complement.
TGAAGCCTCTGCCTCATCAGATTTGCTCATTTTTTTAGTTCCATCTTTTAAACTCATAATTCTTGCAACTTCTTTTGTAATAATTGGCTCCGGTAATGTAAAAAAATCTTTACAATTAAAATCGTTATTAAATTTCATTGCAATATCTCTACACAATTCAAGATGTTGCTTTTGATCTTCACCCACGGGCACATGAGTTGCTTTATAAAGTAAAATATCTGCTGCCATTAAAGTTGGATAAGAATAAAGACCAACGCTTGCTTTTTCTTTATTCGACCCTGCTTTTTCCTTAAATTGAGTCATTCGGTTCAGCCAACCAATTCGTGCAACACAATTAAATATCCAGGCTAATTCTGAATGCCCAGTGACACTCGACTGACAAAAAATAACATTTTTTTTTGGATCTAATCCGCAGGCAAGAAAAACAGCTGCAGTTTCGATTATGTTTTCCCTTAATTGTTTTGGGTCTTGAAATACAGTAATTGAGTGAAGATCAGCCAACATAAAATAACACTCGTAATCCCTTTGTAATTTTACAAAATTTTTAATAGCTCCTAAATAGTTACCAAGATGGAGGTTTCCTGTTGGCTGGACTCCTGACAAAATTCTATTTTTAATCATTTAAAATTTAAACTTTTAAATCTTTAATACGAAATGCTTTTAAAAAATAGGCAGTTAAAAAGTACACAAAAGCCGAGAATAAAACTACAGATATTAAAATAATAGCTTTTATTGCTGACTTTGATTCTAATTCAATTGAAAAAAAATTTAATAAGAATGAAAGAATTAGCCCCATAAGTGCGGTACAGAGAATTGATTTTATAAATCTTATTATAAATAATTTATCAAAGGAATGGTTTCCAGATTTGATAAGATTAAATTGATAAACTAAAACCGTTAGCCAAGCTGAAATACTTGTTGCTAATGGAATAATTAAAAAACCATAATTTTTAAATAATGTAAGACTAATTGAAACGTTAAGAATTACTGAAAATAAAGACAAGTAAAATGGAAACTTGGTATTACCACGTGCAAAATAAAAGCTAGAATATATTTTAATTAAAGCAAATGCAGGTAGTCCAATTCCAAATAATAATAAAGCCGATGAGGTATTAACAACGCTTTCACTGTCAAAAAAACCATAGCCATATAAAGCAGATATAATTTGTTTTGCAGCAAGGAAAATTCCAATTGTCGCGGGTAGTGACAAAAATAAACATAATTCTAAAGAACGATTTTGTATAAAATTTACCTTTGTTAACTTAGATCTGAAAACTTCTTTTGATAAACTTGGTAAAATAACTGTTGCAATCGCAATACCGGTTAAAGCTAAGGGAAGCTGATAAATTCTATCTGCATAATATAAATAAGAGACTGCTCCGCTTTCAAATGAAGCAATAATAGTTCCTATTAATATGTTTATTTGGTTTACCCCTGAGGCAAAAACACTGGGTAATAGTTTACAAAAAAAAGATTTAACTTGTTTATTAATATTAATAATAAAACTAAAGTTAAGTTTGAAATATTTTTTTGCAAAAAAAAATAAAAAAATAACCTGAATAATTCCGGCAAGAGTTAAGGCATAGGATGAAGCGTAGGCTATTTCTATGTGAGAATCATGAAAAAGAACTAAGGATAATATTAATAAAATATTTAATATAATAGGTGCTGCAGCAGTGATTAAAAATTTTCCATTAGAATTTAAAATCGCAGATAAAAAAGATGAAATAGATATAAACAGTAAAAAAGGAAATGTAATTCTACTAAGGTCTACTGCAAGATCAAATTTTCCATCAATATCTTTAAAGCCAGGTGAAATTAGAAATAAAAATTCTACTGCAAAAATTTCGATAATAAAAATTATAAAAAGAATAAAAATTACTAATAAATTTAATATTTGGTTTGCAAAATAATTTTTTTTACCTCCCTTTTTCTTTGCATAAGCTGGAATAAATGCAGAATTAAAAGATCCCTCTGCAAATAAAGATCTAAACGTGTTTGGTATTCTAAAAGCAACAAAGAGGGCATCTGCAACAGCAGAGGTTCCAAGAAAGACTGCAATTAACGTATCTCTCAAATAACCAAGAATTCTACTTAAAAAAGTCGAAAAACCAAAATAAGAGATATTCTTTAAAATATTCATTTGATATTTAGTTTCAACTTTGTTTTAATTTAAAATCTAAGAACTTATATAAGAAAAATAACTTCTTCTTACAGTTTTATTTTTGTTAAAAACAATATTATGGAAAAGTTTACAGAAAAAGAAGCCCTAGATTATCATAGTCAGGGCAAGCCTGGAAAAATTGAAATTATCGCAAGTAAACCAATGTCTACCCAAAGAGACTTAGCACTTGCCTATTCTCCAGGTGTTGCCGTGCCCGTTGAGGCAATCGCAAAAGATCCATCTAAAGCTTACGACTACACCAGTAAAGGAAATACTGTTGCAGTAATATCAAATGGATCTGCAATTCTAGGGCTTGGAAATTTAGGTGCCCTTGCTTCAAAACCAGTAATGGAGGGAAAAGCTGTTTTATTTAAAAGATTTGCTGATATTGATTCAATTGATATCGAAGTTGATTCACAAAATGCAGATGAAATTATTAACTGTATTGCAAAAATTGGAAATAGTTTTGGAGGTATTAACTTAGAAGACATTGCATCTCCAGACTGTTTTATTATTGAACAAGAATTAAAAAATAAATTAAAAATTCCAGTATTTCACGATGACCAGCATGGAACTGCGATTATTACAGTAGCTGGAATTTTAAATGCATTAGAAATTGTAAAAAAATCAATAAAAAAAGTAAGAATTGTTGCAAATGGTGCAGGCGCTGCAGGCATTTCATGTATTTCATTGTTAAAGGCAATGGGCCTACCTGATGAAAATGTGGTCATGCTAGATAGAGATGGAGTTATCTACAAAGGCCGACCTAAAGTAGATCAATTTAAATCAACCCATGCCGTAGATACAAAACTTAGAACTTTAGAAGAGGCTATGAAAGGAGCGGATATATTTTTAGGTTTATCTGCAAAAAATGTAGTAACTCCAGCTATGGTAAAATCCATGGCAAAAGATCCAATTATTTTTGCCTGCGCAAATCCAGATCCTGAAATTCTTCCTGAATTAATCGAACAAACAAGAAGTGATGCAATTATTGCAACCGGAAGATCTGATTATCCAAACCAAGTAAATAATGTTTTAGGTTTTCCTTACATCTTTAGAGGAGCCCTAGATTGTAGAGCAAAAACAATTAATGAAGAGATGAAAATTGCAGCTGCAAAAGCCATAGCAGATCTTGCAAAAGAGGATGTTCCGGATGAAGTGGTTGCGGCATATGGTGGTGAACGACCAAAATTTGGAAAAAATTATATTATTCCATCTCCCTTTGATCCAAGATTAATTAGAAATGTCTCTGCAGCAGTTGCTGAAGCTGCTATGAAGAGTGGCGTTGCTCAAAAAAAGATTGAAGATTTCTCAGCTTATAAGGATAGTCTTGCTGCAAGATTAGATCCTTCCGTTGGTTTTTTACAAAATATCTATGCCCAAGTTAGAAAAAAACAAAAAAGAGTTATTTTTGCTGAAGGTGAAGAAGAGTCTATGTTAAGAGCTGCAATTGATTTTAAAAATAATGGTTTAGGTACACCAGTTTTAATTGGTAGTTCAGAAAAAATTGCACAACAACTTAAGGATCTTGGATTAACCTTAGATAAATCCATTGAAATTCACAATTCTAAAGATGAAAAACAAAGAGAAAGATATACCAATCATATTTATAAAAGATTACAAAGAAAAGGTTTTTTAAAAAGAGATTGCGACCGACTAATTAGAACTAATAGGATTGTTTTTGGATCTTGCATGGTTGATCTTGGTGATGCAGATGCAATGGTCACGGGTGTGACAAGAACTTTTAGCGATACTTTAGAAAATATTAAATATGTGGTTGATGAAAGACCTGGTGAAATTATTTTTGGTCTCACCATTGCTGTTACAAAAAAAGGAACTGTTTTTATTGCAGACACCAATGTTCATGAATATCCAACTGCAGAAAATTTAGCAGATATAGCAATCTCATCTGCTCGAGTTGCAAAAATTTTAGGCTTTACACCAAGAATTGCATTTTTGGCCCATTCAACATTTGGAAAACCCATGTCTGAAAGAAGCATTCACTTAAGAGAAGCAAGAGATATATTAGAAAATAGAAAAGTTGATTTTGAGTTTGAAGGTGAAATGCAACCAGATGTAGCTTTAAATCAAAAATTTAAAACTATTTATCCATTTTCAAAATTATCAGCTCCAGCAAACATTCTAATTATGCCAGCAATTCATAGTGCTGCAATTTCTACAAAGTTACTTAAAGAGCTTGGCGGCTGCACATTGATTGGTCCATTATTGATTGGGTTAAATAAACCAATTGAGATTGCAACGTTAAGATCAAAAGTTTCTGATATTTTCAATATGGCAGCCATCGCTGCTTTTTCATCGGACGTTATTAATTATAAGAAAAATTAAAGATAATTTTTTCTAGATAAATTATCAGCAAGAATAATGCTTGGAACAACTTCTACAACATCCGGAATTAATTTAGCTTCTTTAATAACCTCTTCCATTTCAGCTGTAGTTCTCGCCATTCCATAAATATAAATTTTTCCATTAATTGTCTCTAAATTATAATTTCGAGAATTAATTTTTTTATTAATTAGTAAAGCAGCACTAAGTTGTGATGATATTAAAATATCTTTTGCTCTTTGTTTAAAAGAAGTCTCATCTGCGATCACAATATCGTTTCTCACTGCTTTAATTCCTGCAGTTTCCCAAGCAAATTTTGTAAGTTTTAATTTATCTTCAGCATTTTCAACTCGACCACTTAATAAAGCTGTCCCATCAATAACTTTTACGTTTAGGAAAATTTGTTTGTAGTTATTTTGAATTATTTTTTTCATAATTAAAGTCTCTGCTAACTTGTCATCTAAATATAATCCGGGTGAACGTGGATCTAAATTTATATTAACGCCAATTCCAAAAACAGTTGATGTTAAATTTCCAATACAAGAAGTTAAAAATAGAGATATAAAAATGACTTTTAAAAATTTCATTATTTTTTATTGAAAATTAAAATTTTTTGATAAATTTCTTTTTTAGAAAATTTAAATTTTTTAGCTAAATATTTAGCAAGATCTGCAGTTTTCATTTTTTTTGATAAATCTAAAATTTCTTTATTAATATCAATATTTTGATCTTTATTTTTATTCGCCTCAGATGACAATACTATTGTCACCTCACCTTTTAGAACAACAGTTTTAATTTTATCTAAAATATTATCCAAGTTTCCTTTTATAATATTTTCATGAATTTTTGTAATTTCTTTAGCAATTGTAATCTGCCTATCCCCAAGAAATTCTTTCATTTCTTTAATAATTGAAACTAAATCTCTGGCTGGCAAGAAAATAATTATAGAACTTTCTAAATTTGAAAATTGTTCATAGACTTTTTTTCTCTCTCCCAATTTTTTAGGTAAGAATCCATAAAAATAATAATCATCACTATAACCTGCCAAACTAAAAGCGGCAGTGACAGCGGATGGTCCAGGAATTGAAATAATTTTTATATTATTTTTTTCAATCTCGTTAATTAATATTTTTCCAGGATCAGATATTAAAGGAGTGCCTGCATCACTAATAAGTGATACTATTTTATTTTTTTTAAAAATTTCTAATATTTTTTCAACAGACTCTTTTTCATTAAATTTATGATATGAAAATAATTGAACTTTAATATCATAATAATCTAATAATTTTTTTGAAACTCTTTTGTCTTCACATAAAATAATGTCTGATTTTTTTAAAATATTTAACGCACGAATGGTAATATCAGCTAAATTTCCAATAGGCGTTGAGACCAAGTAAAGACCCTTTTCTAAATTCTGATCAATAAACTTAATATTTTCCATAATTAATATTTAAAATATTTTTTTATTTTACTAAATGCTTTATAACGATGACTGATTTTATCTTTAAAATCAGCCTTCATCTCCCCAAAAGTTTTTTTATATCCCTTTGGAATAAATATAGGATCATAACCAAATCCGTTATTTCCCCTAGGTCTAGTTGAAATTTTGCCACTAACAGTCCCACTAAAAGTTTTATAATTTCCATTTGGAAAAGCGATAGCTAGGGAACAATAAAACCGAGCAGCGTTTAATTTCTTTAAATTGTTTTTTTTCTTTATTTTTATATAAACTTTTTTAATAGCTATTTTAAAATTTTTATTTTTGCCTGCCCAACGGGCTGAGTACACTCCAGGTTCTCCACTTAAACTTGAGATTTCAAGTCCAGAATCATCAGATAAAGATACTAATTTAGATTTTTGTGCACAATATTTTGCTTTTATTACTGCATTTCCTTCAAATGTTTTTGCATTCTCAATTGGTTCCAAAAGATTAAAATCTTTGGGACTATAAAAAGTAATATGCTTTGGTAATAATTTTTTTATTTCTAAGAGTTTTCCTTTGTTGTTGGTTGCTATCAACAAAGATTTAATATTTTTTAAACTACTTAACTTATTTTCCAAAACAAGACTTTTGCTGTTGTATTATTTCTTTAATTCCATTTTTTGAAATTCTCAGCATTTCATTTAAATCTTCATCTGAAAATGTTTTTCTCTCTCCTGTTGCCTGAATTTCAACAAGCTGCATATTTTCTGTTATAACAAAATTTGCATCAATTTCTGCCTTACTATCCTCTTCATAATTTAAATCTAATAGAATTTTACTATCTACTATTCCGCAGCTTATAGCTGCAATATATTGCTGTATTGGATTTGTTTTAATGTCCTTTTGTCTAAGCAAGTGATCAATACATAATTTTAATGCAACAAAACCACCCGTGATAGCAGCTGTTCTTGTTCCACCATCTGCAGTTAAAACATCACAATCAATGGTAATTAATTTTTCATTTAACAATCCTAAATTAACAACTGCTCTTAACGACCGTCCAATTAATCTTTGAATTTCAGATGTTCTACCCCCAATTTTGCCAACTGCTGCTTCCCTTCTCATCCTCTCATGGGTTGATCTTGGCAACATTCCATATTCTGCTGTAACCCACCCTTTTCCAGAACCAACAAGCCATCTTGGAACTTTTGTATCCACTGAAGCGGTACAAACCACTTGGGTTTCGCCAAATCTTACAAGGCAAGAACCTTCAGAATTTTTAATAAAATTTGGAATTATCTCAATTTTTCTCAAACTAAGATTGTCTCTGTTATCTTTTCTCATAATAAAGCTAGAAATTCAAAATATAGTACCTATATATGACAAAAAAATTATAAAGTATTGCTTTAAATATATAGTCTTATGAATAACAAAGAAGAAACTACTCCTATTAAAGATCAAGATACAAAAATTGATAGCCAAGAAAATAATGGGACTGAACTTAATTTTGAAAAAAATTTAGAAAATAATAATGAAGATAATCTAGAAAATAATCTTGAAAAAAAAATTGAAGAGTTAAATGACAAACTACTTCGCTCTTTAGCTGAAAACCAAAACCTTAGAAAAATTCATGAAAAAGAAAGGGAAGACTTAATAAAATATAGTTCCTCCTCCTTTGCAAGAGAGATTTTAAATCTTGCTGACAATTTAGAAAGAGCTTTTGGTTTATTTAAAGATAATCCTAAATTTAAATCAGATGAATTTAAAGATACAATGTTAGGCATAGAACTTATTGAAAAAGAATTAATTAATAGCTTTGATAAAAATGGTATTAAGTCCTTTGAATCTATTGGTAAAAAATTTGATCCTAATTTTCATCAAGCGTTAAACGAAGTTGAAAGCGAACAGGAAGATGGAATGGTGATTAATGAGATTCAAAAGGGTTATATGTTAAACGATCGTCTTTTAAGGCCAGCCCTTGTATCCATCTCGAAAAAAAAGGCCACTACCAACTCATAAGGCAATAAAGTCAAATAAATTAAGGGTTTTTAAGTTAAAAAAATTTAGCCTTAAAGGTTGTAATCTTTAAATTAAACACCACATAGGTTTAACAAATTAATAAAAAATAGAATTTTATGTCAAAAATAATTGGAATAGATCTTGGAACAACAAACTCATGTGTTGCCATTATGGATGGTGCGCAGCCAAAAGTATTAGAAAATGCTGAGGGAGTTCGAACAACACCATCAATTGTTGCATTCACAGAAGCTGGAGAAAAATTAGTTGGTCTTCCTGCAAAAAGACAGGCAGTTACAAATCCTGAAAATACTTTTTTTTCGGTCAAAAGATTAATTGGTAAAAGTTTTGATGATTCTAATTTAAAAAAAGATATCCAAGGACTTCCCTACAAAGTTATAAAATCCGATAACGGCACTGATGCCTGGGTTCAGTCTCGTGATAAAAAATATTCACCAAGTCAGATATCTGCATTTGTTTTAATGAAGATGAAAGAGTCTGCTGAAAAATATTTAGGCAGTGAAGTAAAGCAAGCTGTAATTACAGTTCCAGCTTATTTTAATGATGCACAAAGACAAGCAACTAAAGATGCTGGAAAAATTGCAGGTCTTGAAGTTTTAAGAATTATAAATGAACCAACTGCAGCAGCTCTTGCTTACGGACTTGATAAGAAAAAAGCAAAAACTATCGCTGTATATGATTTGGGTGGCGGAACCTTTGATATATCTGTTCTTGAGTTAGGCGATGGAGTTTTTGAAGTTAAATCTACAAATGGAAATACTTCTTTAGGTGGCGATGATTTTGATGCGGTTGTTACTGATTATATTATTGAAGAATTTAAAAAAGAAAGCGGCATTAATTTAAAAACTGATAAGTTAGCTTTGCAAAGAATTAGGGAAGCTGCTGAAAAAGCTAAAATTGAATTATCCTCTTCTGCACAGACAGAGGTAAATTTACCATTCATTACTGCAGACAAAACTGGTCCAAAACATGTTAACATGAAAATCACAAGAGCAAAATTAGAAGCTTTAACTGCAAAATTAATTGAAAAGACAATTGAGCCTTGCAAAATTGCACTAAAAGATTCCGGCTACACAGCATCTGAAATTAATGAGGTTATTCTTGTTGGTGGAATGACAAGAATGCCAAAAGTTGTTGAAACTGTAAAAAATTTCTTTGGCAAAGAACCAAATCAAAGTGTTAATCCTGACGAGGTTGTTGCCTTAGGTGCAGCTGTTCAAGCGGGAGTATTGCAAGGAGATGTAAAAGATGTGCTCCTTCTTGATGTCACTCCTTTATCCTTAGGTATTGAAACTTTAGGTGGAGTATTTACAAGATTAATTGATAAAAACACAACCATCCCAACTAAAAAAAGCCAAGTATTCTCAACTGCAGAAAATAATCAGCCAGCGGTGACCATTAGAGTTTTCCAAGGAGAAAGAGAAATGGCAAATGATAATAAATTACTTGGTAATTTTGAATTAACTGGAATTGCACCTGCTCCAAGGGGAGTTCCTCAAATTGAAGTAACCTTTGATATTGATGCAAACGGAATTGTAAACGTTTCAGCAAAAGACAAAGGAACTGGAAAAGAGCAAAAGATTCAAATTCAAGCATCGGGCGGATTAACCGATGAAGAAATTCAAAAAATGGTTAAAGAGGCAGAAGCTAATAAAGAAGCTGATAAAAAGAAAAGAGAAGAGGTAGATGCAAAAAATCACGCAGACTCTTTAATTGCCTCGACTGAACAAAGTTTAAAAGAACATGGAAGCAAAATTTCTGAAACAGATAAAAAAACAATTGAAAAAGATATGGAAGATTTAAAAGAAGCGATTAAAACTGACAAAACTGAAGATATTAAGACTAAAACTCAGCAACTCATGACTTCTTCTATGAAACTAGGTGAGGCAATTTATAAAGCTCAGCAAGAAAAACCTGAGGATAATAAAGGTGATGCTAAACCAGAGGACAAAAAAGATGTCGTTGATGCAGAGTTTGAAGAAGTAAAAGACGATAACAAAAAAACAGGCTAATCATTCATTAGCTTTTGAACCTGGTTTAATATGCCTAAAAAGGACTACTATGATATTCTTGGCATAAATAAAAAAGCATCTCCTGAAGAAATAAAAAAAGCATACAGAACTTTAGCAATGAAACATCACCCTGATCGAAATCAAGGTGATAAAACTGCAGAATCCAAATTTAAAGAGGCCTCCGAAGCTTATCAAGTACTATCGGATCCTAAAAAAAAATCTTCCTACGATCAGTTTGGCCATTCTGCCTTTGAAGGCGGGGGCGGAGGTACAGGTGGATTTGATTTTGGTGGATTTGAAACTGGGGGATTTTCTGACATCTTTGATGATTTTTTTGGAGACTTTATGGGCTCTGGTCGAGGCGGAGGGCGATCTAAAAAATCAAGATCTAATAGAGGATCAGATTTAAAAATTAATTTAGAGGTTAGTTTAGAAGAGGCTTATTTTGGAAAAAAACAAACCATAAATTTATCATCAAACGAAAAATGTGAAAAGTGTTCTGGTAGTGGAGCTGAACCTGGCTCAAAACCAAAAAAATGCTCAACTTGCGACGGCTATGGAAAAGTTAGAACACAGCAAGGCTTTTTTACACTTCAACAAACTTGTCCTGACTGCGGTGGAGATGGAGAAATGTTATCAAATCCTTGTAAAGATTGCAGAGGATCTGGCGCAGTTAAAACTAAAAAAAATCTATCCATTCAAATTCCAAAGGGAGTTGATGATGGCACACAAATGAGATTATCTGGAAAAGGTGATGCGGGTTACAGAGGGGGATCCAATGGAGATCTATATGTTTTAATTAATGTTCAAAAACATAAAATTTTTCAGAGATCAGAAGAAAATTTATACTATAAACTCCCTATTTCTATGACTGATGCGGCACTTGGTGCTGAAATTGAAGTTCCAACCATTGATGGTGGAAAATCAAAGGTTAAAATCCCAGAAGGAACTCAATCTGGAAAACAATTTAGATTAAAGGGCAAAGGAATGCCCATTTTAAGAGAAAATGATTTTGGCGATCTTTACCTTGAAACTAATGTGATAATTCCAGAGTCTTTAAGCAAAGAACAAAAAGACTTGCTCCTAAAATTTAAATCTTTAGAAGATTTAGATAATAACTCTGAAATAAAAAATTTTTTTAATAAAGCTAAAAAGTTTTGGAGTGGAGATTAATTTTTAAGACTGACATAATTGATTTATTGTCACTATTTAAAATTTTTTAAATTCAGACTATATTTAAATTATTTAATAATTAAAATTTACAAATCTATTTTACGTGTCGATATCTTATAAATTAGAAAAAGGTAAATCACTTCATTTAGGCGGAAAATTAAATGATGCAAAGAAAATATACCAAGATATTCTTTTAACAGATCCTGATAATTTTTTAGCAAATCATTTATTAGGAGCATTAGAAATTCAACTTCAAAATTACAATAATGCGGAAGGTTTCATAAGAAAAGCAATTAAACTTGACCCTAAAAGCCATTCTACCTTTAATAATCTAGGTGTTGTTTTGAGAGAGCTAAACAAGCATAAAGAATCTTTGGATGCCTATGATAAAGCTGTTGAGTTAAAACATGATTATGCTGAAGGGTACAATAATCTTGGCGTAGCTTATAGGAATTTAAAAGACTATGAAAAATCTATAGAAAACTATTGTAAAGCCTTAGAATTAAAATCTAATTATGCAGAAGCTTATAATAACAGAAGTATTGTATATCGTTTACGAAAAGAATTTAAAAGAGCTTACGATGATGCATGCGATGCAATTAAATTAAAATTAGACTACGCCGAAGCTTATTATAACAGAGGTTTGGTCTCATTTGAAACTAATCAATTTGAATTTGCTTTAAAGGATTTTAATTTATCAATTAATTATAAAAAAAATTTTGCAGACGCTTATAGCGCTCGTGGGGATTGTTTTTTTAAGTTAAAAAATTATTATGAAGCAGTAAGTAGCTATAAAATAGCTATGAAAACCGCTCAAAAATTTAAATTTAAATTTCTTATCGGTAATATTTATTTTTCTTTAAGTCAGGTTTGTGACTGGGATAATTTAAAAAAAATTAATAATCTTTTTGAAAAAACGATAGAAGAAAATATAACCATTGAACCATTATGGCTAATGTACTGGAATGATAATTTAGAACTACAACAAAAAAATCTTAATAATTATATAAAAACTAATAATTTCGATATTTCAACAAAACTAAAATTAAAAAAAAATGATAATAAAAAAATACATATAGGTTATTATACTGCTGATATTAGATTGCACGTAATGTACTTTTTAATTTCAGAAATCTTAAAATTTCATGATAAAAATAATTTTATAATTACAGTATTTTCGTTTAAAAGTTCTAAAGACCTAAATTATAGAAATAATATTAAAGAAAACTGTAATGATTTTATTGATGCTGAACAATTAAGTGATGAGCAAATAGTTCTACTATCAAGAGAGAGAAAAATTGATATTGCTATTGATCTTAATGGGTTTACTGAATTTAACCGGTCTAATTGTTTTTCAAAAAGACTCGCTCCAATACAAATTAGTTATTTAGGTTACCCTGGATCCTCAGGGATTAAAAATCTTGATTACATTATTGCAGATGAGTATTTAATTACTGATGAGTTTAATAAATTTTATTCAGAAAAAATACTAAATTTACCTGGATGCTATAGAACGCATTATGTTTCTAAACATAGTGAAAATAAGAATAAAATGACTAAAGAAATTTTTTTATTAAATGAAAATAAATTAATTTTTGGCTGCTTTAATCATCCTAGCAAAATTAATGAAAATATTTTTAATGTCTGGACGAAAATTTTAAAAAAAATTCCGAATAGCGTTTTATGGCTAATTGAACATAATCTAGAATTTAAAAATAATCTTTTAGCTAGCGCCTGTAAAGAAAATATTGATCCTTCAAGATTAGTATTTAGAAAAAAATTACCAATTGAAGAACATCTTAAAACTTACAAATTAATGGATATATTCCTTGATACTTTCCCTTATAATGGCCACACAACGCTCTGCGAAAGTTTATATGAAGGAACACCCGTGATAACATTAACTGGAAAATCTTTTGCAAGCAGGGTTGGCGGAAGCATTCTATATAATTTAAATATGAAGGAGATGATTACACACAATCTATTAGAGTACGAAGAAAAAATTCTTGAAGTTGCATCTAGCCCTGACATCTTAAAAAATATAAAAATTAATTTAAAAAATAATATTGATAAAAGTCATGTATTTAATCCTAAAATTTATGTGAAAAATCTTGAAAAAATTTATTATAAATTAATGCAAAGAGAAAATTTTTTAAATACTTAACCTTTAAATGAAAAAAATTAATGTCACCATTACTGGGGCTCTTGGACGCATGGGTCGGATATTAATTAATCGAATATCTAAAAATAAAAATTTTAAACTCATCAGTTTAACTGACTTAAAAGATGGAAAAAAAATTAAAGGCATCAAAATACAAAGTAATAACTTAGAAGCTTTTAAAGAAACTGATGTTATCATCGACTTTTCAAGACCAAAATCTTCAATTGAAATTTTAAATTTTGCTAAAAAATTAAAGAAAAAAGTTGTCATTGGTACAACGGGTTTTACAAAAAAAGATGAAAATATTATAAAAAACTACTCAAAAAAAATTGCTATATTTAAATCAGGCAATATGAGTTTAGGAATAAATTTACTTGAATATATAACAAAAATTTTATCAAAAAAAATCCCAAATAATTATCAAATCGGGATTTCAGATAATCATCATCAAGCAAAAATAGATTATCCATCGGGCACCGCTCTAATGCTAGCAAATGCTGTTGCAAAAGGTAAAGATAAAAATTTAGATAAATTAAAAGGGAAACTTTATTTAAATAAAAAAGGAGATCTTCAAAATAGTAAGGTTAATTTTTTTATTACACGAAAAGGCAAAACTGTTGGCAAACACTCAGTTATTTATAATAACAAAATTGAAAATATTGAGTTAAAACATACTGCTTTTTCAAGAGAGTTATTTGCCGATGGAGCATTAAATGCTGCTATATGGATAAGTAAAAAAAATAAAGGCTTATTTAATATGCAGGACATGTTTAATCTTAAATAAATACAATTCTTATCTTTTTTAATGGAGTTAAATAAATCACAGGCCTTAAAACTTATTAGATTTTTAAATCAATCTATTAAAAATCCTGAAACTTCACTTAAGTATAGAAATCAATTTACACTCTTAACTTCTGTTGTTCTCTCAGCTCAATGCACGGACACAAATGTTAATAATGTCACAAAAGATATTTATAAAAAATATTATACACCCAAGCATTTTGCTGATCTTGGAATTACAAAAATAAAAAGAATGATTAAAAGTATTGGGCTTTTTAATATGAAAGCTAAAAACTTATATAATCTTTCAAAAATCTTAGTTGAAAAATATCAAAGTAAAGTTCCAAATAATTTTGATGATTTAATAAATCTTCCCGGCGTTGGTAGAAAAACAGCAAATGTTGTATTAAACGCTGCTTTTAATAAACCGACCATAGCAGTGGACACACACGTATTTAGAGTGAGTAACAGAACGGGTTTAACAAATGGTAAAAGTCCAAATCAAGTAGAAGAACAGCTGTTAAAAATTTTACCAAACAAATTCCTAAAGAAGGCCCACCATTTAATCCTTTTGCATGGAAGATATGTCTGTAAATCCAGAAATCCAGTTTGTACAAAATGTGTAATTAATAAAATATGTCTATATAAAGATAAAAATGTCTAAAAAAATTCTTGGCATTGGCAATGCTATTGTAGATGTGTTTGTAAAAGTAGATGATGATTTTCTATTAAAAAGTAATCTCACCAAAGGTTCAATGAAACTTCTTGAAAAAAAAGAATTCGAGAATTTAAAAAGTGAAATTAAGATTGAAAAAATTGAAGCAGGCGGCTCTGTTGCAAATACTATGGCTGGCATCGCTTATCTTGGAGGAAATCCATCATTTATTGGTAAAATTAACTCTGACGAGTTTGGAAAAATTTATAAAAAAAGCCTTGAAAAAATAAAAGTAGATTTTCATTATATCGAAAAGAATGAAAATTTATCTACCGGTGCCTCTATAATTTTTATTACACCGGACTCTGAAAGAACTATGTGTACCTATCTTGGTATTTCATCGCAGCTGACAAAAGATGATATTATTGAAGATCACATTAAAGATCATGAAATTATTTTCTTAGAGGGCTATCTTTGGGATAAAGGAATGAGTGAAGAAATGTTTAAACACGTCATTAATATTGCCAAAAAAAATGATATTAAAATTGCAATGAGTTTATCTGATATTTTTTGCGTTACTAGACATAGGGAGGATTTTTTAAAATTGCTTAAAAATGATTTAAATATTCTAATTGGAAATGAAAATGAAATAAATGAATTAGTAGAAAAGAAGAGTTTATTAGATAGCATTGAAGTGCTTAAAAAAATTAATAAACTTATAGTTATAACAAGAAGTCAAAACGGCAGCCTAGCTATTTTAAACAATAAAATTATCAATTGTAAAAGTATTAACGTTAAGAAGGTTTTAGATGTAACTGGCGCCGGTGACTTATTCGCATCAGGATTTTTAAAGGAATACCTAGATCATTCAGACATAAAAAAATGTCTTGAGAGGGGCTCTGAAATTGCTGCAAAAATTATTCAAAAAGTAGGGGCAAGAATCTAACTATAAATAGTAAAGAGAATTTTTTTCAATTATAAAATTTTCATCCAAAAAATACTTACTAATTTTTTTTCTTAAACGATGCAGATGAGTTTCAAAAGCATGAGTGTCCAAACCAATATTATATTTCCATATACTTTTAAGCAAAAAAGACTTGCTTAAACCATTATTATTTTTTAATGCTAAAATTAACTCTAACTCTTTTTCAGTAAGCTTAATTTTTATTTTGTTTTTTTTTATTGACCTTTCATTAGAGTCAATTTCATATCCTTTTATAATTATTCTAGATTTTTTTAAAAAATTATATTTTGTTACTAAAATATTTAAGATCTCTTTAAACGACAAAATTTCAATAGGTAGCTCTAAACTAATTTGAAAATCAGTTAAAATTAAATTATTATTTTTAATATAACTTTTATCTTCTAATAATAAAACAACTGGATCGCTTTCTAATAAAAAATTTTTTACTTCTCTTATTTTTAAATTCTCAGCAAATAAAACTTTAACTGATATATTTTTATTTATATTAAAATTTTCTTGACCTATGGGATTTAACAAGTTTTCAAGCTCAAGCTCATTTAATATGTTAGAAAACGATTTTGATCCTAAAATACTAAGATGAATACTATTCATAAAATTATATATATTACATAAATCATGATTATTATAAATAAATCTGGAAACTTAAAATACAAATATCTAAAGTTCAAATGCACTTTAGGCAAATCTGGAATTGGTGAAAAAAAAAGAGAAGGTGATAATATAACTCCAAAAGGAGTTTATAAGATAACAAATGTTTTTTATAGGAAAGATCGAATTAGTAAAATAAATCCCAAATTGAGCCCAATAGTAATTAAGAAAAATATGGGCTGGTGTGATGATTTTAAAAGTAAAAGATATAATCAATTAGTCAAGTTACCAAATAAGTTTGGATATGAAAAACTTTACAGGAATGATAATTTATATGACATAATATTAGTGTTAAATTATAATACTAATCCAATTGTAAAAAAAAAAGGAAGTGCTATTTTTATTCACGTATCAAAAAATAATAACAAAACAAAAGGCTGCATTGCACTAAAAAAAAAGGATCTTTTATTATTATTGAATGTAATTAATAAAAATCAAAAGGTAAAAATTAGCTAAATTTTAACTCTCGGTCCAAAAATACCAGTTCCCACTCTTATAAAAGTAGAACCATATTTAATAGCTTGCATATAATCAGAGCTCATGCCCATGCTAAGATGGTTTAGATTATATTGAATAGAAATCTCATTTAATTTTTTAAAGTAAGTTTCAGGATTAGAATGGACTGGCGGGATGCACATTAAGCCAATAACATATAATTTTAAATCTTTAGTACATTTTGAGTAGAATGCGTCAAAGTCATTAAACAAAATTCCTGATTTTTGGGGTTCATTAGCTAAATTTAATTGTATGAAATACTTTATCTTTTTTTTTTGTAATATTTCTTCATTTGCAAGCTTTTCAGCTAACTTAATATTATCTAAGGAATGTATGTATGAAAAAACTTTAAATACATCTTTAACTTTATTAGACTGCAGTCTACCTATAAGATGAATTTTTAAACTTGTATTAGTCTTTAATACTTCTGCCCATTTATCGGTTGCCTCGTTAACCCGGTTTTCACCAAAATGAAGATGACCAAAATCAATTAGAGGTCTTATTTTATCTAAAGAAAAATTTTTACTTACAGCAATAATATCCGTTTTATCAGATATTAATTCTATTTCTTTTTTAATTTTGATAAAATTATTTACAACAATCATAAAGATATGAAATTTAATGAAATTAAAAAATTTTTTTTTTTAGAACACATTAATACTCAACTTATAAATAGCATACTTCAATTTAAAAACTTAAGTTTAATTTATTACCCTAAAAAAGACTATGATTATGAAAAATTGGTTGAAATTTGCAAATTTTCAAAAAAAAACAAGATTAACCTATATTTGAAAAACAATGTCCAGCTTGCAATTAAATTAGCATTAAAAGGTGTTTATATTTCAAGTGATAATAAAAAAGCAAATGTTAAAAGTTTTAACCATCGTAAAATTGAATTTATAGGTGTCGCTCATAACTTAAGAGAATTTTTTTTCAAGAAGAAGCAAAATTGCAATTTAATATTTTTGTCACCCCTTTTCTTTAATAATAAATTTTCTAAGAATAAAACACTAGGAATAAAAAAATTTATGCTATTGAAGACTAACTTGAACTATAATTTTGCAGCCCTTGGAGGAATACAAGAAAAGGATATAAATAAATTAAATCTAATGAAAGTTAGCAGTTTTGGATTTGTTTCTTTACTGTATAAAAAAAGCCCACTAACTTTTTTTAAAAGTTAGCGGGCTTTTATTTAAAACTTTTACTGTTTAAGATTAATTAGAACTTTGTTCCTAAATAAATTCCAGTAATCTCACCGTCGTTAGCAGCTGAGCCAGCAACGTTTTGAGCTATTTTATGTTGAGCCTGAACTGTAACAGGTCCTAGATTGTAACCCAATGCAACTAGCACTGTTTCTTCATCTTTTAAGCCTGGTCTTTTAGCTTCAGCATAAGTTAACCCAACAGATACATCTTTGTTAACCGCATAGGCAACACCATAACTTCTGCCGTCAGTATCACTTAAGTTAAGTGCTTTTTGCGTAACATCATCAATTGCAAATGTTAATGAGCCTAGGTTATATTTAGCAGCAAGTCTTTGTCCGCCAACTTTTCCACCTGCAGTTGGAGAATCAGCGCGTGCGTACCCCGCAAGAACTGTTAAACCCTTAACTCCAGCATCACCAATGTACGTTAATTCATAACCAGATGGGTTATCAATTGCAGCTGCTTTAGTTAGCGTATTTCCAATGTCTGTAGTTGCTGTGTTATTTGCATGAGGTGTGTAGTATAAACCAAATTGACCACCTGCTGCTTTTTGTGCAACTCCTATTCCCCAGCTACCATATAAAGATGCTCCAGATGTTGGGTAAATTGAAGCGGCATTATTTATACCATCAGCACCAACGTAACCAAAACCAACTAAGTTAGTATAATGGGCATCTGTGTTTTGAAAGTGATCTACACCAACTGAAAATGTTGTATTTCCACTTATGAAATCAATGTAAACGTTTTCTTGTTGTTGACCAACAGCTACGTTCTTAGTGATAGCTCCACCAGTTGTTGCGGCACTGTCTCCACCATCAAACTCTAAAGAAAAACCAGCAACGTAATCTAATCCGTTATTTAATTTTCCCTTATTTGAGATGTTAATTTGTGACTCTCTACCAAAAGTTCCAAGATCATTGGCTTTATTTTCGGTAGCATTTCCAACGCTAAAGTAAGAAATCCCTAAATTACCAGAAACTGTAGTTTGTGCACTAGCAGCACCAGCAAATAAAGATCCAACTAAAGCACTTGTTATCATTAGTTTTTTCATGTTTTTTATTTGTTAGTTGTTAAAAATTGTTTAGCGACTAAATTACTAAACAAACTTAAAGGTTTTTTACTATAAAACTAAGAGTGCCTTCAATGTTTTAAGAATTTTTTACGCATTTTCGAATATTATGTTGCATAAAAGACACATCATAAATTGTTGATATTATTGTAAATTTAATGAAATATGGTTTTTTATGAAAAAAATTACATATTTGTCGTTATTTATAGGCATTTTTTTAGTATCTTGTGCAAAAGTCGACCCTGTTACAGGAGAAAAAATTCTTATTGAAACCAATCCCCAAGCAAAAGCAAAAAAATTTAGTGAAGAACGAGGAGGGCTTTTTGGTGCTATTGGAGCAAAATCTTCAACGAATAATGTTGAATTTTCTAACTCCAATCCTTTGTGGAGAGCAACTCTTAAATCCTTAGACTTTTTACCTTTGCTTAATGCAGATTATAGCGGCGGAATTATAATTTATGATTGGTACTCTCAATCTAATAATCCTAAAGAACAAATAAAGATTTCGGTTCAATTCTTAAGTAATGAGTTGAGGTCGGACTCTATTAAAATATCAGCACATAAAAAAATTTGTGAAAGTATTGATCGCTGCTCCAACTCCACCCTTGATCAAAATTTTGCAAATTCTATAAAAGATAGCATTATTACCTCAGCTCGTACTATTAAGATCGAAGAAGCTAAAAAAGAAAAAAAATAATTTTTAAGGGATGGAAAAATATAATCCTTTAGTCGTTGAAAATAAATGGCAGTCTTTTTTCGAAAAAAATCAAATATTTAAAACTAAAAAAAATTTAGGTAAAAAATTTTATTGCCTTGAAATGTTTCCTTATCCATCAGGCAACATTCATATGGGACATGTTCGAAATTATACCTTAGGTGATGTAATTGCGAATTACAAAAGGCTTAAGGGTTATAATGTTCTTCATCCTATGGGCTGGGATGCCTTTGGTCTTCCTGCCGAAAATGCAGCCATTCAAAATAAATTACATCCTGTAGTTTGGACTAAAAAAAATATTGCAGTTATGAAAAGTCAATTGCAACGACTTGGTCTTTCCATTGATTGGGATAAAGAAGTTTCAACTTGTGATGAAAATTATTATAAACAACAACAATCATTATTTTCTTTTTTCTTTAAAAAAGGCCTAGTTTATAAAAAAGAAAGCTATGTAAATTGGGATCCCATCGATCAAACAGTACTTGCAAATGAGCAAGTTATTGATGGCAAAGGTTGGAGATCGGGAGCAATCGTTGAAAAAAAAAAATTAAGTCAGTGGTTTTTAAATATTACAAAATATTCAGATGAACTTTTAGAATCCCTTGAGAATTTAACGGGCTGGCCTGAAAAAGTTAAATTAATGCAAAAAAATTGGATTGGGAAATCCATTGGGTGCGAGATTGATTTTTTAACAAATAATAATGAAAAAATAAAAATTTTTACGACTCGACCTGATACAATTTTTGGAGCATCCTTTATTGCAATTGCTCCTGATCATCCTTTCACTCAATTTTTTGAAAGTGATGGAAATTTTTTAAAATTTAAAAAAGAAGCACTTAAAAATATCGCAATTGAATCTTCATTATCAAAAAATGAAAAATTAGGTTTTAAAACTCCTTACTTTGTTCATCACCCATTTATTAAAGATAAAAAATTGCCAATTTATGTGAGCAATTTCATACTTTTGGATTATGGCACAGGTGCAATTTATGGCTGCCCAGCCCATGATCAAAGAGATCTGGAGTTCGCATTAAAATATAAATTAGAGGTATTGCCTGTTGTATCACCTAATAAATCTCAAGATATAAAAATTAAAGATGAGGCTTATGTAGATGATGGTTTTATAATTAACTCTGATTTTTTAAACGATCTTAGCGTTAATGAAGCGAAGAGAAAAATAATTAAAATTGTTGAAGATAAAAAAATTGGAAATTCTAAAACAATTTATAGATTAAAAGATTGGGGAATATCAAGGCAAAGATATTGGGGTTGCCCTATCCCAATTCTTTACCGTGAGGATGGTAAAATAATTCCTGTTCCTGAAAAAGATTTACCCATTACACTTCCTGAGGACATTGATTTTAATAAACCTGGAAATCCTTTGGAAAACCATCCAACATGGAAATATACAAAGTGCCCAGAAACTGGCATGAAGGCTATTCGTGAAACAGATACCCTTGATACCTTTGTAGATTCCTCTTGGTATTTTTTAAGATTTTGTTCACCCAAAGAACAAAAGCTTCCATTTAATGAAGAGAATGTAAACTATTGGATGCCCGTTGATCAATATATTGGTGGAGTTGAACATGCAATTTTACATCTTTTATATTCAAGATTTTTTACCCTTGCTTTAAAAGATGAGTTTAAATTTAAATTTTCAGAACCATTTCAAAATCTTTTTACCCAAGGAATGGTTTGTCATCCAACCTTTAAAACTGAAAAAGGAGATTGGGTATTTCCAAAGGATGTAAAATTTGAAGATGGAAAATATTTTTTAAATAATAAGTTAAAAGTTTTAAAGGGTGACAGCCAAGCAATGTCAAAATCAAAGAAAAATATTGTAGATCCAGATGATATTATAAAAATTTATGGCTCCGATGCGGTAAGATGGTTTATATTATCTGATAGTCCTCCAGATCGTGACATTCAATGGAGCGATAGCGGTATTCAGGGAGCTTATAAATATGTTCAAAAAATTTTTCGGACATGTGAGAAAATATTAGATTACCAAAAGACAAATGAAAATTTTGATAAAAATTTTTTAATTAAAGTTGATATTTTAGTAAAAGAAATCTCAGACTGTGTTGAAAAATTTCAAATGAATGTTGCAGTTGCAAAATTATATACCTTTTTAAATCTTCTCAATGATGAAATTGAAAAATTAGGGGTTGGTAAAAAAAGTTTAATTGATGTTTTTAAAAAATATTTAATAATTATCTCAGCTTTTATTCCATATGTTGCAAATGAATGCTGGGAAAAAGTTACAAAAAAAACAGATCTTGCTATTCAAGAGTGGCCTAAATTTGATAATGAATCATTAAGAAAAGATGAATTTAATGTGGTTGTTCAAATAAATGGTAAAAAAAGAGCAATTATCAACGCTATCCACAATGAAACGGAGGAGAGTATTTTTAGTAAATCCTTAGCAATTAAAAATATAAAAGTTATATTGGAAAAAACTACTATAACAAAAAAAATTTTTGTAAAAAATAAATTGCTAAATATTGTCACCAATGAAAAATAAAATACTAATAACAATTTTACTTCTTGTCGTTATCTCAGGATGTGGATTTTCTCCTATTTATGTTGGAAATCAAAAGCAAGTCATTATTTCAAAATCAGAAATCGTAGGAGATAAAGATCTTGCATTTAATCTTGAACAAAAATTAAATTTTAAAAAAGATGAAAAAGATATGAATGCTTATATATTTAAAGCTCAAATTTATGATACCGCAGAAAGCTCTATAGTAGATAATAGAGGAATAGCCACTGAGGAAATTATAAAACTCACTGTTAGTTACCAGTTTCAAGATAAAAACGGAGTAGTGATCTACCAAGATGCTATCTCAAAAGATAAGCGAGTTGCAGTTACTGATAATTTATCAAATAATTCTATCATCAAAAATAATGAAAAAAGAATATTATTAGACTCTATAATTCAAAATATATTATTTAAATCTAAAGTCTCATTAAGATAGTTTTAATGATTGTAAAATCACAAGAAATCTCCTTAAAAAAAAAAGATTTCTTCCTTAATAAAATCATTGTCCTTTATGGAGAAAATCAAGATTTAATAAATGATTTGAATGATCAAATTCTATCTTTGTGTGAAGTTAAAAATCAAAATTCAAAAGTTATTTTTGAAGATGATATTTTAAAAAAACCAGATGATATTACTAATTACTATTTAAATGGATCATTATTTGAGGAAAATAAAAATATAAATATTATAAAAAATTGCTCTGATAAAATTTTAGAAATCATAAATTCTATTAAAAATAATATTCAAGATACTTTAATAATTATAAATTCTGAAATTTTGCAGAAAAATTCAAAGTTAAGACAATTTGGTGAATACGACAGGATCTCTATTTGCATACCTTGTTACCAAGAGACAAAATTTGATATAAAGAAATTTTTAATACAACAAGTTCAGATCCATAAATTAGAACTTAATGAAAACCAAATTGAGACTATTTTAAATTTTTCATCCCTTAAAAGATCTAAGATCAAAGAAGCGGTTGAGAAAATAAACATTTATAAAAATACCAAAAAAATTACTGATAAAATTATTGAGGAAATTTGCACCGAAAATGATCTAAAAAAAAATGACGAGATTATTGATATTTTATTGTCTAAAAATGAGAAAAACATCAATGATTTTATATCCAACATGTCTAATTATGAAAAAAATTTCATAGAAATTGTCATAATCTTAAGATTATTTATTATGAAAATTTTAGATATTCAAAAAATGGATAAAAAACTTTCAACCGATGAAAAGCTTGAAAAATATAAGCCACCCATCTTTTGGAAGGATAAAGACAGAATTAAGAATATCTTAAAAACTTGGAGTTCTAAAAATCTTGAAAAATTACTAATTAATTTAAATATTATCGAGACAAATTTTAAAAGAGATGAATTAGCCCAAGATACTCAGTTTTTTTATTTTTTAACTCAAAATTTATCTAAAATATCCTTTAAGAACACTAATAATTTTATTTAACTGTTCGAGATTTTTGTATGAAAACTTAATTTCACCTGAATTATTTTTTTTATTTTTAATATCTACTTTTATTCCCATACTAAGCTCAAGTTCATTTTCTAAAGATTTAATATTAGTATCTTTATTAAATGATTTAATTTTTTTTAGTGTTCCGAAAACTTGTTCCTTTTTAACTAAAAATTCAGCCTGCCGAACGGAAAGATTTTTATTAACGATTATTTTAGCAAGTTTAATATTATCTGGAACATTCACTAAACATCTAGCATGTCCAGATGTTAATAGTCCATCTGCAATCATTTTTTGTATCTCTTCAGGAAGTCCTGCAAGCCTTAATGTATTAGCAATATGACTTCTGCTTTTTCCTAAAATTTTAGATAAAGTTTCTTGTGAATAGCCAAATTTTTTAACTAAATTATCATAACCTAAAGCTTCCTCAATTCCATTTAAATCAGACCTTTGAATATTTTCTAAAATTGCAAACTCTAATGATTTTTTATCGTCAATATTTAAAACGATTGCAGGTACTTCATGAATTTTTGCAAGTTGGGCTGCACGCCATCTTCTCTCTCCTGCTACAATTTCAAAATTTTCCTCTGATTTTTTTCTAACTAATATAGGCTGTATTATACCTTGCTCTTTAATTGACTCTGATAGTTCATTTAATAAATTTTGATCAAAATTTTTTCTTGGTTGAGATGGATTTGGAAATATAAAATGAATAGGAATTTTTTCCGCTAGATTTTTTGTTTCAATATTTTCAGGCCCAACGTCACCCATCAATGCTGACAAACCTTTTCCTAAACCTTTAAATTTATTTCCAATCATTTATGCTACTTTTTTTTCCTGTAAATTTTCTCTAACCAAAAACTCTTCAACAAACTGATTATATGCAAGGGATCCTGCACAATATTTATCATATAGGATTACTGGCATCCCAAAGGAGGGAGCCTCGGAAATCCTTACATTTCGTGGTATATTTACGCTATAAACCTTATTTCCAAAGAAATTACGTCCTTCTTTTTCAACATCTGCACACAATTTATTACGCTTGTCATACATAGTTAAAACTATCCCTTGTATTTCTAAATTAGGATTTAAATTAATTTTTATACGATCAATGGTTTTTACTAATTGACTTAAGCCTTCCAGTGCAAAAAATTCAGCCTGTAATGGCACAACTAATGAATGCGAAATTACTAAAGACATAATTGTTAAAAGACTAAGAGATGGTGGACAATCAATTATAATATAAGAAAATTTTTCTTTTTCTAAAATATTTTCTGATCCATCAATAATATTTTTTAATAAAAAAGCTTTTTGAGAATTATTTGCAACTTCAGTTTCTAAACCAGACAATTCTGCATTTGCTGGAATGATGCTTAAATTTTCTATTTTTGTTTTTTTTATACATTCTGCAAAAGAATCTTTTTTTATTAATAAATCGTAAATAGATTTTTCTCTTTCACTTTGAGTTATTCCAACACCTGTAGAGGCATTACCTTGAGGATCTAAATCTATTAATAAAACTTTAAAATTTTTTAAGGCAAGGCCTGCTGCTAAATTAATTGCTGTTGTAGTTTTGCCAACACCACCTTTTTGATTTATGACAGAAATTATCCTAGGCATTTACAACTTTAAGTTGTATTAAGTTTAATGTTTCTGATTTTGATAATAGATGAATCATCCGATGTAATGCTTCTAAATTTTTCTAATTCAAAAGTATATTTTTTTTTAGCATTATCTATTTCCTGTTGATAAGTTTTCCCTTTTAACAAAACTAACTCTTTAATATTTTTTATGTTTCTATAAAGAATATTAATCGTATCTAAAGTAGATTTGAATGCCCTAGAAACTACAGTGCTAGTTTCTAAAAAATCATAAATCTCTAATCTTTTATTCTCAATTTTAACTTTTAAATCAAGTTTTATGCACAAATCTCTTAAAAAGTTCGATTTTTTTGAACTTTTTTCTATTAATATAATATTTCCTTTTAAATTTTCATTTTCCATAAGAATTTTTACGATAATTCCAGGGAATCCAGCTCCAGAACCTATATCTATTATATCTAATTTTTTATCTATTAAATCATATATCTGAGCTGAGTCTTTGAAATGCCTTGTAAATATTGATTTTTCTGTATTTTTACCAATTAAATTAAGTGTTTTATTTTTTTCTATTAAGAATTTATAATATATTTTTAATTTTTCTATTGTTTCACGTGAAACATTGAATTTTTTCTTAAAAAAATCAATATCTTCATCCATTAGATCAGGATGCTCTTTTAAAGTAATTTTTACAATAAATCATTAAAATGTTTATGGAAGCTGGTGTTACTCCATCTATTCTTAAAGCCTGTCCAAAAGTTTTTGGTCTAATATCGTTTAGTTTTCTTTTTATCTCATTGGAAAGACCTGAAATAGAATTATAATCAATATAATTTGGAATTAGAAGTTTTTCATCTTTTTCAAATATATTGATGTCTTTTTGTTGCTGCAAAATATAGCCGCTATAATGAGATTCCGTTTTTATTAAGTCTTCAATTTCATTATCGTATTTTGGAAGATCTAAAAAAATTTCTCTTAGCCTATCTAACGTAACATCTTTAAACTTTAAAACTTGAAGTAAGGATTTTTTTTTACCATCCTGTGATATTTTAATCCCGTTTTTCTTAAGAAAACTTGGAGAAACTATTTTTTCAGACAAGATTTGTTTAAACTCATCTAAACTATTGATTTTATTGACAAATTTAGTCTTTCGGGTTTCAGAAATAAATTTATGTTTAATAGCTAAAGGCGTTAATCGTAAATCTGCATTGTCCGCTCTTAGAGTTAACCTATACTCAGCTCTTGATGTAAACATTCTGTAAGGTTCACTTACACCTTTGGTAATTAAGTCATCAATCATAACTCCGATATAAGATTGAGATCTTTCAAATTTTATTGGCTCTAAATTTTTAACAGACATGGCAGCATTAAGACCTGCCACAATACCTTGGGCAGCAGCCTCCTCGTATCCTGTGGTGCCATTAATTTGACCAGCAAGATATAAATTTTCTATTTTTTTTGTTCTTAATGTAAAATCTAATTCGGTTGGAAAGACATAATCATACTCGATTGCGTAACCAGCCTTTATCATACGAACATTCTGTAAACCATTGATTTTAAACAATATTTCTTGCTGAATTTCCTTTGGAAGTGAAGTTGATATACCATTTGGATAAACTACATTCGTTGAAAGACTCTCCGGTTCTAAAAAAATTTGATGACGTTGTTTGTCTTTAAATTTTACAATCTTATCTTCAATTGAAGGACAATATCTAGGGCCAACACTTTTAATAGAGCCAGAATACATCGCACTCCGTTTTAAATTTTTTTCAATAATTTTATGAACCTTATCATTGGTATAGGTCATTCCACAGGAGACTTGTTTGGCATTAATTTTTTTTGTTAGATATGAAAAGAAAAAAGGATTTTCATCAGCAGACTGCATTTCTAAATTTTCATAATTAATAGTTGTTCCATCAAGTCTTGGCGGTGTTCCAGTTTTTAATCTCCCAATTTTAAAATCTAATTTTTTTAGTTGCTCACTTAATCCGAGGGTAGGTTTTTCATCTATTCTTCCTGCTGAAATTTTTTCATTACCAATATGAATTAGTCCATTTAAAAAAGTTCCAGTTGTTAAAATAAATTTTTTAGCTCTAAAAAAATTTCCAGACTGAGTTTCAACTGAAATGATTTTATTTTTGTTAAACTCAAATCTGCTAACAGGGTCATAAAAAAGGCTTAAATTACAATAGTTTAAGAGCATTTCTTGCATATATTTTTTGTAAAGCTCTCTATCTGACTGCGTTCTTGGTCCTCTAACGGCGTGACCTCTGCTGCTATTTAATAATCTAAATTGTATTCCAGATTGATCCGCAACCACACCCATAATGCCATCTAATGCATCAATTTCTCTTACTAAATGTCCTTTGCCAAGGCCGCCAATTGCAGGGTTACAAGACATTTCACCAATTGTTGATAATGAATTAGTAATAAGGGCTGTGTGGACCCCAGATCTAGCTGCTGCTGCTGCTGCCTCACAACCAGCGTGTCCTGCTCCGATTACGATTACATCAAAATCTTTTTCTAAATTCATAGGGAATTTATATATCCCATTAACTTAAAAGATAAGATATTTTTAATTTATTTTCCGATACAAAAATCTTTGAAGATTTTATCTAATAGTTCTTCAACGTTAACAAAGCCAACTATTTCACCAAGATTTCTTACAGCAAGCCTTAAGTCCTCAGCTGCCAGATCGATCTGATTTATAGAATTCTTTTTAAGACATTTTTCGATAAAAAAGACAGCATTTTCAAGGCTTTTAACATGTCGTTGTCTTGATATTATATTATCCTCATTTACTTTAAAATGATTAGCAATTTTTTTAGATATTTCATCTATCAGTTTTGAAATGCCAATATTTTTTTTTACTGAAATTTTTATAGGTTTATAAATTTTGTTATCTGAAAATTTTTTTGAAGTTTTTATATCAACTTTATTCAAAACCAATATAGATTTTTGATCAAATAATTTTAAAATTTTTTTATCTATTTTTTGTGTATGATCAAAAAGAAATAATTTTAAATCAGAAATTTTTAAATTTTCAGTAGTCAGCGAAATTCCTTTTTTTTCAATTAAGTTTTTAGAACGCCTCAAACCCGCTGTATCAAAAAATCTAACTAATTTTCCATCTAACATAATACTTGCTTCAATAAGATCTCTAGTTGTGCCTGGAATGTTTGAAACAATTGAAACTGGCCTTTTAGCCAAGCAATTTATCAAAGATGATTTGCCTGAGTTTGTCGGTCCTATGATGGAAACTTTAAATCCTTCTCTAATTTTTTCAGAATTTTGACTTCTTTGAATTATTTCTCTAATTTTATCATTTATTTTCAATAGTTTATCCCTATTATTAAAAAATACACTATCTCCTACTTCATCATCGGAAAAATCTATTACAGCCTCATAATCAGCTAATATTTTTATCAAATCAGTTCTTAAATTATTGTAAACTTTAGTGGTATCATCATTCATCACCCTTAGAGCCTGAGTTCTTTGCAATTCAGTTTCGGAATTAATAAGGTCAATTAAACTTTCAGCCTGAAGTAAATTAATTTTTTTATTAAGTAGAGCTGTTTTGGTGAATTCACCAGGTTTTGCTAATCTACAATTTTTAAACTTGGATAAAACTTCTAAAAAATATTTTACAACTGCATTGCTTCCATGAACATGAAATTCTACGACATCATCACCTGTGTAGCTGTTTGGTTTTGGAAAAAATATAAAAATTCCTTTATCAATAATTCTATTTTTACTGTCATAAAAAGTTGAAAAATTAGCAATCCTTGCCTTAATTTTTTTAAATTTTGTTATAGTTTTTGCAACTTTAAGTGCTTCTTTTCCGGAGACCCTTATAACCGCTAAACCAGAAATACCAGGGGCAGTAGCTAGTGCAAATATTGACATAAAAAATTGATATGATTTAGTTTTATTATAAATGTCAACTTGCCAATTATCTTTTGATACGAGTTTAGGATTTATCTCAATTATAGAAGATCAAGGACTTATTACACATATAAAATTTCAAAAATTAGATAATAAAGAACCTTCATTACAATTACTAAAAGCTAAAGACGAAATTAGGCAATTTTTAAATAAAAAAAGAAAAGAATTAACTTTTAAAACAAAGGTAACTGGATCAAAAAACCAATTAAAAGTATGGAAGCAAATTAAAAAGGTTCCTTATGGAAAATGTGTTTCCTATAAAAATATTTCTAAACAAACAAAAATACACCCTCGTTTAGTTGGAAAAATTTGTGGGGAAAACAGATTGCCCCTTTACATTCCATGTCACCGTATCATTAGATCAAATGGTTCGTTGGGTGGATATTCAGCAAGAGGAGGAATTAATCTTAAAAAAAAATTACTTAAAATTGAAAAATTAAATAAATAATCCTTTGTTTGCTAAATCAATTAAATTTTTTTTAATAAATCCGTTTTGATTGAGATTAACTAAAACATTTTTTCTTAAACTAGCGTAAGTAGTATTTTTAATATCAAAAATCCCTCTCACTCCATCAATTAATGATGAAAAAATAAAATTATTTGAATTAACTTCATTTAAGTATTTTTTAATAAAAATATCATTACCAATCTCAAAGCCTAAATTTTGGCTATGCTTAATAACTTTAATTAAAGAAAAAATATTTCTTAAAGTCATATTCCAACCTTGGCCTGCAATTGGATGAATTTTATTTGCAATATCTCCAAATAATAAAATTGTTTTAGAATCTATTAATTTATTAAAATTATAATTTAAATTGTACTTTTGAAGTTTAGAAATTAAGATTATTTCTTTAAATAGTTCTTTGAAATGAATATTAAAAAATTTTAATAAATCTTTCTTATTATTTACAATTTTTTCATTAACAGAATTATTTTTTATTGACCAGATAACTGAAGTTTCTGAATTTGAGACTGGAAGAAAGGCAAGAGGCCCATCTTTTAAAAAAAATTGCCTTGCTAACTTATTGTCGATTTTTTTATGAAATAAATTAAATACATACGCCTTTTCTTTATAAGGCTTATCTATAACTTTTCTTAGCTTAAATTTTGATAATAAAAATAAATTATTCATAGAAGCAAAAACAATAAGACTATAATTTTCTTTTGTTAGGTTCTTAAAAGTAACTTCGTTAAAAAAATTATTTTCGTTTATTGATAAAATATCT
The DNA here is from genome assembly GCF_002688585.1 of Candidatus Fonsibacter ubiquis. Lineage (NCBI taxonomy): Bacteria > Pseudomonadati > Pseudomonadota > Alphaproteobacteria > Candidatus Pelagibacterales > Candidatus Pelagibacteraceae > Candidatus Allofontibacter > Candidatus Allofontibacter communis. The sequence goes on along the minus strand of NZ_CP024034.1, from coordinate 1,102,484 downwards.
TTCCTTAAAATATTTATATTTCTTAAAAATTTTATTTTTTTAGTTATGTCTAAAAATAACGAGTTACTATCAATAATATATGCTAAAGCTTCTTTTTTTGGGGCTGAAAACTCTAGGTCATTCTTTAAACTAATAGATGAATATGAGTCATGTAAATGAATCTTGTTTACAACATTAGATTTTTTTTGAATATTTTTTAATCCAAAGCTACATAGTTGATCTAATGAATTTTGACTTAATGCTAATTTAGTTGGATTTATTTTTTTTTTATTTGAGACTTGTTCAACTATATCAATCCGTAACTTAAATTTTGATAACAAATATGCAATTGTTAAAGCTGTTAGGCCTGATCCAATAATACAAATTTTTTCAGAGTTAAGCATGATTGTGTTTTGCTTTGGAATTCTATCAACTGAATATTAATGATACAAAGGTTTTAATTGTGATTCGCCAATAAAATATGGAAAAAATAATAACATTTCTCAAACTTAAAATCATAGAACTTACTGGCATAATTACTATCATTTTAGGTCTTGCTTACTTTATATCTTTAACAACTTACTCAGCAAATACTATAAGCTATATTTTTCCTTCAGATAAAAATATTCATAATAAATTTTTATCCTTTTTTTACTATCTTTCTGACTTTTCTCTACAAGCCTTTGGTATTTTAGCTTTTTTAATTTTTTTTAATTTAATTATCTGGGGCGCATATTTATTAATAAAAAAAAAAATTGAAAATTTTTTTATAAAATTACTGTTTCTGGTTTTGTCTATAATTTTTGGAGCTTTATTTTTTTCAATTAATATAGACCAAAGTTTTTGGCTTCCGGATAATGGTTTTGGTGGCTTTGTTGCAAATTTTATATCTGAAAAATTAAATATCAAAAACACTTCTTTTGGGACTTATTTTTCAATTATCTTTTTATCAATCTCATTCTTATGCTTTTATTTAAGTGCAGGGTTAAATATTCAAGAGTGGAAATCTATTTTTGTAGTTATAAAAAATTTATTAATTTATTTTCCAAAATTAATATTTGAAACATATCTTAAAAAGCAGGATATTTTAAAAACTAATGATAGCGCTTTTATACAAGAAAATACTAACCAAAAAATTCAAGAAGAAGCTGTTATGCAAGAAATTTCTCCCCAACAGCAGCTTCCCCTAGAAAATGTCAAAGTCGAGAAATCTACAAGTTTTAAAATTCCTCCAATAAAACTTCTTGATGATCCTATTAAGATTGAAAATCAATTAGATGAGGAAAGTTACAAGACGCAGTCAAAATTTTTAGAAAATGTTCTTTTAGATTTTAGTATTTCAGGTGAGATTAAAAGAGTTAGCGCTGGGCCTGTTGTAACCTTATATGAATTTGAACCAATCGCTGGAATAAAAACATCAAAAATTATTAATCTATCTGAAGACATAGCACGGAACACTAGTTCTATATCTACAAGAGTTGCAACGGTTCCTGGCAAAAGTACCATTGGAATAGAGATACCTAATAAAGTCAGGGAAAACGTTGCTTTAAAAGAAATAATTTCCAGCAAAGAATTTAATAATAAAGATATTAAAATTCCAATAACACTTGGCAAAAGTATTTCTGGTTTTCCAATTGTAGGTGATTTAGTTTCAATGCCACATCTTTTAATTGCCGGAACAACAGGTTCCGGAAAATCTGTTTGTATCAACACGCTAATTTTATCAATTCTTTACAGACACAAGCCTGATGACTGTAAATTAATAATGATTGACCCAAAAATGTTAGAGCTTTCAATCTATCAAGGAATACCTCATTTATTAACGCCAGTTATCACTGAACCTAAAAAAGCAACAACAGCTTTAAAATGGGTAGTTAAAGAAATGGAAAAAAGATATCGAGAGATGACTGAAATTGGAGTTAGAAACATCTCAGGATTTAACGAAAAAGCTCCATCTGAAACTAAGAAAAAAATGCCATATATCGTTGTGATTGTTGATGAAATGGCTGATCTGATGATGATTGCAGGTAAAGAGATAGAAAACTACATTCAAAGACTTGCGCAAATGGCAAGAGCTGCAGGAATACACATCGTTATGGCAACACAAAGACCGAGCGTTGATGTGATCACAGGAACAATTAAAGCAAATTTTCCAACTCGAATTTCATTTCAGGTAACATCAAAAATAGACAGCAGAACAATTCTTGGAGAGCAGGGAGCTGAATTATTACTTGGAAACGGGGATATGCTTTTCATGTCATCAGCAAGTAGGATTATTAGAATTCATGGTCCTTATGTTTCTGAAAAAGAGATTGAACGAGTTTCAACATTCTTGAGACTGCAAGGAACACCAACTTATATTGAAGAGGTTACTAAAATTGAAGAACAGGAAAATGATGAAGTTGTTTTAAATGCTGATGGGAAAGATGAATTATATAACAAAGCAGTTGAAATAATTAAAAATGAAGGCAAGGCTTCTACTAGTTTTTTACAAAGAAAACTTGGAATTGGCTACAATAGAGCAGCTAGAATTATTGACCAAATGGAAGAAGAAAAAATTATAAGTCCAGCTAATCACGTAGGCAAAAGAGAAATTTATTAACTCAAATGAAACAATTAATTTGTGCTGTTTTAACAGTACTATTATTTTTGTGTAATCAATCAAATGCCTCAGAAAAGATTAAAATAATTGAAAATTTAAGAAAAATAAATTCTTTACAATTTAATTTTACGCAGCTTTCAAGTGATGGGCAGGAAAATGGAAGTTGCATTTTAATCTATCCAAAAAAAATGCGATGCATTTATGATGACCAAAAAAAAGAAATTATAGTTAATGATGATTATTTGTACTTAATCAATAAAGAAGAAAATAAAAATTATAATTACAGTATTAAAGATACTCCTTTAGGAGTTATGCTTGATAAAGAAAGTTTAATAGAAAAATTATCAAATATTGAAAAATTTAATATCACTAATAATTTTATTATTACCACCGTTGAAATAAGTTCTTCTGAAAGCGTTGATATTTATTTTGAGCCGAAAAATTTCACAATTCTTGGTTGGAGAATAAAAAATTATGACAAATCAACACTAGAATTTATGATGAAAAATATCAAAATAAACGTTATTTCTGATGAAAAATTTCAAATTCCAAATTAAAAATTATAAATTTTCAGGGTTAAAGAATATTTTTTCTGTTTTAAAAACAGTCATTCCCCTTGCAAGGTAATTTTTCAAAGCATTGGGATGGTCAAGAGTACAAGTATGCACCCATACTTTATTAATCTTTTCTTTAAAAGAGTTTAATATTGCATCGGTTAATAAATATCCGCCTATTCCTTTACCAAAAAACTCCTTAAATATGCCAAAATATGCGATTTCCATTGAAGGGTTGGTGGGATTGTAAAGTAACTCGTAATATCCAGCTAACTTATTATTGGATTTTAAAATATATAATTTAAAAAAATCCTGGCTTATATAATTGGTCCAATCTCCATCACTCCACTTTAATCTATCCCGCCAAAAAAAATCCTTTCCAATTTCTTTATAAAAAAATTTACAAAGATCGATGGTTGGTTTTTTTTCTAGTAAAATTTCTAAATTTTTTTCCTTACAATTGGATCTAATTAAATCTTTGTAATTAAGAAGATGAAGATAAAACCTATCTATGGACCTTTCCATATTACTTATGGATCATTCTTCCTAATTTTTCTCCACCAAAGATATGAAAATGCAAATGGGGCACTTCTTGACCACCATCTCTGCCATTATTTCCTAAATATCTATACCCCGTTGTAGATACCCCTAAAATATCTGCAACCTTTCCTAAAGCCCTGATTAGACCTTCAATCTCATCACTTTTAGCATTTGCTGCAAAATCGTTCATATCTACATAAGCTCCCTTTGGAATAACCAAAACATGAATTTTGGCCTGGGGGTTTATATCTTTAAAGGCAAGTGCAAATTTGTCTTCATAAATTTTATCACAAGGAATTTCACCTCTTAATATTTTTGCAAAAATATTATTCTTATCGTACATTTTTTTTCCTATTTTTTTTTTCTTGAATTCCAGAAATTTTTTGTCTTCTCTTCAACTCCTTCATAACTGAAGCCAGTGAAATTTTCTTAAATTCTAAAAGAACTAAAAAATGATATAATAAGTCTGCTGCCTCATGAATTATATTTTTTTTATTTGAATATTTTGCTGAAGTAGCAAGTTCCTTTGCTTCTTCCATAAATTTTTTTATACAAAATTTCTTTCCTTTTTTCATTAGGCTTGCTGTATAGGAAATTTTTGGATTTTTGTTCTTTTGTTTTTTTATCTTTTGAATAAGTTGTTCTAGATTTTTAAACATAATTAAATTCTTATTGGTATTCCCTTTTTAATTAAATAGTTTTTTGCATCCATTATTGAATATTCTCCATAATGAAATATTGAAGCAGCTAAAACTGCACTTGCTAAACCTTGATTAAACCCCTCATATAAATCTTCAAGGGTGCCAACCCCTCCTGATGCAATAACAGGAATAGAAACTAAGCTAGATATAGCCTTTGTTAGCTCAAGGTCGTAACCTGACTTTGTTCCATCCTTATCCATGGAAGTTAGAAGTATTTCGCCAGCCCCGCTTTTTTCTGCAATTTTTGCATAATCAATAACATCAATTCCTGTTGCATTTCTTCCACCGTGGGTGAAAATTTCCCATTTATTAGCCCCAACTTTTTTTGCATCAATTGCAATGACAATACACTGTGATCCAAATTTAATAGAACTTTCTTTTATAAAATTATGATTTTTTACTGCTGCAGTATTAATTGAAACTTTATCAGCTCCAGCAAGTAGTAAATTTTTAATATCTTCCACACTAGAAATTCCACCGCCAACGGTTAAAGGAACAAAACAACTTTTTGCAGTAGCGCTAACTTTATCTAATAAAATTTTTCTATTTTCATTGGATGCGGTAATATCTAAAAAGCATATTTCATCAGCTCCACCCTTATCATATATCTTTGCCTGCTCCACAGGATCTCCGGCATCTTTTAAATTTACAAAATTAATCCCTTTGACAACTCTGCCATCTTTAACGTCAAGGCACGGTATGATTCTTTTTTTAAGCATTTTTTTTAAACAAATTTTTTAAGTTCAGTTAAAGAAATTGATTTATCGTAAATTGCTTTACCAATAATAACACCATCAAATAAACCAAATTTATCTAATTGCTGGATATCTTTTATATTAGAAACTCCACCTGAAACGACTAAAGGAATATTTATCTTACTTATTATTTTTTTTAATTGAAGAAAATTGACACCTTGCTTTGTGCCATCTCTATTAATATCAGTGTATATAATTCTTGTTACACCAAAATCTTCTAATTTTTTTGAAAATTGCATTAATTTTATTTTTGTTTGTTTAACCCAGCCTTTCATAGCTAAAAAATTATTTCTAACATCTAACGCTACCGCAATCTGTCCTGGAAACAAAGTGCATGCTTTTTTTAATATTTTGGGATTTTGAATAGCCATGGTTCCAACAACTACAGTTGAAACCCCATTCTTAATCCAAAAAGATATTTGTTTTAATGTTCTAATGCCACCACCTAATTGCACATTTAAACGAGTATCCTTTATAATTTTAATTATAATTTTTTTATTTTTTGATTTTCCTTTCAAGGCTCCATCTAGGTCTACCAAGTGAAGATGGGTAAAACCTTTTTTCTGAAATTCTAAAGCTTGATTAAATGGAGAAGAATTGAAGATAGTTGTTTTATTAAAATCTCCTTTATAAAGTCTTACACACTTTCCATCTTTTAGGTCAATTGCTGGAAATATAATCATAATAAATTCCAATTTAAAAAATTAGATAATAACTTAATTCCATTACTTTGACTTTTCTCAGGATGAAATTGGGTTCCAAAAATATTTTCTTTTAAAATACCTGCAACTACTGGTTTTTCATAATCTGTTATACAAATTACATCTTCTTCATCTTTAGCCTTAAAAGCAAAACTATGCACAAAATAAAAATGGGATAAATTTTTAATATCTAAAAATAAATCATTTTTTTTTAAGACATTTACTTCATTCCACCCCATATGAGGTAATTTTAAATCTTTGTTATTTATTTCTATTTTTTTAACAGAACCTTTAATCCAACCAAATCCTTCTGTGACCTGTTCTTCATAACCTTGTTCTGAAAATAGCTGCATCCCAACACAAATTCCAAAGATTGGTTTTTTTTTAACTAGTACAAATTCATTAAGAGAATCCCATAAACCATTTATATTTTTAACTCCTAATGCACATTGTCTATAAGAACCCTGTCCAGGTAAAATAATTTTATCTGAATCTAAAATATCTTTAGGTTTATTTGATATTTTTATGTTTATTTTTTTACTTATTTGCTCTGCTGCAACCTCTAAAGCTTTTGATACAGAGTTAAGATTGCCGGTCCCATAATCAACGATTGATACATACATTTAAAAAATCTTTAAAGTATTCCTTTAGTTGAAGGCAAAGAATCTCCAGCTCTTGAATCTTTTTCTAATGCAAGACGTAATGCTCTTGCTAAACCTTTAAAACAAGACTCAATGATATGATGACTATTATCGCCATAAATATTTTCAACGTGTAAGGTAATACCAGCGCTTTGGGAAAATGCCTGAAACCATTCTTTAAATAATTCAGTGTCCATTTCTCCAAGTTTTTCCACTTTTAATTTTACATTCCAAATCAAATAGGGTCTGTTCGAAATATCCAAAGAAACTCTACTTAATGTTTCATCCATGGGGATATAAGCGTGTGCATATCGTTTAATACCCTTCTTATCTCCCAAAGCTTTAGCAATAGCCTCACCTATAACAATTCCAGAATCCTCAGTTGTGTGATGCAAATCAATATGCAAATCCCCTTTTGCTTTCAAATTTATATCTACCAAAGAGTGCTTTGATAACTGCTCCAACATGTGATTTAAAAAACCAATCCCTGTATCAATTTTATAAATACCTGTTCCATCTAGATTAATTTCTGCCTCAATGGATGTCTCTTTAGTTTTACGATTAACTTTTGCAATCCTCATATGAATGAATAACCTATATATAGAAAAACTAACCTTATCAATAAATTAGCTTTAATTATTAAAAAAATACTATTCTATAATCTTTTTTTTAATCTCAATAAAAAAGCACCAGATCCGCCTAAACTTTGATCTGGTTCATCCATAGAATTAATAATATCTGAAAAATTATCTTTTAAAAAATTTGGGATTGCATATTTTAATAAACTTAAATCCTCTGACAAATAAGGATTTTCTTTAACCTTGGATCTTAACCCTTTTCCAGTGATAATTAAAATATTTCTTAAATCTTTTTGGTAACAATTTTCAATAACACTTCTTATTTTTACAAATGACTCTTGCAAAGAATATCCGTGTAAATCTATTTTAAAATCAATTTGATCTTGTTTTTTATTTTCTTTAATAGGTTTTTTAAAAATTTCTCCCTTATCACCTTCTAAAAATTTTTTACCTTTAAAATCTTCCCAGGCTTTTATATCTTCAGGATTTAGTAGATCTTTATTATTCTTTGGCATGCACGTCCTGTGCAATTTCAGTTAAATGCCAAGTTGGGTCATCTGAATTTAAATCTTTTGAAAAACTCCAAACATCATTTACTGTTTGAATTTCATCTGGACTTCCTTCAATAATATTATTATCTGCATCTTTAACGCAGGATATAATCTCACTCACAAATCTAGTTTTCACAGTATAAAAACTATCTTTTTTATCAATATTTTCAATTTTTGCTTTTTTAATACCTATAAAAGTAAATTGATTAAGAAGTTTTTTATTTTTTCTATCATCAAGAACAGAAACAAAACTTTTGTAAACTTCAGGTGAAGTTAAATCTTTTAAAGTTTTTTTATCTGCAGATGCAAAAGCATTCACGATCATTTCATAAGCAGCTTGTGCTCCCTTTAAGAAAGTATCTTCTTTAAATTCCTTTGTATTAATATTTTCTTCAACTTTAGAAGATTTTACATCCTCAAATTGAGCATCAACAATCACTGATTTTTTTGCTCTAATTGCGCTATCTTCAGCGCCTTTACCAAGAACATTTCTAAGTCTTAAAATGATTATACCTGCAACGATTGCAAGTAAAACTATATCAATGTAGCCAAAATTATCGTTCATTTAATTATATTTTAGATTAAATATTTAAATATTAATACATTTAAATTTAGGTCAAAATAAATGATATTCAATATAGTAAAGTTATATTTTAATAGTAACAAATCAAACTTGAAAAATGGAAGAAAAAAATAAGGATAATCCTAAATATCAAATTATTGCAAACTACGTAAAGGATTTATCCTTTGAAATTCCATCACCCGATTGTTTTGTTGACGCAGCACAAAATCTTGGAAAATATGAGACAAAAGTTGATATTTCTAACAAGCCACTAAAAAGCGGGATGTTAGAACTTAATTGCAAACTTATTTTTGAAGCTCCAAAAGAGGTTATCAATAAAATTCATGCAGAGGCATGTTTAGCAGTTGTATTTAAAATAACTGATACAGCTTTAAAAGCAGAGGAAGTTAAGAGAATTATACTAGCTGAAATTCCAGATTTATATGCAAAAAAACTTACTGATCTTATTACCGAATTATTTCAAAAATCTGGTTTTAAAGAATTTAAATTTAAAAAAGAAATAAATTTTAATGAATTATATGAGCAACAATCTGCTAATCTAACGCAAAAGCATTAGGAACGTTCTTCTTTAAAAACTTTTTATACTCTTCAAATTTTTCAGGACTAATTGGTACAATAATTCCTTGTCTGTTTTCATTATTTAATCTCATTTGATGATTATCGCCTTTATTACTTAACTCCAGATCAAGGGTTAGTTCTTTTTTATCAATTAATTCAATGTAAACTTTGGATAATAGATGGCAATCCACCAACGCAGAATGCTTTTCTCGGGCCTCTACATTAATTTTATATCTTTTACATAAAGCATCTAAGCTATTACCAACGCCTGGAAATTTTGAACGGGCAATTTGCAATGTATCAACAACATCAGATTTTAAAATTGGTTTTACATTAAGCCTTCTTAATTCATTATTTAAAAAACCAAGATCAAAATCTGCATTATGGATAACAAGTTTTTTATCTTTTATAAAATCAAGAAAATTTTTAACAATTTCTTTAAATTTTGGTTTATTTAACAAAAATTCATCGGAGTAACCATGCACACTAAAAGCATCTGCTGAAACTTTTGTCTCAGGATTTATAAAAGTGTGAAAAATATTTTTTGTAGGAATATGATTACTTAATTCAATGCAGGCAATCTCAACGATTCTATCTTTATCAGCAGATAATCCTGTGGTTTCTGTATCTAAAATAACTTCAATCATTTAAGAGAATCTTATCAAGAATTTTTTTCACCTGCAATTTAACTTTATCTTTAGTGTAATTATCAACTGTAAAATCTGCATAACTTTTTTTTATTTTTTCGTCAGCCTGCTGATTTTCTAATAATTTTAAAAATTGCTTATCTAAATTTCTTCTTTTTTTTATTCTAATTTTAAAAGTATTAGGTTTGGTTTTAACAAAAATAAATATATCAACAAAGTTGAACATTTTATTCTCAATTAATAAAGGAATATCGAGAACTACTAACTTAGTTTTTTTATATTTAGATAGGAATAAAATTAATTTTTTTCTAACAATTGGATGAATAATTTTATTTAAGTATTTAAACTTTTTTGGGTTTTTTTTTAAGGTATCTCTAAGTTCATTTTTATTTATTTTGCCGCGATTAAGTTTTAATTTAAAAAAAATTGAAATCTTCTTATTTATATTTTTATTCCTTTCATAAATTTGGGAAACTACTTGATCCGCTGAAAAGATATTAAATCCTAACTCTTTAAAAATATTAGCAACAAAAGACTTTCCGCTGCCAACGCTTCCTAAGATACCGACTTTAATCATTAATTATTTTTCTAAGTTTTTTGTAAACGACATTGGTTACTTTTGGCTTTTTCTTATTCCAAATATAAAATGCCTTTTGGGCTTGATAAATAAACATATCTAGGCCTGAAAAAATTTTATGCCCGTTTTTGCGTGCATCCCTTAAAAATCTAGTATTTTCGGGGTTATAAACAATATCAACAACATTAATTTTCCTATCAAAAATACTAAAATCAAACTTTAAGTCTTTTTGTCCTTGCATACCTAAACTTGTGACATTGATTAAAATTTGAACTTCATTAAATACCTTTAAATAATCATTCCATTTAATTGGAAAGATCATACCCTTAAATTTTTGCTTTAGAACTTTTAGTTTAGAAAAAGTTCTATTAGTTATATAAATTTTTCTTACGCCTTTTTTAATTAAAGCAAGAATAATAGAAGAAGTTACGCCACCTGCACCAATTATTCCTGCTGCTTTTATTTTAGTCTTAATTTTTTTTAATATGCCAAAAGCAAACCCATAAACATCTGTGTTATCCCCAATTAATTTATTCTTTCTAAGATAAATTGTATTTACCGAGGATGTTTTTTTTGCATCTCCCTCTAAAATATCTAAATATTTAATTACAAGATTTTTAAAAGGAATTGTTACATTAATTCCCTCAATTTGCTTTTTTCTAATTTTATTTAAAATTTTTTTAATTTGCCTATGATCAATTTTTAATTTTTTGTACTCTGAATTAATTTTATTTTTATCAAACCAATATTGGTGAAGCTCGGGAGATAAAGAATGTTTAATAGGATTGCCAATTACTAAAAATTTTTTTTTATTTTTCATTTAATTCAAAATACCTAATTAATGGTTTTATTGGCATCCCCATAATAGAATAGTGGTCTCCCTTTATTTCTTCAAATAAATCCTTGCCCAATCCTTCAATTTGATAAACCCCATACTTCTTAATTGTTTCGAGACCTAATTTTTGTAAATAATCTTTAATATAATTGTCTGAAAATTTTTTCATCTTTAAAGTTACCTGCTCTGTATGCATCCAAATTGTTGAGCCATTTTTGCTTAGACAAATTGAGCTAAATAAAGAATGTAATTTACCATTTAGTTTTTTCATTAAATCAAGTGCCAGATCCATATTATTTGGCTTGCTAAATAGCCTTCCGTCAAAATCTAGAACTTGATCTGCTCCTAAAATAAGATGATTATATATTTTATTACTAATTTTTTTTGCCTTAGTTTCGGCAAGAGCTCTCGAGATATCAAAAGAAGTAAATTTTTCTGCTAATAAAGAATTTTTTATCTCTTCCTCATCAATGTTTGCGGTTTCAACTTTAACATTAAAACCAAAATCATTTAATATTTTTAACCTTATTCCGCTTGCGGATGCTAAAATTACATCTCTCATTAACTATTTTTTATCTCATGAATTTTAATTATGGACGCGGCTGTTTCTTCTACTGACTTTCTGGTTACATCAATTATTGGAATATTGTTTAATTTAAATATTTTTTTACTTTCTTCTAATTCTTCTTTAATTTTATCTAAATCAACATACGAAGTGTGTTTTTCTTCGCTTAATGTATTCAACCTATTTTTTCTAATATCGACCAACCTTTCTGGATCAGCAATCAAGCCAACGATTGTCTTCTTTTTATTTTTTAACACATCTTCGGATATTCTTTGATTGGGAATCATTGGGATATTTGCGGCTTTATATCCTCTATTTGCAAGATAGATGGTTGTTGGGGTTTTGCTAGTTCTGCTTATTCCCAAAATAATTATATCTGACTCTAAAATTGTTTCTAATTTTTGGCCATCATCATGTTCAATACTAAACTGCATAGCTGCAATTTTTCTATAATATTCCTTATTTAGAATATGCTGACCGCTTGGTTTTCGATTTGCTTTACGATTTAGAACTGTTTCAAATTTTGGAATTAAATAATCTAAAACTCCAAAACATGGAATTTTATATCGCTCTGTTTCTTGAGTTAAGAATGAAGTAATTGAAGATTCCACAAGCGTATATAAAACAATTGGGTTTTCTACTTTGTTACATTTTTCTAATAATGTTGTGATTTGCGCATCCGTTCTAACAAAAGAAAAATGGTGGAGAGAATTATTAAAGTTTTCAAATTGAGCTTTTAACGCAAGAAATATTCTATCTAAGGTTTCGCCGGTCGAGTCGGATACTAAAAAAACGTTATATTTTCTGTTCATAAGACTGTGGAAAAATCTTTATAATTATTCTTTATACATTTTTAACTTTAAAATTAGAAAGGGTTAACAGTTAATAAATTATTGTTATTTAATTAATAACATTAATAAGTTTGTTTGTGTTTATTTGAATATTGTTAATAACTTCGTATTACTGTTATAAATTAAAAGTTAGGTTGATATTTTTACTAACAAATTCTGTTAATAAACTGTTGATAAAAATATAAACACACTACTAACATAACCATATACTACTAATATTTTAACTAATATTTATTAATGAGTAGTTCTCTTCAGAAAAGCCTAATATTTAAAAAAAAAAATTTACCTATTTGGTTTATGAGGCAAGCAGGTAGATATTTGCCTGAATATAAAATAATTAGAAAAAAAAATAAAAATTTTATTAATTTTTGCTTAAATATTAAAAACGCAACGAAAGTCTCTTTACAACCTATAGAAAGATACAATTTAGATGCAGCAATTGTATTTTCGGATATTTTATTAATTTTAAAAGCAGCGGGACAAAATATAAAATTTAAAGAAAATATAGGCCCAGTTCTAGAAAATTATAAACCCGAGATATTTTATAATTTAAGCAAAGAAGATTTTATAAAAAAATTAAAAAATATTTATCAAATAATAAAAAATATAAGAAAAAAATTACCCAAAGAAAAATCTTTAATTGGATTTGCTGGAGCGCCGTGGACACTACTAGTTTATATGATTAATAAAAGTTCACCAAAAGGAAATAGGAAATTATTAGTAAATTTAAAAAAAGAGGAGATATTAAAAATATTAAAGAGATTAGAAAATTTAGTTTATATCCACTGTAAAGAGCAAATACTGGCCGGGGCAGACGTTATACAATTATTTGATAGTTGGTCGGGTCTAATAGATAAGAAAGATTTAAAACAATTTTGTATTAATCCAAATAAAAATATTGTTAAAAAAATTAAGAAAGAATTTCCTAGTAAGGGAGTTGTGTGTTTTCCAAAAGGAATAAAGAAGAATATTAACGCTTTTATAAGAGAGGTGGCCCCAGACGGTATTAATCTTGATTATGATATAAGTCTTAATGATTTAAATTTAAATAATAATGTAGTTTTTCAAGGCGGTTTAAACCCAAAATTTTTATTAGGAAGTCAGCAAAGAATGTTTAAAGAAGCAAAGAGATATTTAGATTTTTTTAAAAACAGGCCTTATATTTTTAATTTGGGCCATGGAATTTTGCCGCAAACAAATCCAGAAAATGTTAAAAAATTAGTTGAGTTCGTAAGGGGTTATAATTTATGAGTTTTGACTTAGATAAAATTAATCACCCAAAGGTAAAATTTGGAAAAACTGGCGTCTTGCTTGTTAATCTTGGGACTCCAGATTCGACTAGTTGGTGGGATATTAGAAGATATTTAAAAGAATTTTTATCAGACACCAGAGTCATAGAGGTTAATCCAATTCTTTGGCAAATAATTTTAAATTTATTTATATTAACCTTTAGACCAGCAAAAACAGCGCATGCTTATAAGCAAATTTGGATGAAAGAAACCAATGAATCTCCACTAAGATATTATACAAAAAGTCAAACCAACAAACTAAACAAAAGAATAGGCAACAATTTTATTCTTGTAGATTTTGCAATGCGTTATGGAAATCCGAGCATTAAAAGCAAGTTAGATCTTTTGCAAAAAGAAGGGTGCGAAAAAATTATTGTTTTTCCACTGTATCCACAGTATGCGGCAGCAACTACAGCAACTGTATGTGATGAAGTATACAGAAACTTAATCAAGATGAGGTGGCAACCTAGTTTACAAACTATCCCCCATTACGAATCTGAGCCCCTTTTTATTGATGCTCTTGTAAACAGTATAAAAAAGAAAATTTTAGAAATTAAATGGAAGCCAGATTTAATTTTAGCTTCTTACCACGGGATACCAAAAAAATATTTTACTAAAGGAGACCCATATCATTGCTATTGTCAAAAAACCACACGACTTATAAAGGAAAAATTTAAAGACATACCCATTGAGACCACTTTTCAATCTAGATTTGGACCAGAAGAATGGTTAACGCCTTATACGGATAAAACTTTAGAAGAACTTCCGTCGAAAGGCAAAAAAAATGTACTTATGATTTGTCCGGGCTTTTCATCAGATTGTGTTGAAACTTTAGAGGAAATAGCAATTCAGGGCAAAGAAAGCTTTTTAGAAAGTGGCGGAGAAAATTATGATGTTGTACCCTGCCTAAATGACAATGATGACCATATCCAAATGATGGAACATATTGTTAAAAAATATTTAATAAATTAATGAGTTTATATTTAATCCTTAAGGCCATTCATATCATCGCTGTAGTTTCTTGGATGGTTGGCCTTTTATATCTGCCAAGATTGTTTGTTTATCATGTTGAAAATAATAATGATCAAACATCAAAAGTTTTTAAAGTAATGGAAAAAAGGTTGATGAAAATAATTATGAATCCAGCCATGATTATTACTTGGATTACTGGCTTATCAATTTGGTGGATCTTAGGATTAGAAACTATTTTCTCTTTGTGGCTTTCGCTTAAGTTTATATTGGTGATTGCTTTATCGGGTTACCATGGTTTTTTATCAAAATGTTTGAAAGACTTTGAATTAGATCGAAATGTTAGAAGTTCAAAATTTTTTAGGTTTATAAATGAAATACCAACTATAATACTCATAATTGTTGTGTTTTTGGTTATTTTTAAACCCGCTTGAAATATAATTTATAATTGTTATATTCATCCCACTCTCAAAAGTTTCACAAGACAATCCCAAACATAAATGAACTTACAAGAATTAAAAAATAAGACCCCAGCAGATTTAATTTTAGAAGCAGAAAAACTTGGAATAGAAAACCCAAGCACAATGCGTAAACAAGAAATCTTGTTTGCCATTCTTAAAAAATTTGCCGAAAAAAACGAAAAAATTACTGGAAGCGGAGTTCTCGAGACTCTGCAAGATGGCTTTGGTTTTTTAAGAGCAACTGAGTCGAACTATTTACCCGGACCCGATGATATTTATGTAAGCCCAAGTCAAATTAGAAGATTTGGTCTTAGAAAAGGGGATACAGTCGAAGGAGAGATTAGAGCACCAAAAGATTCTGAAAGATATTTTGCGCTTTTACAAGTTAGCAAAATAAATTTCGAAGATCCTGAAAAATCTAGAAATAAAATTAACTTTGATAACTTAACACCATTATATCCTGACGAACGTATAAATTTAGAAGTAGAATCTAGTAAAGCAGATAAAAAACCAGATCTAACTGCACGATTAATTGATTTAGTAACTCCAATTGGAAAAGGTCAACGAGCTTTAATTGTATCTCCACCTCGAGCGGGTAAAACTGTAATTTTACAAAATATTGCGCACTCCATAACTGCAAATCATCCAGAGATTTATTTAATCGTTTTGCTTATTGATGAAAGACCAGAGGAAGTCACGGACATGCAACGATCGGTAAAAGGAGAAGTAGTCAGCTCAACCTTTGATGAGCCAGCAATGCGACATGTGCAAGTGGCTGAGATGGTAATCGAAAAAGCAAAAAGATTAGCTGAGCATAAAAAAGATGTGGTTATTTTATTAGACTCCATTACCCGATTAGGCAGAGCTTATAATGCTGTTGTTCCAAGTTCGGGAAAAGTATTAACAGGGGGTGTAGACGCAAATGCTTTACAAAGACCAAAAAGATTTTTTGGAGCAGCACGAAATATTGAAGAGGGTGGATCATTAACAATTATTTCAACGGCCTTAATTGAAACAGGATCTAGAATGGATGAGGTTATTTTTGAAGAATTTAAAGGAACGGGTAATGCTGAGGTGATATTAGATAGAAAAATTGCAGATAAGAGAATATTTCCAGCAATTGATATTACTAAATCTGGAACCCGAAAAGAGGATTTATTATTTAAAAAAGAAGATTTACAAAAGATGAATGTTCTAAGACGATTAATTGCCCCAATGGGAAATATGGAGGCAATAGAATTTTTAATTGGTAAATTAAGAGAGACAAAAAACAATGCTGAGTTTTTTGACTCGATGAATAAAACTGTTTAATTGATTTTTAGTGGATCTGTCTTTCAGATCCGGGATTATTTCCAATAATATAAAAATTTATTATTTGATTAATTAGTAAATTTCTCTCAAGTATTGTCTTTGCTTCGAGCAAGCCTTGTTTTTCACTGACAGAAAATGGACAAATCATCGATAATGAATTGATTAACTGATCGGGTTCAACTTTTTCAACAATTTTCCAATCCGTTGATAGTTGATGAATTTTAAAAAGTTTCCTTGCTTTATCGATAAGCTGCAAAACGTCGATCTTATCATTGAATTTTATTTTCTCTAGATCATCTAAAAACTCATCGTACGTTACTCTAAATTTTCTATAAGGAAGATCAGTTTCTGCCTCATCTAAAATTCTAAATCGGATTAAACCTTTTAAATTAATTAAATATCTCCCATCTGCAGTTTTGGTGTGATTTTCAATTTTACCAAGGCAACCAACGCTAAATACTTCAGGTTTTTTTAAATTATAGCTTTGTTTTGTTTGGATCATTCCAATCATCTTGTCTGATGATAAAGCATCTTCAACCATTTTTTTATATCTTGGCTCAAATATATTTAAAGGCAAAATTGTATTTGGAAAGAACACTGCATTTGCAAGTGGAAAAATAGATATTTGTTGAGGGATTTCTTTTTTATTTAAAGTTGTCATTAACAATCAATATAGTGTTTAATTTGCTTTATTCAATTTCACTTTTCAATTGATTAAAATTTATTTTCATTTAATTTCATCAAATTATTAAGCGGGTGTAGCTCAGTGGTAGAGCGAATCGTTGCCAACGATTAGGTCGTGGGTTCAATTCCCTTCACCCGCTCCAAAAATACAAGTAATCATTAATCTTTTATCAAATTATCTCTTTTTCATACTAGCTAATTGGTAAATAGTTTTTTAGTATTTGTAATAAAAACTTATCAAAAAATTGCAAATAAACAAAAATTGAAAATTTTTAACTTAAAGATACTTAAACGTTCAAATTATAATGAACTAATTGCTGAGAATGATAAATTAAAATTTGATTTATTGTTTACTAAACACTTCCCAAAAAAAGCTGGAGAAATATTACGGTACTTGCCTATTTCTAGATCCCAACTAAGGCAAGATTTGTTTGTATTATCACAATTAAATTTCAAAAAAAAAGGTTTTTTTGTCGAATTTGGTGCTGCTGATGGATTTAAATTATCAAATACTTATATTTTAGAAAAAAATTTCAAGTGGAAAGGTATCATATCTGAACCTGCAAAAATTTTTCATAAAAAATTAACCCTTAACCGACATTGTGTTATTGAAAAAAGAATTATTTGGAAAGTATCTAACCAAAATCTTCAATTTAAAGAAACATCTATCCCAGATTTATCTACAATTAGTAAATTTTCTAATTCTGACAATTGGTCCAAAAGAAGGAGCAAAAAGTATAGACAGTATAATCTAAATACAATTTCATTAATCGACTTATTAAAAAAATATAAAGCGCCAAAAATAATTGATTATTTATCGATTGATACTGAGGGAAGTGAATTTGAAATTTTAAAAAATTTTAATTTTAGCATGTTTACTTTTAAAATAATTACCTGTGAGCATAATTTTACTAAAAATAGACAAAAAATATTTAATTTATTAACCCAAAAAGGCTTTGTAAGAAAATTTAAAAATTTGAGTCAATTTGATGATTGGTACATAAATTCAAAATTTGATATTAATTAAAGAATGCAAGAAAAATTCTGCATCTCTTTAAGCAGTATTCCTTCGAGATTTCAAAGCGTAAAGGAAGTTATAAATTCTTTAAATAAACAAACAATAAGACCTGACAATATTTTTTTAAATATACCTTTTTCTTATGAAAGGTTTCCTGAAATTAAAGATGTAAATATCGATATTTTTAAAGACATAAAAGATGATAATTTTAAGATCATTAGATGTAAAGATTATGGCCCAGGCACAAAACTTCTAGGATCTATTAGTTTATTAAAAAATTTTGATTACGTAATATTAGTTGATGATGACCATATTTATCATCCAAGAATGTGTGAAATTTTGAATAAATATTTTAGATTTAATAAAGAACAAGCTTATAGTTTTTTTACCGTAAAAATTTATGATTTAGTAATGGGGCAAGGAGCTGATGGATTTTTAATAAATTCTAATCATTTAGAGGGAATTTTAGATTTTTATAATAAATACGTTAAAAATTATAAATATTGTTTTTTGAATGATGATTTTTGGATCTCCTTTTTTTTAAAAAAATTTAAAAATAAGCAAGTTTGCTCTTTAGAAGATGTTGTAATGAAAGAAATTGATGAAAAATATATATACAAAAAAATTAATTATGAGCAACCATTACATAAAATATATAATAGTATCTTCACAAGGCGTAATTATGCTAAATATGATTATTTAAGAATTCTATTTCAAAAATTTTTTTAAATCTATGAAACTACATCAAAAAAAATGTGTTCCTTGCAGAGGAGATATTCCTCCATTTACCAAAGATCAAATTGATGAATATTTAAATTTTTTATCTGATTGGAAAGCTTTAATTAATGAAAAAAAAGCATTTTATTTATCAAAGGCTTTCAAATTTAAAAATTTTGAAGAAAGTTTAGGATTTATTAATAAATTATCACAAATTGCTGAAGAAGAAGGACATCACCCAGATTTAAAATTTGGTTGGGGATATGCTGAGGTAAATATTTATACCCATGCAATTAAAGGCCTTTCTTTAAGTGATTTTATCTTAGCTTCTAAGATTGATATGATTAGTGTCTAAAATTTCTAATCCCAGTAAATACCATTGCAATTTGAGCTTTATCGGCTGCTGCAATTACTTCATCATCTTTAATTGATCCGCCTGGTTGGATTATACATTTAACACCAACTTTAATGAGTTCATTTAATCCGTCAGCGAATGGAAAAAAAGCATCGGATGCCGCAACACTTCCTTTAACTTTATCTTTGAAAAACTGGGTGGCATTTTCACAAGCAATTTTACTTGAAGCTAATCTATTAGTTTGTCCAGCACCAATCCCAAGGGTTTGATTATTTTTTGCAATAACAATAGCATTAGATTTTACAAATTTACAAACTTTGAATGCAAATATTAAATCATCTAAATCTTTATCACTTGGTTTAATTTTTGTTACAAATTTTAATTCTTTTTTATTAATCTCAATTTGATCTTTGTCTTGGAGTAAAAAATTATCACCTAAAAAAGTATAAGATAAATTATCTTGCTCATTAATATTTTCTAAAGAAATTAATCTTAAATTTTTTTTCTTCTCAAAAATCTCCAAGCTTTTTTTGCTGAAGTTTTTGGCAATAATGACTTCGTAAAATTTTTTGACAATTTCATTTGCTAGTTTTTCATCAACTTCCCGGTTAAAGCTGACAATCCCTCCAAAAGCACTAATAGGATCGCTCTGAAGGGCTAATTCGTAGGATTTAAGGGCATTTTCTGCCATGGCGCAGCCACATGGATTGTTGTGTTTTACAATAACGCAAGAACTGCCTTTTTCACCCAATTCCTTAGAGATAGATACGGCTGAATACATATCTAAATAATTATTATAGCTCAGCTCTTTGCCTTGGATTTGTTTTATTTTTGATAGAAAATCATTTTTATAATTAATTTTATAAACAGAGGCTTGTTGATGTGGGTTTTCTCCATATCTTAATTTATCTCTAAGTTGTCCTGATATTGTAATTTTTTTTGGAAATTTATTATCCCTTAAATTATTCATCCAGTTAGATATTACCGAGTCGTAATAAGCAGTTTCAAGAAAAGCATCGGTTGCAAGTATTTTTCTAAATTCAAAAGATGTAGATCCTTTATTATTTTTTAATTCATTAATTAAATCAGAGTACTGATCAATGCTTGATACCACCGTTGTAAATTTAAAATTTTTGGCAGACGATCTAACCATGGCAGGTCCACCAATGTCGATATTTTCAATCATTGTTTCAAAATCTGCCTTTTCAAGTAATTTTTTTTCAAAGGGATAAAGATTAACAATGAGTAAATTAATAAAATCTATGTCTTCTTTTTTTATCTGATCTTGATGTTCTTTATCATCTGCTTTTGCAAGAAGGCCGCCGTGAATTTTTGGATGAAGTGTTTTTAGTCTGCCGTCTAATATTTCAGGAAACTTTGTATATTCTGATATTTCGGTACATTGAAATCCAAGATCTTTAATGAATTTATAGCTTCCGCCAGTACTGATTATTTCAATATTATTTATTTTTAGGCATTCGAGAACTTCTTTTAGATTTGTTTTATCAGAGACAGAGATTAACGCTTTTTTTATTTTAATCAGTTGCATGAAGGAGCATTGGGTATACGATTTTTATTTGGCTTTTTCTAGATGCCAAATGATGTTTGTATTTTCATTCTCAATGTTACCTTCAAGCAGGATAAATGAGGATTCTCTAATATTATTTGGATTTCCAAAGTAGAGATTTTTTTCAATCTTAGTTGGAATTTGTGGACTTCTAAAGATCCATCCTTCGCCATTAGTTGAACTTAGGAGAATATCATTACCCATGGTTTTTGTGATGCGAATATCAGGATGGATATGAAATCGTACGCTAAAAGTTAAATTTTTATTTTCAAGATTTTTGCAATTTAAATTATCGATTCCTTCGATATGACTTTTGTTCTTAAATAAAGTTATTTGTCGCTCGTGTAATATTTTAAATCTTTCCTGATACCCATCGTGACCAACGATACATTGAACAAATTCTTTATCACTTTTAAATTCTTTTTTAAAAATCTTATGCTTTTCAATAAGAGAATTCCCAAAGTATTTTCTAATTAATTTATTTTTTTGGAATATGCATGATGAAGTATCATTAATAGTAACTGTTGAATGGGCTGCTGTGGAGGAGCTTAAATAGAATAATTCTTCCCCAAGATTTTTTCCTGATCCAGAATTACAAACAAATTTTACTCCATTAGATACAAGTTCAAAGGATAATGGACCTGCCTGATAATTTTTTGAGTGCAACATAGAAGGGGGATTATTGGCATCAATAAAGATTTCAACTTTTTTTGATTTTATTTTTGCATAACCACAAAAGATATTTTCCATATCTTCAAACTCATAACCTCGCGATTCCAAATATTCATAAAATCTTTCAGTGTTTATTTGATTAGCGCCATTAAAAAGAGGAAGATCTCCGTTTGAAAATTTTAAAAATTTAAAACAGATTCCAAGGGAATTAATATAAATATTGATAAAAGCAGGGGTTTGTTTTCTAGATAGTATTAACCATTCCTTAACAAGAACTAAGAAATATAAGGTCCAAAATAAATCCTCAGGATTTTTAGTTTTAATAAATCCATCTTTATTTATAAAATTTGAAATTTCATCCTCTAAATTTTTAAGTCCAAACTGAGTATATTCTTCATATTGCTCAAAGGAATTACCAACTAAAATTAAGGCAGCAAGGGATTTGATCTTTTCAATGCCAGTATTAATTAAATTAATATTTTTAAATAAATGTTTTGCTTGTTTGACAATATTATTAATAACTTTGCTTCTAAAGATAAGATCACTGTTTTTAAAAATAATATCATAACTTGATATCCAATTTATCAAACGTGCAGTTATAATATCCAAGGTCCAATATTTTTCATTATAATTTGAAAAATTATTGATCCATTGATCAACAATAAGACAGCCTAATTCTTTTTCTGTTTTAATATTTAGTGCTGGTAGCCAACTAAAATCATGAAGTTTTTTTGCTTTATCATTTTCTAAATTGGTAATTTTCCAAATATTAGTTGTAAATTTTCTAACGCTATTGAGTACGATTGGATCGTTATTAATTAGATCTTGAATTAAAAATATATTTGAAGACTCATAAATACGGTGAGGTTGAATGCCACCTAACGAAACATTGTAATTGGAACTTTTAAATTTTTTCTCTCTTAGTCGATCTTGAAAACTTTTTTTTAAGGATAAAAGATAAAGGTTAAATGTATTAATATTGGACACTTAAGCGCAATTTCTTAATTTTTGAATGTTATCTTTTAGGGAACCTGAAAAAATTGTAGTTCCTGATACCAAGATATTAGCACCTGCTTTTACTGCAAGAGGAGCTGTTTCAAAGTTAATTCCACCATCAATTTCAATGTCAATTTTAAGTTTTTTATCATTAATCATTCTTCTAAGTTCAGAAACTTTTGGCAAAACTTCACTCATAAAACTTTGTCCAGCAAATCCTGGGTTTACACTCATAATCAAAATAAGATCAATATCATTAATTACATCCATTAAAGCACTAATGGGTGTTTTAGGATTTAAGGACACACCTGCTTTTTTTCCACATGACCTTATAGTTTGAATGGCTCTTTTTAAGTTATCCGTTGCCTCAGGATGAAGGGTAATAATATCAGATCCTGCATCAGCAAAGGCTTTAATATATTTTTCAACAGGCGAGATCATCAAATGAACATCAAAGGGCAGTTTTGTACATTTTCTAATTGCCTTAATAATTGGAGGACCCATGGTAATATTTGGAACAAAGTGACCATCCATTACATCAACGTGAATTAAATCAGCTCCAGCTTTTTCTAAATTTTTAATTTCATCTCCTAAGATACTAAAATCAGCGGATAAAATAGAGGGTGATATTTTTATATTTTGTGCCACAGCACACAATTAAATGAATTTTAGAAATTTAAAACTGCTTTTTAAACAAGTTCATTAAAAAGTAAGTAAATTCACTTTCTAATGGAAACGAAAGCATACCCATCACTGAATAGCCAAGTACCCAAGGCATAAAGTAAAATCTAAACATATAGAAAAACCAAGCCACATACAAAGGTACAAAGATTGGAATTAGAAAACTTGGGGTTATTATTTTAAATATACGCAAAATAGGATCAGTAAGTTTTACGAATATTTTCATGAAAAAAAAATTAGAGTCTTCTTTTTGGAAAAGGGACATTGCGGATCTGCCAATTAATGTCCACATGATGGTTCCTAAAATATAATCAAAGTAATAAATCCAAGGTGACATTGATTTTTGAAAATGTCATGGGGCGAATAAATCGCCCCATGAATAAAAGATTTTTAACTATGCTTGATGATTGTTTTACCGCTAGGAATCCTAAGGTCGTCAACCATCTGCTGAACAGCAGCACTCTCAGGTTTTGTAAGTAAACTTACAACCACCATAGCAATCAAGCTCACGCTAGCACCGATAATTCCAAATCTTAAATTATCAATTCCTAACCATGGAGTTTGATTCATGAACGTAGGTCCTACGTATATTAGGTACCAAGTACCTGATATAAGTCCTGCTAACATTCCTGCTATTGCGCCTGAACGAGTTGCTCTCTTCCACCACACTCCTAAAACTAGTGGCCAGAATAAACCAGACATCGCAAAGTCGAACGCCCAAGCAACCGCTCCTAAGATACCCGTAAGTCTCATCGCAGCGATATAAGCAGCGGCAGCACCAATAACAACTAACAGTGCTCGCGCAACTGTTAATCTTGCTACAATGCTCGCTTTTGGATCGATCATTTTATAGTAGATGTCGTGTGAGATAGCATTTGCAATTGCAAGAAGTAGTCCATCCGCAGTTGACATAGCAGCAGCTAGTCCACCTGCAGCAACTAATCCAGAAATCACGTATGGTAATCCAGCAACTTCTGGAGTCGCTAATACCACCACGTCACCTCTCATGAACCATTCGTTCAATTGAAGGATGCCATCTTTGTTTAAGTCAGCAATAAATACTTGTTTTACCGCAGACCAGTTTTTAACCCACTCTATTGCCTGCACATCAACAATTTTTTTGCCGATAATTGCAGTAGGAAGAGTTGGATCAAGCAACTGAATCTTTGATAAAGTTGCAAGCATCGGAGCTGAGAAGTAAAGCAAGAAGATGAAAAACAACGACCAAGCCACTGATCTTCTAGCTGAAGTCACAGATGGAGTAGTGAAGTATCTCATTAAGATGTGTGGTAACGAAGCCGTTCCAACCATCATACAAATTGCAAGCGAAATATACTTCCATGCTTCCATTGCACCCGCAGGAACTCCCGAGTGAGGCGTTGACATTGAAGATAATCCAGCAGGTACTCCTGCCGCTTTTAAAACATCAGGTGAATTTTTTATCAATCCATACTGAGCTTCTAAAGCTGCTATTTTCTCAACCGTTCCTCCCATTGAAATGTGAGGGAAAATATGTCCTAATTTCCAGCTCATCCAGAATATTGGAATTAAATAAGCTATAATTAAAACAATGTACTGAGCCACTTGTGACCAAGTCACAGATCTCATTCCACCCAACATTGAACATAAAAGGATACTTATTAGACCAACCCAAACTCCAACTTCAAAAGGTACTGCTAATGCACGTGATGCAATTGTACCTGTTGCGTTGATTTGAGCTGTCACATAAGTGAACGATGCGATTAGTAGCACCAACACGGCACAGAATCTTGCAAAGTTTCCACCATATCGAGTTCCAATAAAATCTGGAACTGTATAGCAGCCGAACTTTCTAAGATACGGAGCCATTAGTGATGACACTAACACGTAACCCCCAGTCCAACCCACTAGGAAAGCCATGTAAGTATATCCACCAAAGTATATACCACCAGCCATTGCCACAAAGGATGCACCGGACATCCAGTCAGCAGCTGTTGCCATTCCGTTAAATACGGTTGGAACTTGCCTTCCAGCTAAATAGTATGCTTCCACCTGAGCTGTTCTAGAAAGCCAGCCGATGATTGCATATATCAGGATTGTAAAACTAACGAATAATATTCCGATAGTTTTTGCGCCCATACCTTGCGTTTCAAAGAATGCCATTAAGGCAAAAAATCCAAGGAAACCTAAAGTGTAGATTCCATAAATTTTTGGTAGGTCTTGTATAAATTTACTTTTTTGTGCCATATTTAATCATCCTCCCTGTCTTCATCGGAGAAACCAAATTCACGATCAATTTTTTCTTGTCTATTGTTAGACCAAAAAATCATGACAACAAACGCAACTAATGATCCTTGCGCAGTCATGTAATAGGCTAATGGATATCCAAGAACTTTGATGTGGTTTATTTGTTCACCGAAGGCGAAAACAACAGTTCCGAAGAAAAACCATAACAACATAGTTATGATCATAAGGCTTTTGGTCGCTGCCCAATGGGCTTCTTGTTTTGGCGATGCCATATGTTATCCCCCTTAGTTATTGTTAATATTAACTAAACAAATCCTAATTGAATTTTACCTCAATTAAAAGTTAATATTTCTCTTAAAAAGCATTATAAATATTAACTTTTTATGATTAAAGAATATATAAAACAACTAGAAGGTGTATCCTTTGACTTCTTACTAAACTCATTAAAAAGATTAGTTGTAGGCGACCGGAAGTTAACAAATTTAGAATTAATTAATGAGTTCATCCATAAAAGATCTGCTCATGTAACCCAAAATACATTGTATGGATATTTGCAAACTCGAATTGGAGGAAATTATATTAAAGCTTTTAAAGATGAAAATTATTTAAAATCGATCAATATCTCGAGATGGAATATTTTTGTTGTATCAGTTCAGGATATCTCTTTTTATATTTTTTCTTACCTTTATAAAAATCAAAATTATCAAAAATTTGAGGAGGCAAAAAAAATCTACCATAAAATTTTATTAAGTGAGAAAGAAAATGGTCTTAGTGATGATATTTACGATAATGCCGTTGAAGAGTTTGATAGAAGATTTAAAGAGATTAACTGGGCAACTTTTTGCAATTCAAATCCTTTTGATAAAAGTTCACAAGCACTAATTTATTGGTCACCAATTGCAGATGAATTAAAAAATCTTGATAAAGAAATTGTAGTCAATTCTATGATTAATAAATGGAATAATGTTTGTAGAGATTTTGAAAAGTTAATTCAAAAAATAGATTAATTTATGAAAGAAAAATTTAAAAAAATTGCTGAGCAATCTTTAAAAGAAGCAAATGAGAGAAAAAAAAATAATTATCAAATAAAAAAGAAAAAAGAAATTAATGGTCCAAAAGGATTAGAACCCACTCGTTATGGAGATTGGGAGACCAAAGGGATTACTTACGACTTTTAGATTATTTATTTAATCGATTATCAATTAAACTTTGCACTACCGTCGGATCAGCAAGAGTTGAGGTATCCCCTAAATTCTCAAATTGATTTTCGGCAACTTTTCTAAGAATCCTTCTCATAATTTTACCCGATCTAGTCTTTGGTAGACCTGGCGTGTAATGAATCAGATCAGGGGTTGCAAGAGGTCCAATAATTTTTCTAACTAAATCTTTTAACTCTTTTGTTAAAGACTCTGATCCAGTTTCACCAACTTTTAAAGTGACATAACAATATAAACCTTGCCCTTTAATATCGTGCGGATAGCCAACCACTGCCGCTTCAGCAACTTTTGGATGAGCAACAAATGCACTTTCTATTTCAGCGGTACCAAGATTATGACCTGATACAATGATGACATCATCTACTCGGCCTGTAATCCAATAGTATCCATCTTCGTCTCTTTTGCAGCCATCTCCGGTAAAATATTTCCCATCATGTTGTGAAAAATAAGTATCAATAAATCTTTGATGATCTCCATAAACTGTTCTCATTTGTCCAGGCCAAGAGTCCGACATACATAATCTACCTTCACAAGCACCTTTAAGTTCAACTCCTTTTTCATCAACAACAGATGGTTTTATTCCATAAAAAGGTTTTGTCGCTGAACCTGGTTTTAAATCAATGGCACCTGGCTGAGGTGCTATTAAAATTCCACCTGTTTCCGTTTGCCACCAAGTATCAACAATTGGGCAACGAGAGTCACCAACTACTTTATGATACCAAATCCAAGCCTCAGGATTAATTGGCTCGCCAACGGAGCCTAAAAGTTTAAGAGATTTTCTACTTGTCTTTTTAACCATTGCATCCCCTTCACGCATTAAAGCTCTAAGTGCAGTTGGCGCAGTGTAGAAAATATTTACTTTGTGTTTATCAATTACCTGCCAAAAACGACTTGCATCAGGATAACTTGGAACACCTTCAAAGACTAAAGTTGTTGCTCCATTAGATAGCGGACCGTAAACAATATAGCTGTGACCAGTCACCCAACCAATATCAGCAGTACACCAATAAATGTCTCCATCTTTGTAATCAAAAATATATTGGTGAGTCATCGAGGCATAAACTAAGTAACCGCCTGTTGTATGCAAAGCCCCTTTTGGTTTTCCAGTGGATCCTGAGGTGTAGAGAATAAATAACGGATCTTCTGCATTCATTTCTTCAGGCTTGCAAGTGGTTGACATTTTGGAAGTTAATTCGTGATACCAAACATCACGCTTTGAATCGAAAGGCACGTTGCCACCAGTTCTTTTAAGGACAATACACTTTTTAACATTTGGACATTTTTTTAACGCTTCATCAATATTTTTCTTTAAAGGTATAACTTTTTGACCTCTTAATCCTTCATCAGCAGTTATTACAAATTCCGATTTGCAATCTAAAATTCTGTTAACAATTGAGTCGGGCGAAAAGCCTCCAAATACTACAGAATGAATTGCTCCAATTCTTGTGCAGGCAAGCATTGCATACACACCTTCTGGAACCATGGGCATATAAATAGTAACCCGATCACCTCTTTTAACTCCAATTTCTTTTAATCCATTTGCAAGTTTACAAACTTCATCGCTTAACTCTTGATAAGTAATATTTTTAGATTCTTTTGGATCATCTCCTTCAAAAATAATTGCAGTGTGTTTTGCTCTTTTTGGAAGATGTCTATCAATACAATTATAAGAAACGTTTGTGGTACCATCATAGAACCATTTGATAGAAACTTTTTTTGTGCTGTAAATTACTTCTTTAGTTTTTGTATAGGGCTTGAACCAATGGATTCGCTTTCCCTCTTCTGCCCAGAATTTTTCATTATTATCAATGGAGTTTTTATATTTAGCCTCGTAGGATGATTGATTAATGTAGGAATTTTTGGCCCATTCTGCAGGTACTTTGAAAAGTTTGTCGCTCATGATCCCCTAATCTTTTTTTATTTTTTAAATTCTACCCATCTTGCATATTATTTTCCAGCATTTAGAATCTATTGGCATTACTGATAATCTGCTCTGTTTTATAAGAGGTAGATGTGAAATTTCTTTATTTTCTTTAATATCCATAAGAGAAACAGGCTCTATTAAATCTTTATGATATGCAACTTTAACAGCTACAAATTTTTTCTCTTTATCTGTTGGATCAATAAATGCCGATTTGATAACTTTAACTATTCCAATAATTTTCTTATCTTCATTGGAATGGTAAAAAAAACAATGATCTTCTAGTTTCATTTGTTTTAAATAATTTGCAGCCTGATAATTCCTTACCCCATCCCAAGTAGTTCCTTTAAAGCCTGCTTTTTTTTGATCATTAAATGACCATACCGAGGGCTCAGATTTTATTAACCAGTAGTTCATGTAATATTTTTTTAATTTTTAGGAGGTGTCCGTGTCAAAACAAAGCCAAACTTATTCATATAAATCAACAACTTTTTAAAATTAACAACGTTAAAAACTAATATTTTACCCCCGCTCCTTTTAAAAAAGGCGCCTTAGGATCTAAGGGCCATCTTGGTTTTGCAAGTACCTCAAGGTTGTCCTCAATACCATTTTTAAATCTTTCAATTCCAGCCCAAGCAATCATTGCGGCATTATCACTACAAAGTTCTGTGGGTGGAAAAAAATTTTCAAAGCCCATCTCTTTACTTAATTTATGTAAATTATTTCTAATACTTTTATTTGCCGCAACTCCTCCTGATATTACAAAAACTTTTTTACTTTTTTGGTGTCTAGAACTAAATTCATTCATCGCAGATTTGCATTTAACATTTAAAATTTCATTGATTGTTTTTTGAAAAGACGCCGCAAGATTTTCTCTATCTTTTTCTGATTTTATTTTTGATGATAATTGTAGAATTGCTGTTTTTAAACCTGCAAAAGATAAATTACATCCTGGATGATTCAGGATAGGTCTTGGTAAGACATAAGTATTTTCATTTCCATTTTCTGCAAGTTTTTCAATTTTAGGTCCTCCTGGAAACTCAAGACCAATCATTTTTGCCGTTTTGTCAAAGGTTTCACCAAGTGCATCATCAATGGTTGTTCCAATCCTTTTATATCTGCCAATGCCTTCAACAATTAAAAATTGCGTATGCCCTCCAGAGACTAACAACAGCAAGTAGGGAAATTCTATTTTATTAAAAATTCTTGGCGTCAAGGCATGTCCCTCTAAATGATTAACTGCAAGGAAAGGTTTTTTTAAAATTCCGGCAATACTTTTTCCAGCACTTAAGCCAACCATTAAACAAACTAACAGACCAGGACCTGCCGTTGCTGCAACTCCATCTAATTTTGTAAATTCACATTTACTATCTTCAATTGCTTTTTTAATAATAATATCAATTTTTTCGGCATGAGATCTTGCGGCGTTTTCAGGAACTACTCCTCCAAATTCTAAATGCTCATCAACTTGACTAGAGACCACATTGGATAATATTTTTACATTTCCATCACTATCTTCCCTGACAACTGCAGCAGCAGTTTCATCGCAACTAGTCTCGATTCCAAGGAATGTTAAATCTTTTTTCATAGAAGTATTGAGTGTGATCACCTGTCGCTATAAAAAGTAGCGCTAATATACAGCAAAATGCTATTAAATCAGCAAAATGTTAAGAAATAGAAATATTATCATAGGAACCAGAGGCAGCAGACTATCCCTTGCGCAAACTGAACATCTTCGAGACGAACTTTTGCTTGCTTATCCTGGAGTAAAAGCTGAGCAACTTATTATTAAAATTATAAAAACTTCAGGCGATAAATTTAAAACAGAAAATTTAGGAATGATGGGAGGTAAAGGACTTTTTGTTAAAGAGTTGGAAGAGTCTTTGTTAGAAAAATCAATTGATGTTGCTGTGCACTCATTAAAAGATGTACCAACTTTTTCATCAAATAAATTATCTCTTGCTTGTTTTTTAAAAAGAACAGATGAGCGAGATGCGTTTTTATCTCCAATTGCAAGTTCATTTGCCAACTTAAAATCAGGATCTACAGTTGGGACTTGTTCAGTGAGAAGATTTTCGCAATTAAAAAGACTTCGAAATGATCTAAAAATTGTTCCTATAAGAGGAAATATCGATACCAGAATTAATAAGATGAAAGAGGGAATTTATGACTCCATAGTGCTTGCAGCATCAGGATTAAAAAGATTAGGATTTCATACTGAAGTAAGGGAATATTTTGAGAAAGATGTAGTTATACCATCTGCTGGACAAGGAATAGTAACTGTCCAGTGTAGAGATGAAGACTTAGAATTAAAAGAAATTTTAAAAACCATAAATGATAGAGAAACACAAATTTTAGCTGAGGCGGAGCGTTCTTTATTAAAAACATTAAATGGAGCTTGTGATACTCCTGTTGGAGCAAATGCTATTATCAATGATGACGGCGAGTTATTTTTGCAAGCAGAATTGTTATCTTTGGATGGAAAAAAATCTTTCAGAGCTCATAAAACTGGAATTATAGAAAAAGCAAAAAGTATAGGAATCGATGTGGCTGAAGAGATTTTATCTAAAGCTGGGGAAAATTTTATTATTTCGGAGACAAAACTTGCACATACTATTCACAAAAAGTCAGAATAGTTCTGAGATTTTAATTAATAAATTAATTTTAAAAGGTCATAAGGTAACTAATTTTTCAATATTTAATATTAAACCCATTATAACTTCTGAGATTAATTTTAAAAAATTTACATCTATTATTTTTACAAGTTCCAACTCAATTTATAATTTAAAAAAACTTAGTAATATTGATCATCTTAAATGCTTTTGTGTTGGCGAACAGACAGCTGATACAGCAAAAAAAATTGGATTTAAAAATATACAAGTATGTGGAACAAATTATTTTGAACTGCGTGATTTTATTTTTAAAAACTTCGATAAAGATGAAGAGAAATTTATTTACATTAGAGGAGAATTTATCTCTAATGATTTAGAAAAAGATTTTAAAGAAAAGGGCTATTTCATAGAAAGCGTTATTAATTATACTACCGAACCAAATTTAAATATTGATCCACAATTAATAAAAGATTTAAAGAATAAGTTAGTAGATGTTATTTTTGTTTATTCAAAGAGAGCCGCCGATCAATTACTTAAGATAATTTTAAATAATAAAATTTCAAACGATTTAGATAATTGTATTTTGAATTGTATTAGCATTAACGTTGCAAATACTTTAAAAAGATTAAAGTGGAAAAAAATTAAAATTTTTTCTCCAGGTGAAGAAGAACTATCATTATTATAAAGGATTTTAAGTGATCATAGATGGTAAAAAATTTGCTAGAAAATTAAAACTTAAGATTAAAAAAGAAATTCAATCTATAAAAAAGAAAACAAGATTAACGCCCGGGCTTACTGTTATTCTAATAGGCAACCACGCTCCAAGTGAAATTTACGTTAGAAATAAGGCAATTTCAGCAAAAGAAGTTGGTATTAATTCTAAAGTTTTAAGATTTAAAAATTCTATCTCTGAGACAAAATTAATTTCAGTTATTCAAAAATTAAATAAAGATAAAAAAGTTCACGGAATATTAGTGCAGCTACCTTTGCCAGATCATATTCACGGTCATAAAATTATTGAAGAAATTGATCCTAGAAAAGATGTAGATGGTTTTCATCCAATTAATGTTGGCAACCTATCTTCAGGAAAAGACTCTTTAATTTCTTGCACTCCTCTTGGATGTTATTTGATGATTAAGAGTATTAGAAAAAATTTATCAGGACTTAATGCATTAATGATTGGTAGATCTAATTTAAATGGAAAACCCATGGTCCAGTTGTTATTAAAAGAAGATTGCACTGTTACAATTGGTCATTCTAAGACGAAAAATTTAAAAGAATTATGTAAAAAAGCTGACATTGTTGTTGTTGCGGCAGGCAGAGCAAATTTAGTAAAGGGAGACTGGATTAAAAAGGGAGCCATTGTAATTGATGTGGGAATTAATAGAGTTAAAAAGAAAAATGGTTACAAAATAATAGGAGATGTTGAATTTAAATCTGTAGTTAAAAAAACAAAAGCTATAACACCAGTTCCAGGCGGTGTTGGCCCTGTAACAATTGCGTGTCTTTTAAATAATACTCTAAAAGCTTTTAAGAATATTAATTATTTATCTTCTAAGTAGGCGAGCGTTTTTTTTAATAAAGTTTTCCACTCTTTTTTTATTAAATGTTTTATTTTCCTCAAAGGAAACATTTTTCATTGAATAGATACTTTTATTAGAAATTCTTGAAACAATACTTACGTTTCCCTTATAAATCTTTAATTTAACTGCTCCCTGAACTCGAGATCTTTTTTGGTCAATAATTTTTTGTAATCTTAATCTTTCATTTGAATACCAAAATCCATTGTAAATTAGTTCTGCAAATCTTGACATGACGGCATCTTTTTTATGCGCAGTCTCTTTGTCCAAAGTAAGAGATTCTATAGCTCGATGAGCAAACAAAAGAATAGTTCCCCCTGGTGTCTCATAAACGCCTCGAGATTTTATTCCAATAAATCTATTTTCAACAAGGTCTACTCTGCCAACACCATTTTTTCCGCCAATATTGTTTAGTAGTGTCAGTAATTTGCTTGGAGAACATTTTTTATTGTTAATACTTATTGCATCACCATTTTTAAAACCAATGGTCACATAGGATGGTTTATTTGGAGCTTTCTCTGGCGAAACTGTTCTTTGAAAAATAAACTCTGGCGCCTGTTTTGAGGGATCTTCAAGAATTTTACCTTCTGTAGAAGTATGAAATAAATTATCATCTACAGAGAATGGCGGAGCCCCTTTTTTATCAGATGGTACAGGAATATTATTTTTTTTAGCATATTTAATAAGGTCACTTCTTGATGAAAAATCCCAATCACGCCACGGAGCGATAATTTTAATTTTTGGATTAAAATAATAATAAGCTAGCTCAAATCTTACTTGATCATTCCCTTTGCCAGTTGAACCGTGGGATACAGCATCAGCTTTAAATTTTTTAGCAATCTGAATTTGACGTTTTGCAATAAGGGGTCGGGCAATAGAAGTTCCAAGTAAATAAATGCCTTCGTACAAAGCATTTCCTCTAATCATTGGAAAAATATAATCTTTTACAAAAACATCTTTTAAATCTTCAATAATAATATTTTTAACGCCAAGATTTTTTGCATTTTTAATTATTTTTTTTCTATCGATTTCTTGGCCAAGATCTGCTGTGTAAGCAATTACTTCAGCTTGATAGTTTTCTTGAAGCCAGCGTAAAATTACTGAAGTATCGAGACCCCCAGAATAAGCTAAAACAATTTTTTTAACTTTTTTTCCCATTATTTATGAACTGAAATTACATTTCTTTTTAGCGGCTTCGTATGCATCACTAAATCCATTTAATGAGAATGTATCGATTGTTTTTGTTCCTCTAACTGAGGTTGCGGTAACTTTAGCTTGCGTAGATTTTCTCATAAGTTCTATCAAAGAAATTTCATCTTCATATTTTGTAAGCCAAGCAAAATTATCTTCTGTTTCAAAGTTGAATTCCCTTTTCTCTATGGCAAGATTGACTTTAGATGAGGCTTTATAATTGTAACCACTCGTAACGCTTATTTCATTTTGAATTTTGTCGTTAGTTCTAAAACTTACAAAAATTCGAGACTCTGCCCTATTTAGATTTTTTGGATCAGAGGCTATGGGACTTGATACAGCGTAGCAAACTTGCTGACCATTAATATTAGTATTTTGAGCAGTCCAGTTTTTAAATTGTCCATCTAATTTGATTTGAGAAAATATTTTTTGTTCAAAAGACAAAAGACAAATTATGGAAAATAATAAAACTCTTAGGGACATGGGTTAGAATATTTTAATTGAACATTATTAATGTCTTTTATTACATCATTAGTAAGCGACAGATCAATACTATCAATATTCTTCTTTAGTTGATCCATAGATGTTGCGCCAATAATTGTTGATGTTACAAATTTTTGAATAATGCAAAATTGTATTGCCATCTGCGCAGGATCAATATTGTGTTTTTTAGCAACCTCGCAGTAAGCTTTAACTGCTGGCTCAGTATTTAAAGTTCTGTATCTATCAAATCTATTTCCCCATAAAACTTCTCTTGATCCAGCAGGTTTTTTTCCACCTAAATATTTTCCAGTCAAATGTCCACCACCTAAAGGAGAGTAGGCTAGCAATCCAATTTTTTCTCTAATTGAAATTTCTGAAAGTCCAACCTCATAACTTCTATTTAAAAGACTATAAGGATTTTGAATCGTAATTGGTTTTGGAATATTATGTTTTTCAGCAAGTTTGATATATTGACTTGTGCCCCAAGCAGTTTCATTGGATAATCCATAATATTTTATTTTTCCAGCCTTGATCAAAGACGCCATTGCCTCCATTGTTTCAAGGATTGGAACTACATCTTTAGTTTCAGTATGCTCATATTCAAGTCCACTGAATACATTTAAAGGTCGATCTGGCCAGTGCAATTGATAAATATCTATATGATCTATTTGTAAGTTTCTTAAACTATTTTCGATTGCAGAATTTATTTGTTTTTTATTAAGCCTTGTTTCTTGTTCACCAGGTCTTATCCAATTCATTCCAGATCTTCCAACAACTTTATCTGCAATGATAATTTGATCTCTCTTTTTTGTTTTTTTTAACCATCGACCAATAATTCTATTTGTTTCACCACACGTTTCCTTTGTAGGAGGTATTGAATATAATTCAGCAGTATCAAAAAAATTTATACCTTTAGAAAAAGCATAATCCATTTGCTCAAAACCATCCTGCTCGGTGTTTTGCATGGAGCCCCAAGTCATTGTACCAAGACAAATTTCGCTAACGTTTAAGTCAGTATTAGATATTTTATTAAATTTCATAATTTTTTATTTCAAAAAACCAATGGAATAGCCTTTTTTTAAGCTTCTTGAAAAGAACATATTTTAACATTATGTTTCTGGTCAAACAAACATATAGGTAAAAAAAAATATGAATTTAAAGTACGGTCAGACAAGAGCTACGACACGTGTAGAATCAGGTGCCATAGATCAGGGCCTTAGATCCTACATGTTGAAAATCTACAATTACATGGCATCAGGAGTTCTGGTGACAGGTTTTGTGGCGTTATTTTTATTTAAATATTCGGTAGTAACTAATGAAGCAGGTTCAATTACTGGCTTAACTAGCTTGGGTAATGCGATTTATAACTCTGCATTGATGTGGGTAATTGCTTTTGCTCCACTAGGTATTGTTATGTGGATGAGTTTTGGGCTTGCAAAAATGAGTGCATCAAAAGCGCAAACACTATTCTGGGTTTTTTCAGCTTTAATGGGCGCATCGCTTTCATCAATTTTTATGGTTTACGTTGGAGCAAGTATCGCTCGAGTGTTTTTCATAACAGCAGGAACTTTTGCTGCGATGAGCCTTTACGGATACACAACTAAATCTGATTTAAGCAAGCTTGGATCATTTTTGATGATGGGTTTAATTGGAATTATAATTGCATCAATTGTAAATATTTTTATTAAATCCACTCAGATGGAATTTATAATCTCAATACTTGGTGTTTTAATTTTTGTAGGTCTAACAGCGTATGATACACAAAAAATTAAAGACATGTATTACGATGGCGGAGACTCTGAAGTGATGGCAAAAAAATCTATAATGGGTGCTTTAACTCTTTATTTAGATTTTATTAATTTGTTCATTATGCTTCTTAGAGTATTCGGACAAAGACGAGACTAATTAATTTAATGTTTATAGCCCCAAATGATTGGGGTTATGAATAAATGAACCAATCTAATTTACATAAGCCTGACTGGTCAAAAATACCAGCTCCCGAATTAGACGTATCTCTAGAACACTTAAATAATTTTATAATTCCAGAAATAAAGCTTCTAAGCACAAGTGGAGATGAGATTGATTTATCAAAATTAAATGGACTTAGTATTATTTATGTTTACCCCATGACGGGTCAACCAAATATTGCTTTGCCTAAGGGATGGGATGAAATACCTGGGGCGAGAGGTTGTACACCGCAATCATGTAGTTTTAGAGATAATTTTTCAGAACTTAAAAAATTAAATATTGAAAATATTTTTGGACTTTCAAGTCAGACTACTAAATATCAAAAAGAAATGTCAGAAAGACTTCATCTTCCTTATCCTATTTTATCCGATGAAAAATTGTTGTTCGCGAATGCTTTAAAACTTCCCACCTTTAAAGTGGATAACATGAATTTAATTAAGAGAATTACTTTAATCACAAATAATAATAAAATTATAAAATATTTCTATCCAGTTTTTCCACCCGACCAAAATGTAAATGATGTAATCTTTTGGTTAAAAGAAAGCAAAGTTAATAAGATTTAATTACCAGAACATCGCTTAGAACAATACTTTACAAAGTTCCAATTTTTTTCCCATTTTTTTCTCCATATAAACTCTTTTTTACAACTAGCACAAATTTTTTTAGGTAGTTGATATTTTTTTTTCAAATTACTTAATAACTTTTAGATATTTTTTTGAATACTTTCTTGAAATAATTTTTAAAATAGAATTTAAGTTATCTGAACTTTTTATAACTAAACTACTTGCATCTTTTAGTTGATATTTATTTTTATCTTTTTGATTAAGTATTTTTAATATTTGAAACAAAGGATTTTCCGTTGCTTTTCTATAAATTTCAAAACTAATTATATTTTTACCCATGTAAATTCCATAATCCTTCCATTCGCCAGCTGATACCATGGATCCATATAAATTTAGAATTTCTTGCAGCTCTTTTTTATTGAAAAAATTTTCTTTGTTAAAATCTGTATTTTTAATAAGTCTTAGTTTCATTGATCAATTCTATATTTTTGAATTAACGACACTTGCATTATTGTAAATATTACAGTTATTGGAATTAACCCAAAAACTTTAAATTGTACCCAAAATTCTTCACTTTGTGTTCTCCAGATAATCTCATTTAACAATGCTAAAAAAATAAAAAAATATAGCCAACGCCTATTAAGTATATTCCAACCTTCATCAGTCATTTTTATTGAACCTTCAAATAAATTTTTAAGTAAAGGTTTTTTTAAAATAATTTCTCCATATAAAAGAATAACTGCAAAAATAAGATTCACAATTGTTGGTTTCATGTAAAAGAATATTTTATTATCAAAAAGTAACGTTAAACCACCAAATGCAGTAACGATGATCGCTCCTAACACTGGAATTGTAGGGATTTTCTTATCTATTCTGTAAACAAAAAATACCGATATAATAGTTGCAATAATTAATGGCATTATCGCATAGATCATTCCATGTTTTTTATAAAAATAAAAAAAAATTAATAGTGGACCTAAATCTAAAAAAAATTTTATGAGGCCTTTATTCATTAAGTTTTTAATAATTATTTATTTAATTATTTTAAACATTAATTCATCTTTGGCAAAAGAATTTAAGTACGATGTCCGCGCATATAATTTAAACGTTATGGATATAATTTTTAATATTGATGATGAAATAAATAATAAGATCACCTTTAGTGCCGAAAGTGTAGGGATTGTGGGTTTTTTTGTTAAAGTTTCCGCAAAGTCCAAAGTTGAATTTAATGATAAGGAAAAAAAAACTTGGAAATATGAGTATCGTTATGAAAAACCAACAAGGAATAAATATAGGCTAAATAAAATTAATTTTTCAAAAGAAAAAGTTATTAACTTTGAAACGGACCCACCTAGAAAAGAAGATTTATCAAAAAAAATTCCCTATAATAAAGAGGATTATTTTGGTGTGATTGATCCCATATTTGCAGTTAAAAAATTATTTTTAATTGATAAAAAAAACCTCGATTGTAATAAAAAAATCAAAGTTTTTGATGGTAATATTTTCTTCTATTTGGTGATGAAGAAAGAAAATACACAAATAGATTTTGACTCAGTTTTTTCTAATTATAAGGGAAAATTAAATAAGTGTATTTTAACTTATCAGCCAATATCCGGTCATATTCCAGGGGATCCAAATACCCCTGAACAATTTATAGTGGATCTTTATTTTGGAATTGTTGGGGATAACTATTTTCCAATTTATGCAACAACTAAAGGAAAAAAAGGAATTAGACTTAAGATGTATCTTGATACAATACAGTGACCTATTGAATTTTTTACAAGAATCACTACTTTAAATTTACATGTTAGAAAAAAAACTAAACAAAGCTAAATTCTCAATTGGAGAGGTGGTTAGACACCGTTTGTTTAATTTTAGAGGGGTGATTTATGATGTGGATTTTCAATTTAATAATTCAGAAGAGTGGTATCAATCAATTCCAAAAGCAGCTCGACCTAGAAAAGATCAGCCCTTTTACCACTTATTAGCTGAGAACGATGAGATCACCTACGAGGCTTATGTTTCAGAGCAAAATTTAGTAGGCGATGATCCAAATGAGCCTGTGAGACATCCTTTAGTTAATGAAATATTTAAGGGAAAAAGAGGAAATCTTTATTTTAAGCCATCTAATTAGTTCTACTTTTTACTGCCTTAATTAAAACAATTTTAACGCAAACCTTAGACAGATTAATTTATTAAATTATATTTAATACCTAACTGAGTTATTTTGATCCCCAATCTCCCTTATCTCAGTTAGGTAAACTTCTAATCTTCCCAAACTTGTAGTAAAAAAATTAATCTAGAATGTTTGGAATATTTAAACCAAGGACTTTTTTTAATTTAGCAAATAATAGTATTTTTTGGTTAAAAACAATTTTTGTCTTAACACTCATTGTAGGTTTAATTTTAGCATTAGTTCTTTCTCCAATCGATTATCTACAAAAAGATACGGTGAGAATTATGTATGTTCATGTACCTTCCTCGTGGATTGCTTTATTTATTTTTCTAATTATTGGAGTTTCATCATTTGTAAGTTTAATTTTTAAAATTAGAGTTTTTTCAGTTTATGCAAAAAGTCTAGCCCCTATTGGGTTAGTTTTTTCTCTTATTTCTATTGTGACAGGATCATTGTGGGGTTACCCAACGTGGGGAACTTTTTGGAGTTGGGATGGTAGATTAACCTCGATGTTTATTTTAGTTCTTAGTTATATTTTGTATGTATCGTTGTGGTCATTAATAAAAAATTATAATTTAGCTGAAAAAATTACTAATATTATAGGGATAGTAGGATTGATAAATATTCCTATTATTAAATTTTCAGTTGTATGGTGGAATACACTTCATCAACCGGCAAGCATTACACTAACTGCCGCACCCACCATTCATAGTTCAATGTTAGCTCCATTACTTATTATGTTTTTCTGTTTTTGCATCTTATCGTTAATTATTTTCTTGATTAGGTATAAGTATGAAATTATAAATTTTAGAGTTAATAAAAAATGATTTTAGAATTTTTAAATATGGGCGGTTACGGATTGTACATTTGGCTATCCTATGCATTTGCTACTTTTTCATTAATTTTTCTTTACTACGTTTCAGTTAAAAAATTAAATTCTATTAAGAATATTGAGCATCTTTATCAGACCGAAAAAGCTACCGAAGTTTCTGTTTCGCAGGAAGCTAATAGATTTTAGTTTAATATATAAATAAGTCCCGATATCCTCTAAAAAAAATTTGTTTAAATACGATTATGATTTTTAGCAAATCTTCGAAAATTAGATTGAAATTTTTTTTTGTTATTACACTTGTAGCGTCAATAGTATTTTATTTTGTTTATAGTAACCTGCAAAAAAATGTAATTTATTTTTATTCACCTCAAGAAATAAAAAATTTATCTACAAATCCCACTAATAAAATTAGAATTGGTGGATTAGTCAAAGAAGGCTCTCTAAAGAAAAATAAAAACACTTATTCTTTTGTAATTACTGATTTAAAAAATGAAATTTTTGTAGAATATACTGGTTTATTGCCAAATTTATTTATTGAAGGAAAAAGTGCTGTCACTGAGGGTATTCTAAAAGATAAAAAATATTTTGTCGCAAGCTCAATTCTTGCAAAACACGATGAGAATTATATGCCTCCAGAGGTTGCTAATAGTTTGAAAAAAAATAAATTAAACAAATAACATTATGGCTGGTGCTATAGGCAATTTAGCTTTGTTTTTTTCAGCATTATTTAATGTTTTACTAATTGTTTACCTAGTTAAAAGAATAAAGAATAATGATTTTAAAAATTTAAAAATCATTAATTTTTTTAATGACAGTATTTTTTTTCTTTTATTAATTTCATTTATAATTTTAGTATATTGCTTTGTTATTTCTGATTTTTCTAATGTGGCCGTTTATAAAAATTCACACACCACAAAACCTTTAATTTATAAAATATCCGGAGCTTGGGGCAACCATGAAGGCAGTATGGTATTATTTATTTTAATACTTTCATTATTCTCATTTATTTTTGCAAGAACAACTATCGATGACAAGTTAAAATTTTATACAGTTTTTTTTCAATCTATATTGATTTTTATTTTTCTA
Organism: Candidatus Fonsibacter ubiquis; assembly: GCF_002688585.1. NCBI lineage: Bacteria > Pseudomonadati > Pseudomonadota > Alphaproteobacteria > Candidatus Pelagibacterales > Candidatus Pelagibacteraceae > Candidatus Allofontibacter > Candidatus Allofontibacter communis. Next base: position 1,061,691 of record NZ_CP024034.1, on the reverse strand, counting down.
ATTTTTTTAATTTTAACCTCCAATCCTTTCGATCAAATTGATCCAACACCATTACAGGGTCTTGGTCTAAATCCTATTCTGCAAGATCCATTACTTGCAATCCATCCACCATTTTTATATTTCGGTTATGTTGGTTTTTCCTTAGTTTTTAGTTTTGCTCTTGCAGGTTTGGCAACAAATAGTTTTGATAAATCATGGAGCAAGATTGCAAACTTTTGGATTATTCTTCCTTGGTCTTTACTTACAATTGGAATTGGCCTTGGATCTTTTTGGGCCTATTATGAATTAGGTTGGGGAGGATATTGGTTTTGGGATCCAGTCGAGAATGCATCATTAATGCCATGGCTTGCTGCAACTGCTTTAATTCATTCTAATATTGTAACTTATAAAAAAGATAAACTACATTCTTGGACAGCATTACTTTCTATATTTACTTTTATAATGAGTTTGCTTGGAACTTTTCTTGTCAGATCTGGAGCATTAAACTCAGTCCATGCTTTTGCAAATGATCCTTACAGAGGGGTTTATATCTTAAGTGCAATTTTACTAATTTCTTTTTATTCCTTAACTATTTTTATTATTAAATCTCCAAGAAAAAACTTTTATGGAGAATATTCATTTTTGCAAAAAGATAATTTCATCTTAATTAACAATTGCTTTTTAATTTTTTTTCTCTCAGTAGTTTTAGTCGGTACAGTTTATCCTATTATTTTAGATGCAATTAGTGGAAAAAGTATTTCAGTAGGTCCAGTTTATTACCATACTATTTTAGCTCCTTTTCTATTTGTCTTCTTATTTTTTATGTCCCATGGACCACTTCTAAGCTGGAATAAAGAAGATAAATTTTCACAAATAAAAAATTTTAAAATATTTTTTCCAACTTCAGTTGTGATTTGTTTAATAATTATTTTTTGGCTATTTGATTATAAGGATATAACTTTAATTTTGGGGTTATTATTTTCAATTTATTTAATAGTTTCCGTTATTTTTGATTGGATTTTTCAAAAAAAATTAAGTGTAAATCTTGGCAGATTAATCTCCCACCTTGGCTTTGGAGTATTAATTTTTTCAATATTCGTTAACGCCTATTTATCCAAAGAGATTAATACGGCTATGAAGGTTGGGGATGAAATTAAAATTGAAGAATTTCTAATTAAATTTAAAAGCATTAATAAAGTCAAAAAAGAAAATTATGACGAGGTTTTTGGTAATTTTTTAGTAACCTTGAACGATAAACAAGTAGAATTGTCTCCTTCTATCAGGAAATATGACCAACCTGTTCAATTTACCTCCGAGACAAGTATTAGATCAAACCTAATTACAGATTACTATTTTGCAATTAATTTATCTGAGTTTGAGAAAGATAAAATTATGGTCAGATTTTACTATAAGCCTTTAATGTTTTGGATTTGGCTTTCTATATTATTAATTGCATTTGGTGGAATTTATCAAACTTTTAGAATTAGAAATGAACAATAAATATAAAATTATAATTCTTGGAGTCACAATTGTTATAATTTTTATTCTTTTTTTAAAAGTTCTTAATTCTGACAAAACTTATCAACCCAATCAAATGATTGGAAAAAAACTTCCTGAATTTATTTTAGAGGATCTTTTTAATAATAATACAAAACTTGATACCAGTGTATGGGCTAATAAGGATTTTATTGTTTTAAATATTTGGGCATCATGGTGTGTTCCTTGTCAAATTGAGCATCCTTTCTTAATGAGCCTAAAGGATAAAAATAAAATTAATATTATTGGTCTTAATTATAAAGATGAAAGTAAAAATGCTAAAAATTTTTTAAAAAAATATGGAAATCCTTACAGTATAATTGGTGTTGATAAAAAAGGTGAATTTGCAATTCTATTAGGAGCCTATGGAGTTCCAGAGACCTACGTTGTAGAAAAAGGGAAAATAATTTTCAAGCATATTGGTCCAATCAATGAAGATGTCGTTAATAAAATTTTGCAATTAAAAAAATAATGAAAAAATTTTTTTTTGTAATTATATTATTTATTTTATCTTTGAATATTGTTCATGCAAATGAGGATCTTAAAAATAAAATCTATAAAAATATTAGATGTATCGTTTGTCAGGGACAATCAATTTATGAATCAAATTCTGATTTTGCAATTGATTTAAAAAAATTAATATCTAAGAAATTAGATAATGGAGAAAACGAAAAGCAGATTTACGAATTTTTAATAAGTCGATATGGAGAATGGATTGTCTATAATCCAAGGTTTAATTTTAATAGTCTAAGTTTGTGGTTATTGCCTTTTATTATCTTTATGATTGGTGGGTTTTTAATATTCAGATTGAATAATAATAAAAAAAAGTAAGAATCTTTATTGCATTTCCACTAATTTTATTAAATAAAGGCTCATAAAATGTATTCAAAATTTATTAAATTCTTATCAATAGTTACTTTATTGTTAATTTCTATTTCGACTGCTCGATCGGAAGGTTTTACTTACTCCATTGGAAATTTTGATCATAGTGATGATAAAAAAAAGGCTGCAATGTTTCAGTTAGATTATGATTCAGATAGAAAATTATTTGGCTCTCCAATTGGCGACTTTAAGCCTGTGATTGGATTTTTATTAACTGAAGATAAAGCAAAGTACGGATATGCTGGCGTTCGTATAGATTATAAACTAGCAAATAACTCTATTTTGATTAGCCCAAGCTTTACTCCTGGAGTTTATGGAAAAGGTGATGGAAAAGATTTAGGACATGCAATTGAATTTAAATCTCAAGTTAGAGCTGCTTTAAACCTAAGTCCAACAGCTAATATCGGAATTTCTTATAGTCATATTTCAAATGCTAGTTTAGGAAATAAAAACCCAGGCGCAAATAATTACAGTATCGGTTTTCAAAAAAATTTCTAAAAATTTATAATGTCATTAGCTAGATGTTTTAATGTTGATGATTTTAGAAAGTTAGCAAAAAAAAGACTCCCCTCGCCAATCTTTAATTACATTGATGGCGGCGCTGATGATGAGGTTACTCTAAAAAGAAATACTTCTGCATTTAATGATTGTGACTTAGTTCCAAGCGTTTTGAGGGATGTAAGTTCAGTTGATATGTCCACTACTGTTTTTGGACAAAAAATAGACATGCCACTGTTTCTTGCGCCAACGGCAATGCACAGATTATATCATCATGATGGAGAGAAGGCGACTTCAAGAGCCGCAGAGAAATTTGGTACATTTTTTGGAATGTCGACCATTGCAACCACTAGCATTGAAGAAGTAGGTAATTTAACTAGCGGTCCAAAATTATTTCAACTTTATATTCATAAAGATAGAGGTCTTACTGATAATTTAGTAGAGCGATGTCAACGAGCTAATTTTAAAGCACTATGTCTAACGGTGGATACAATTGTTGCAGGAAATAGAGAGCGTGATCATAGAACTGGTTTTACAACACCACCAAAATTAACTTTAGCAAGTTTGATAAGTTTTGCATTACATCCTGAATGGACTTTAAATTATTTAATGCGTGAAAGATTTAAGTTACCCAATCTTCCACATACTGAAAAAGATGGGCAATCCATAGAAACATCAGTGATTAATTATATTAACAGCCAATTTGATCCAACGATGAATTGGAAAGATGCAGAATATGTTGCAAAAAAATGGAAAGGAGCTTTTGCTATTAAAGGAATTGTCTCAGTTGAGGATGCAAAAAAAGCAGTAGATATAGGTGCCACTGCAATTATGATTTCAAATCATGGCGGAAGACAGCTAGATGCTTCGATGTCACCATTTGATGTTCTGGCAGATATCGTTGATGCTGTGGGCGATAAAGTGGATGTAATTTTAGATGGTGGAGTTAGAAGAGGTACTCACGTTTTAAAAGCTTTAGCTCTTGGGGCAAAAGCATGTTCATTCGGTAAGGGTTATCTATATGCGTTATCAGCCGGAGGCCAGGCTGGTGTCGAAGCAATACTTAAAATTATGCATGCTGAAATTAAAAGAGGAATGACTCTAATGGGTTGCAGAAGCGTAAAAGAAATTACCAGAGATAAAGTAATTTTCAGAAAAAAATGAAACTAGCAAATAGTCTTTTTAAACTAGGCACTGAAAATGCCTTTGTTGTTCTTGCAAAGGCTAAGGCTTTAGAAGCTCAAGGGAAAGAAATAATTAATCTAGGGATAGGTCAGCCTGACTTTAGAACTCCAAAACATATTGTTGATGCTGCAAAAAAAGCCTTAGACGATGGTTTTCATGGCTATACCCCAGCTAATGGTCTTCTAGAACTAAGACAAGGGGTATCCCGTCATATAAAAAAAATGTATGGCGCAAACGTTGATGCAGCAAGGGTAGTCATTATGCCAGGAGGAAAACCCACAATGTTTTTTGCAATGCTAATGTTTGGTCAACCAGGCACAGAAATTATTTATCCAGAACCTGGATTTCCAATCTATGAATCAATGATTAATTATTCAGGTGCAAAAGCAGTACCAATGTATCTAAATGAGAAAAATAATTTTTCTTTTAAAGCCGAAGAAGTTTTAAAATTAATAAATGATAAGACACGTTTAATTATTATTAATAATCCACAAAACCCTACAGGCGGTCTTATTGAAAGAGAGCAAATTGATAAACTTGTTGTTGGTTTAAAGAAATTTACAGACGTTGCAATTTTAAGCGATGAAATTTATAGCAGACAAATTTATGATAATAAAAAAATGCCTTCTTTTTTTAATTATCCAGAACTTTTTGACCGCTTAATTGTTTTAGATGGGTGGAGTAAAACGTACGCAATGACGGGTTGGCGTTTAGGCTGGAGTGTATGGCCAGAAAAAATAATTGAAGATATTACTAGATTATGTGTAAACGATCACTCATGCCCTTGTGCCTCAACTCAAATTGCAGGTCTTGCCGCATTAGATGGACCCCATGAATTTTTAGATGAAATGATGAGTCAGTTTAATAGAAGAAGAAAATTAATTGTGGATGGGTTGAATAGTATTAAAGGCATTACTTGTAATAATCCCGGCGGAGCTTTTTATGTATTTCCCAATATTAGTGGGACAGGAATGAATGGTAATGAGTTTGCGGATAAATGTTTAAATGAAGCGGGTGTTGCAATTATCCCAGGTGTCAGCTTTGGTAAATCTGCTAAAGATTTTGTTAGATTTAGTTTTGCTAATTCATATGAAAATATTGAAAAAGCTTTAGAAAAAATTAAAAAAACTGTTGTCAAATAAAGTTTTTTTTTAATTCGTAAATACCTATATATATCAACAAAAATAATATAAGTTTGAAGCATGTCCACCCTAACAATGCCTAAAATCGATCAATCAGTTTTAAATGATAAAGAAAGTATTGTTCGTGATTTAAAAAAATTTACAAATTCAATTAATATTATTTCAGATCCAGAGGGAATAACTCCCTATGAGACAGATGCATTAAGCGCTTATAAACAAAAACCAATGGCCGTTGTTCTTCCTGAAAACACAGCAGAAGTTAGTGATATTTTAAAATATTGTCATAAAAATAATATTAAGGTTGTTCCAAGAGGATCCGGCACAGGTCTTTCTGGTGGAGCATTGCCTTTAGCAGATTGCGTTTTGTTAGGTCTTAGTAAATTCAATAAAATTTTAGAAATTGATTTTGAAAATAGGTGTGTTGTTACTCAGCCTGGGGTTACCAATTTATCTCTAACAAAAGCTGTGGAGCATAATGGTTTTTATTATGCGCCAGATCCTTCAAGTCAAATCGCCTGTTCAATTGGAGGAAATATTGCGGAGAATTCTGGAGGAGTTCATTCATTAAAATATGGAACCACAACTAATAACGTTCTTGGCGTTGAAATTGTTCTGATGGATGGAACGATTATGAGATTTGGTGGAAAAAAATTAGAATCTGAAGGCTATGATCTGTTAGGTTTAATCACTGGGTCAGAGGGGTTACTTGGAGTTTTAACAGAAGTGACAGTTAAAATTTTAAAAAAACCGCAGTCAGTCAAAGCTCTGCTTTTAGGTTTTCAAAGCGTAGAAGATTCTGGTCAATGTGTTTCAGATATAATTTCAGGAGGGATTATCCCTGCAGGAATGGAAATAATGGACAAGCCTTTAATAAAAGCCACAGACAATTATGCCAAGGCTGGTTATCCGAAAGACGTAGAAGCAATTTTAATTGTTGAGTTAGATGGAACTGAAAGTGAAGTAAATATTTTAATAAAAAGAGTAGAAGAAATTGCTAAGAAAAATAAATCCACATATTTGCGTATAAGCAAAAATGATGAAGAAAGATTAAGGTTCTGGCTTGGACGAAAAGCAGCATTCCCTGCAATTGGTGATATGTCGCCTGATTATTTATGCATGGATGGAACAATTCCTAGAAAAAAATTAGCCGAAGTCCTGAAAGAAATTACTAAGCTTTCACAAAAACATGGCTTAAGAGTTGCAAATTGTTTTCATGCAGGGGATGGAAATTTACATCCTTTGATCATGTTTGACTCAAATGTTAAAAGTGAACTGAAGAGAGCTGAGAAATTTGGCGCAGATATTTTAAAATATTGTGTAAAAGTAGGGGGCGTATTAACTGGAGAGCATGGTGTTGGAATCGAGAAAAGAGATTTAATGTGTGAAATGTTTAACGATGAAGATATTCAGCAGCAACTAAATATTAAACAAGCATTTGATGAAAAATCTCTTTTGAATCCAGGTAAGGTATATCCAATTCTTCACCGTTGTGCAGAGGGTGGTAAAATGCATGTTCATAAAGGAGATACAAAGTTTAAAGATATCCCAAGATTTTAATGCCTGAAATTTATTCGCTATCAAGCGAACATGAGGTTGCCGATTTTATTAAAAATTGTAATTCTGAAGAAGTTCCTATTGAAATTACAGGACATAATTCGAAATCAATAGGCAGACTAATTCAGTGTTCTAAATCTTTGCATTTAAAAAATTTAAGTGGAATTATCGAATATTTTCCAGAAGAGCTGTACATTAAAGTAAAAGCAGGCACGCCCCTTGCCTTGGTTGAAATTGAGTTAGATAAAAAAAATCAAGAATTATCCTTTGAACCACCTGATATGGGTTTTTTATATACCGGGCAAAGTAACAAAGGATCTGTTGGCGGGGCTGTTGCTTGTAATTTATCAGGATCACGTAGATTTAGAGCGGGCGCTTTAAGAGATCATATTTTAGGATTTAGAGGAATAAATGGCAAAGGTGAAATTGTAAAATCAGGAGGGACCGTTGTTAAAAATGTAACAGGTTATGATGTGAGTAAACTTATAACTGGATCGTATGGAACTTTAGTTGCTTTGACTGAGATTGTACTGAAAGTTCAGCCAAAAAATGAAGAAAGCCAAACTTTATTGGTTAATAATATTAATTTAAAAAAAGCTTTAAATATTTTTTCAAAATCAATGCAAACTTCTGTTGAAATTTCTGGCGCATGTTTTTATCCAGCAAAAATGTCAAAATTTTTTAAATTAAACGATCTAGACACAACAACCTCCATTACAGCCATACGTCTTGAAGGACCAAAAATTTCAGTGGTTGAAAGAATTAATACTTTAAAAAAATTATTTGATGAATATAAAAAAACAATCTCAGTTCTTGAAAACTATCAATCAAGAATTTTTTGGAAAAATACAACAGATCTGCAATTTTTTAATAATAGTAAAAATATAGTTGCAAAAATAATTTTGCCACCAGTAAATACAGATCAGTTTATAAATAAATTTGAGAATGAAGAGTTAAAATATGTAATAGATTGGGCGGGTAATTTAATTTGGGCTGAAATACCAGAAAATGATAGCGTACTACTGAGACAACTAAGAACAGAAGTTACGAAACTAGCCGGGCACATGACAATTATTAAGGCACCTAATCATATGCGTATAAAAGAAGATTTTTTGACAACTGTCGATGAGAATATTAAAGTTTTGTCTTTAAAGATTAAAGAGAGTTTTGATCCAAAAAAGATTTTAAATCCAGGAAAAATGTATTCAGGAATATAATGCAAACAAATTTTACAAAAAAACAACTTCAAGATAGCAATATTACCTCTGCAGATGGAATTTTAAGAAAATGTGTGCATTGTGGATTTTGTAATGCAACTTGTCCAACCTATCAAATTGTAGGAGATGAGCTTGATGGTCCGCGTGGCCGAATTTACTTAATTAAAGATATGCTGGAGAATGATAAGCCAGCCAATGAAAAAATAGCAAAGCATATTGATCGATGTTTATCATGTTACTCTTGTATGACCACTTGTCCTTCAGGTGTTAATTATATGCATCTCGTAGATCATGCGCGAAATCATATAGAAAAAACTTTTGTTAGACCTTTTTTCGATAGATTTATTAGAAGTTTGCTTTCCAAAATTTTACCAAGCCCAACTTTATTTAGAATGGCTGGTTACTCGGCTAGATTATTTTATCCTTTTAGATTTTTATTCCCAAAAAAAATTAAAAATATGTTGAAATATATGCCAAATTCTTTTCCAAAATCTAAACAGGAAAATAAGGAAATATACTCACCAGTTGGAAAAACTTACGCAAGAATTGCCCTGCTTACAGGCTGTGTACAAAGAGTTATTTCTCCACAAATTAACGATGCAACAATTGAGATATTGAATAGGCATGGAGTTGAGGTGATTGTGCCAAAACAGGTTGATTGTTGTGGCTCACTAAACCATCATTTAGGCAAAGAAAATTTAGCTCATAAATCTTTTATAAATAATATTAATTCATGGTTTAAATGGTATGAAGAAAAGAGTCTTGATGCAATTTTAGTAACCACTTCAGGCTGTGGAACTACATTAAAAGATTACGGTTATATTTTTAGAGATCACCCAGATAAAGAACTTAGAAAAAAAGCAAAAATAGTTTCATCGCTTGCAAAGGATGTGACCGAATATTTAGGAAAAAATATTAAATTGAATTATATTAATCAGGAAAAAAAATTTAAAATTGCTTACCATTCAGCCTGTTCGATGCAGCATGGACAAAGAATTCATAAACAGCCAATGGATTTATTAAAAAAAACTGGTAATGAAATAGTTGAGATACCCGATGGTCATTTATGTTGTGGTTCAGCTGGGACCTATAATTTGCTACAAGATGAAATGGCCTCAGAGCTATTAAAAAGAAAAGTTTCAAATATTGATAAAGTAAAACCTGACTTTATTTCAACTGGAAATATTGGATGTATGACTCAAATTTCATCAGGAACAAAAATACCCATTGTACATACTATAGAAATTTTAAATTGGTACACAGGAGGAAGCAAACCTGTGGCAATAAATTTATTATGAAAAAAAAAGTTTTAGTTACAAAAAATTTATTAAAAGAAACCGAAGAGCGTGTTAAAAAATTATTTGATGTGAAGTTGAATAAAGAAGAAAAACCTTACACGACTGAAGATATTGTTGAGTTATCAAAAGACTGTGATGGTATTTTATGTTTTGGGACAAATAAAATAGATGCATCTGCAATTGATAAACTTTCAAATAAAGTAAAAATTATCGCAAACTATGCCGTTGGTTTTGGAAATATTGATATTGATGCTGCAGCAAAAAAAGGAATAGTTGTAACGAACACTCCAGAAGTTTTAACAGAGGCAACAGCTGATATTTCGATTTTACTTTTATTAGGAGCATCAAGAAGAGCTTATGAGGGAAGAAAATTTGCTGAAGAACAAAGTTGGTCATGGAAAACAGATTTTTTACTTGGAAAACAAATGTCTAATAGAAAATTAGGGATTCTTGGTATGGGAAGAATTGGTAGAGCAGTTGCAAAACGTGCACGAGGTTTTGGCATGGAAATTCATTATCATAACAGAACAAAATTAGCCGCTCACTTAGAAGAGGGAGCAATTTATCATGATAATATTAAGTCATTATTTAATAACAGTGAATTTTTATCAATTAATTGTCCAGCAACTAAAGAAACGACAAATTTAGTTAATGAACAATCAATTAATTATTTGCCTGACGGAGCTGTGGTTACAAATGCAGCGAGAGGAGATATCATTGATGATACTGCAATGATTAAGGCAATGAAGAGTGGAAAAGTTTTTGCCTTAGGTCTCGATGTTTATAATGGTGAACCTAAAATTAATCCTGAATATTTAAAATTAAATAATCTTTTTTTACTTCCTCATTTAGGAAGTGCGACTATTAGAACTAGAATTGATATGGGTAATAGAGCCATTGATAATTTAGAGAATTTTTTTCAAGGGAAAAAACCAAAAGATCAAGTGAATTAAGATTTTTTATAAAAAGAAATATTTATAATCTTGATAGAGCAAGTCAAAAGCAACCCATAGAATAGATAACAAACCAAGCCAACCAATCCACTTATATTTTTTAATATAAAGTGAAATAAAATTTGCTAATGTTATCATTAATACAATCGATAATATTAAACCAAATACTAATAATGTATAATGATCCCCAGCAGCTCCTGCTACAGCTATGACGTTGTCCAAACTTAATGAAAAATCTGCAAGTAGAATTGTAAAAATCGCTTTTCCTAATTTACTCTTTTCACTTTCTTGAATATTAAATTTATGTACATTTTCATTATTTTTTTTTTCTTGAAGAATATCGACATACAATTTGTAAACTACCCAAAATAGCATGAGTGCTCCTGCAGTTTTGATACCGTGAAATTTTAATAAAAAGGCCGTTAGTCCAGCAAATATAATTCTAAAAACAACCGCAGCAATTGTGCCGTAAATTAAAACCTTTTTTCTGATTTGATTATCAAATTGAGAAGCTGCCATTCCAATAATAATTGCGTTGTCAGCAGAAAGAACAAGGTCGATTAAAATTATCTTAACTAAAATGATAAGTTCGTTATTCATGAAAATTAAGGGTTTAATAGTTATTAAATTTATTTAAAGACAGATAAAAATTAATACAATCTAAAGTTGATTTACTGATTAATTTAAGCGTATATTTAGGTATTTTAATAAGAGACTCTTTTTAATTTTTTTGATTATATCTGCTCTAGTTAATTAACTAAATAAGGGAAAATAAATGACAAAACTAAAAGACAAAGTTACGTCATTGGAGTCTAAAAAAACTTCAAGACGTAAGTTTTTTAAAGCCGCTGCAGCCACAGGTGCTGTTGCCGCTGCGTCACTTGCTATGCCAAATATTTCAGTTGCGCAAAGTGCAGTGACTTTAAAAATGCAATCTGCATGGGGACCATCTGATGCAGATCCATTTTTTGAAATGAATAAGCAATATGCTAGAAAAGTTGAAGCAATGTCCGGTGGATCATTGAAAGTAGAAGTTCTACCAGTCAATGCTGTATTAAAAACTGCTGAGATAGCTGATGGTGTTAGCACAGGTGTTGTTGATGCTGGTCACACTGTTACAGCTTATTGGTATGGAAAAAACCCTGCCTCTTCATTGTTTGGAACAGGACCTTCTTATGGTTTCTCATCCCAAGAATTAATGGGATGGATTGAGTACGGCGGAGGAAGAGCTTTGTATGAAGAAACATTAAAAGCTACGAAATTAGATTACGTAGGTTTCTTTGCAATGCCGATGCCAGCTCAACCTTTTGGTTGGTTTAAAAAAGAACTTAAGTCTGTAGCCGACGTTAAAGGTATGAAATACCGAACTGTTGGTTTAGCGACTAACGTTCTTCAAGGCATGGGAATGACTGTTCTTCAATTACCAGGTGGAGAAATTCAACCTGCAATGAAAACAGGTCTTATTGATGCAGCAGAATTTAACAACCCTTCATCTGATAAAAACTTCGGAATGCAGGATGTTTCTAAATTCTACTCATTAGGAAGTTTCCATCAATCACAAGAAATGTTTGAGATAACTTTTAATACTAAAAAATTTAATAGCTTATCTAAACAACATCAGTCGATCTTAAGAATAGCAGCAGAAGCAGCGAATAGCGATAACTACTGGTACGCTCTTAAGAGATATTCTGACGATCTTAACAAACTTGTTAAAGAGTCAGGCGTTAAACCTTTTCCAACGCCAAAAGATATCTTGGCTGAACAGATGAAGTCTTGGGATAAAGTAGTTGCTGACTTTTCAGCAAAAGATCCTTTATTTAAGAGAATCGTTGAATCTCAAAAAGCATATGCAAAATCTGTCATGAAATATTTATTCATGAACCAACCAGATTATACAATTGCTTATAGACAATACTTTGGAGATCCATCTAAAGTAGTAGTTTAATAAAAATTAGATTGAATTCAAAAAGGGGTATGAAAGTACCCCTTTTTGTTTTAAGCTAATTAAGGGGGATTAATTGAGATCTTATATTTTAGCAGTTGATGAATTAAGCACTTGGATTGGAAAGGCATTTGGCTGGTGCACTTTTGCTTTAACTATCGCTGTTGGTTATGAGATTTTCGCAAGATATTTTTTTAACATGCCGACTTTATGGGCTTTTGATCTTTCAATCCAAATGTATGGTGCAGCTTTTATGATGGCAGGCGCTTATGCTCTTTCAGTTCAATCACACGTTAGAGCGGATATGTTATATAGAAAAACTTCAGTGAAATTTCAGGCGAGTTCAGATTTAATATTATATTTTTTATTTTTTTTTCCAGCTTGTATCGCCTTCACTTATACTGGTTATAATTATGCTGCCAAAGCATGGATTTTAAAAGAAACTAGCTGGAATAGTCCAGCGCAAATACAAGTTTATGCATTCAAAACTTTAATACCGCTAGCAGGAATACTTTTAGTTTTACAGGGTGTGGCTGAGGTTTTTAGATGCATTATAGCTCTAAAGGAAGGTCAGTGGCCGGTTAGAAATGTTGAAGAAGAAGAGTTAGAGAAAGTTTTAATAAAGAAAAAAAAAGCATAGAAATATAAAATGGAACAGACACTTTTAGGACTGACTAATCCACAAGTTGCATTAGTAATGATGTTCAGTTTTATTTTTATTGTCCTTTTAGGATTTCCTATTGCATTTACTCTTTTAGCACTTGGAATTTTTTTTGGATATTATGCCTATCTTGATCCTTCAAAAGTTGCTGAGGCTGGAATTTTTGCAAACAGAATTTTTGACTTAGTTGTTAAAAATACCCACTCCGTGATGGAAAACCACGTTTTGATCGCAGTACCTCTTTTTCTTTTCATGGGATATGTAGTTGAAAGATCTGGAATTATTACAAGACTGTTCGAGTCCATTAGAATGGCAACTGCAAAACTTCCAGCCTCCATGGCTGTTGCAGCATTAATAACTTGTGCCCTTTTTTCTACAGCGACAGGAATCGTTGGCGCAGTCGTAACTTTGATGGGACTTTTAGCTTGGCCCGCAATGATACGCGCAGGTTATAATAAAAAATTTGCATCAGGAGTTATATGTGCTGGAGGAACTCTGGGTATTTTGATTCCACCAAGCATCATGTTTATCGTTTATGCGGCCATGGCTTCTTTATCGCCAATTAGATTGTTTGCAGCTGCTTTTATTCCAGGAATGATATTAGCAGGACTTTATTGTGTTTATTGTATCGGGGTTGGAATTTTTTATCCGCATCTTGCTCCAAAACCTAAACTTTCAGAACTTCCTCCAAAATTAGTAATTTATAGAAATTTAATCAAAGATTTCATTCCTTTACTTATTTTAATTTTATTAGTTCTTGGAGTAATTCTTTTAGGTCTTGCAACGCCCGCAGAAGCTGCCGCTGCTGGAGCAATCGGGGCAATCCTACTTGCATTCTATTATAAAAATATGAATTGGAAAAATCTTAAAGAGTCAGTTTATTTAACAACACGTTCTTCTGCGATGATTATGTGGTTATTTGTTGGTTCTTGGACTTTTGCTTCAGTGTTTTCATATTTAGGGGGACACAAAGTTTTTGAAGAGTTTTTTGCAGGTCTTGGTTTAGAGCCATGGCAGTTTTTAATTTTAACTCAAATTATAATTTTTTTACTTGGATTTCCTTTAGAATGGACTGAGATATTAATTATCTTTGTTCCAATATTTTTACCTCTATTAAAATTATATGGGATTGATCCTTATTTCTTTGCAATTCTTGTTGGATTAAATTTACAAATGTCTTTCTTAACACCACCCATGGCCATGTCCGCCTATTATTTAAAAGGTGTTCAATCTAAAAATGTTTTATTATCTGAAATATTTATTGGAATGATACCGTTTCTTTTTGTTGTCATGTTGTCGATGGTTTTGCTTTATAATTTTGAGGGCCTTGCCACTTGGCTTCCAGATGTATTATTTGGTGCTGAGACCAAAAGATAATCTTTCAAATTAAATTATGGATTTATGTTTTCTTTCCGCTTTGGAAATAATTGAAAAAACAAAAAAAGGTGAAATTTCATCTGTTGAAGTTGCTAAAAGTTTTATTGATAGAATTGAAAAATTTGAAAACAAAATAAAAGCTTGGGCTTTCTTTGATAAAAAATTCTTTTTAGAAAAGGCTCAAGAAAAAGATGAATGGCGCCTTTCAGGAAAACCCCTAGGACCTCTGCATGGACTTCCCGTAGCTATAAAAGATATTTTTAAAACCGAAGATATGCCAACACAGTATGGCACACCTATTAGAGAAAATTATCAATCAAGGGATGATGCAAAAGTTGTAAGCATTTTAAGGTCTGCGGGAGCAATTATTATGGGTAAAACCGTAACCACTGAACTTGCATATTTTGATCCTGGAAAAACTACTAATCCTCATGACTATTCAAGAACTCCAGGGGGTTCTTCTAGTGGTTCAGCAGCAGCTGTTGCCTCTTTTATGGCCCCAATTGCAATAGGCTCACAAACTAACGGCTCAACCATACGTCCTGCTTCTTACTGTGGTGTTGTAGGTTATAAACCGACTTATGGTTTAGTTTCAAGAGATGGGGCCCTAGCACAATCTTTTCTTCTAGATCAAGTGGGTGTGATTGCAAGAAATGTTGAGGATGTTGCACTTTGTTCATCAGTGATTATCAAAAAAGACCTTCAGGATAAATCTACCATCTCTTATCCAACAGAAGATTTTTTAAACCGAGTTCAAGCAAAGCCTTTTTTTGAGCCACAATTGATTTTTATTGCAACTTCTAAATGGAAAAATTTAGACGAAGATGCAAAAAAAGATTTCGAAAAGTTTTTAAAAAAAATTGATAAACAAGTAACAGTTTATTCAAATCCTAGTTACTTTGAAAAGATTTTTGATTATCATAAAATAATTCATGAAACAGACATGGCTTATAATTTTTTATCTACTTATGAAAAGCATAAAAAAAAAATAGGAAAAAAAATGATCGAAGCTATTGAAAGAGGTCTTTCTTATAAAGCAAAGGATTATGCAGAGGCCGTTGATCAAATAGCAATTATTTATGATACTTTTAAAGAAGCCTTTCATCACTATCACGCGATCATTACTCCCGCAACCACAGGTTATGCACCAAAGGGACTTTCGTATACCGGTAGCCCAGAGTTTTGCACAACATGGACTTATTTAGGAATGCCAGCAATTACATTGCCATTAATTGAGGGTTCTGGTAAATTACCATTAGGAGTTCAGTTAGTTGGTGAGAAACTAGATGATGTTAGATTATTACAAACTGCTAATTGGCTTTTGAAAAAAAATAAAAAAAAATGATTAGAACTTTAAGTATCATTATCGGTATAGTTTCTGTTTCTTGGTTTTTTTATCAAATAGCAACGAGCATAACTAAGTCACCCATTATTACTTTTTCAGCATCAGTTCCAGTTTGGTTAGTTCTAATTTTAAGTTTAGGTTTTTTTTTATATGATGCTTATGATCATATCAAAAAAATAAAAAAATAAATTTTTCTTTAAATATCTTTGAAAAAAAAAGAAGTTTCGATTTTTGCTTTCTTTTTATTATTTGCTCAACCAATTTTTATGACTAGCAATTTAGCTATTGCAAGAGGTGCATCAGGTTTTATTCCTCCAGTATCCCTTGCTTTTTGGAGGTGGTTACTTGCGTTTTTAATTTTCCTTCCATTTGTTTTTCCATCAATTAGAAAAAATTTTAAAGATTTAATATCTGAGGCGCCAAAGCTTTTAATACTAGGTCTTACAGGATTTACTTTCTGCGGTGCATTTCCTTATATAAGTGGACTTACGACAACTGTAATTAATATGGGTATCATTTATTCGGCATCACCCATATTTATAATTCTAATTTCAGTAATATTTTATCGCGAAAAAATTACCAAACTTCAATTATTTGGAACTTTATGTTGCTTACTTGGAGTTCTTATAATTGTTTGTAATGGTCAATTTAGAAATTTAATTAATTTATCATTTACTAAGGGTGATTTGTGGATTTTAGGGGCAATGATAAGCTGGGCTGTATATTCTGTGTATTTAATGCATTGGAAAAGTAAGTTTGATTTATTTACTAAATTTACATTGATGGCCTTAGCAGGAACTATTTTTCTTGCCCCAATGTATTATATTGAGGAAAAATATTTTTATACAACTGAGTTTAATAAAGATTTCTATTTTTGGGTAATAGTTGCTGCTGTTTTTCCAGGAATTATTGCATTCCAAATGTATGCAAAATTACAAAAATATCTAGGCGCTAGCCTCACTGGCCTTACAGTTTATATGATGCCAATTTATAGTGCACTTTATGGTTATTTTTTATTTAATGAAAAATTATATAATTTTCACTGGTTTGGTGGATTTTTTGTTTTTATAGGAATATTTTTAGCAAATAAAAATTTATTTAAACTTCGATGACCCATTCAATCAAAACTGTAGGATTTATTGGCACTGGCTTAATGGGTCTGCCTATGGCCAAAAATATTTTAGCAAAAAAATTTAAATTAAATGTTTGGAATCGAACTTCCGGAAAAACTTTAGAGTTAAAAAAAAAAGGAGCAAAAGTTTTTTCTGATATAAAAGATTTAGTTCAAAATTCTAAAGTTATAGTTTCAATGCTAGCAAATGATGATGTTTGTAAAACAGTTCTTATAAAAAAGATTCAACCCTACTTAAAAAAAGGACAGATTGTAATTGATATGAGTTCAACAACTCAAACCACAGCTTTACAAATTGGTAATGCTTTAAAAAAAAAGAAAGTATTTTTTTTAGATGCCCCTGTTTCTGGAGGCACTATAGGCGCTGAAAAAGGAAATTTAGCTATTATGGTAGGAGGAGATAAAAAAATATTTAATGTCGTGATGCCATTATTTAAAAGTATGGGTACTGCAATTTATGTTGGTAAAACTGGATGTGGCCAAGTTGCAAAATTAGCAAATCAAACAATTGTAGGAATTAGTATCGGAGCTGTTTCAGAAGCATTAATTTTAGCAGAGGCAGCAGGAGCAGATCCAAAAGCTGTGAGAGAAATTATGTTACAAGGATTTGCAGGCGGTCCAATTCTTAAAAATCATGGTTTAAGAATATTAACCAAAAACTTTAAACCAGGCGGAAAAGCATCAACCCAGCTTAAGGATATGAACAACATCATTAGTACTGCAAAAAAATATAAATTAAATTTACCAATTGCTAAAAAAGTCCAAGAACTCTATGCAAAGACTGTAAAATCTGGAAGAGCAAATTTGGATCATAGTGCTTTGTATTTATTTATAAAAGCTTTAAGAAGATAATGAAATTAAGACGAATTTTCTTATACGTCTTTTTATCTTTTAGTATTCTTTATATTTCTGTTTGTACGTATATGTACATTTTTCAAAGAAATTTTTTATATCATCCCTATCAAAATAATTATTTACGTGGAGAAAAATTAAATCCAGAGGTCAAAGAAGTATTTGTACCATCTACAGAGGGTATAATTTTAAAATCATGGTTTTATAAAAATCCTAAAAATACATATACGGTATTATTTTTTCATGGAAATGCTGGCGAATTAGGAAATAGGATTTATAAATTAAACGAGTTAAAAAATTTAAATTTAAATTATTTAATTATTTCTTGGAGAGGATTTAGCGGTAATAGGGGCAGTCCAACAGAACAAGGATTGTATAGTGATGCACGAAGTGCAATAGACTGGTTGGAGAAGAATAATATTTTAAAGAATAAAATAATTTTGTACGGAGAGTCCTTAGGAACTGGTGTTGCTATTGAGGTTGCGCAAAATCAAAAATTTGCAGGAATAATTTTAGAGTCTCCCTATACCTCCATCGTTGATGCAGCTAAGATTTATTATCCTTATTTACCAGTGGATTTTATATTAAAAGATAAATACTTAAGTTTAAAAAAAATTAAAAACATTACCTCGCCTGTCCTAGTTATGCATGGAGGGGCTGATAGAATAATACCTATTGCCATGGGAAAAAAATTATTTGATGAAATTCAATCAAAAAAATATGGATATTTTCCTAAATTTGATCGTCACATGATGACTTATAATTTTGAATTAAAAACTGAACTAGATAAGTTTATAAAAACTTTAAATTAATTTTTAATAAAAGCTTGCACAAAGTCTTTTGCAATAAAGTTATCTAAGTCTTCCTCTTTCTCACCTATTCCGATTGCATAAATTGGGATTTTAAATTGTTTTGCAATAGCAACGAGAATTCCTCCTTTTGCTGTCCCATCTAATTTAGTCATAATAATTCCAGTGATTGGAGTAATTTTTTTAAATTCTTCAATTTGATTAATCGCATTTTGTCCGGTTGTTGCATCAAGAACTAAAATAGTCTCATGAGGTGCATCATTATCAATTTTTTTTAAAACTCTAATAATTTTAGAGAACTCTTCCATTAAATTTTTTTTATTTTGTAGTCGCCCCGCTGTATCAATCACACAATAATCAGCATTATTTTTTTTTGCATATTCAAAACTTTTAAATGCAACAGAGGCTGGATCGGAGCCAATATCTGACTTTACTATTTCAACACTAATCTTTTGGCACCAAAGTTCTAATTGATCGATGGCCGCAGCCCTAAAAGTATCAGCAGCTCCTACGATAATTTTATTACCTTGATCTTTGAGTTTTTTACATAATTTTCCAATAGTGGTTGTTTTTCCAACTCCATTCACACCGCAAATTAATACGACGGTTGGCTTATTATGCTTTGTTGAAAAAAAATCTTTTTGTAAAGGTATTAAAATCTCCTCTATTTCTTGTGCGATTGCTTGAAAGAAATTTTCTTTTGTTAATTCTTCTTTGCTATATTTTTTATTAGCTATATTTTTTCTAAACTCTTCTACAAAATTAATCCCAACATCTGCTTGAATGAGAATATCTTCAATATCCTGAAGAATTTCTGCTTGCGGTTTAGATTTATTAAAAACTTCATCAATTCCCTTTGTAAATTTTTCTGAAGTTTTTTTTAGACTTTCTTTAAGCTTTTTAAAAAAATTCATTAAGAATTATATTTTAAGGCTTATGTTATTAATATTTGAAACAGATCCGGTCATTATAATATGTTTATTTTTAGCCCATTCAATTTGAAGAGTTCCATTTTTAAAATGAATATTAACTTTTTTTCCAGTAAGTCCTAATTTATTTGCAGCTACTGCCGTAGCGCAAGCAGCAGTACCGCAAGCTAAAGTTAATCCTGCACCCCTTTCCCAAACTTTTACTGCTATATTTTTTTTATTCATAACCTCAGCAAAAGTGACATTACATCTTTGTGGAAAAAATTCATGATGTTCAATCTGCGGACCAATTTTTTTTAGCAGTTCAAATGTTATATTTTTAAAAAAAATAATATGGGGATTCCCAATACTCAATGTATATCCTGATAAAATTCCAAAAGTTTTAGTTTTAATCATAACTTTTGCGTGATTCATTTTTTTTGCTAAAGGAATTTTTTTCCAATCAAAATTGGGCATTCCCATATCAACAGATACTTCAGTTTTTCCCGTAAGTTTTGCATTTAAAATTCCGCTTTCAGTGTTAATTTTTGATTTATTTAATTTTTTTTCATTCATTAAGAAGTAAGAAATACATCTAGAGCCATTTCCGCATGCCCCTGTTTCCCCACCGTCAGAATTATAAAAAGTTATTTTAGCGTTTGTTTTTTTTTCTTTATCTTTATCTATAAGAATAACTTGATCACAACCTGGGCCTTGTTTTCTATTTGCAATATTTATGATTTGTTGTTTTGAGATATCAATTTTTTCTTTTCTTCTATCAATGATGATAAAGTCATTGCCGAGGCCATCCATTTTATAAGCTTGTATTTCGATCATCTGTTTCGCTGTTGTATCTTACAAATATTCTCAATTATTGACTTTTAAAATAGTAAAATATACTTTTAATAAAATTTTCCACAAAAATAAGCAGGTTTTGTGGTGTCCTTCTAATGAAGGAGATCAACACTAGTCAGCGATATTCGCCCACTAGTGCGATTGCTGCTGGAGAAAAAAAATGTTTGAAAATTTAACAAGTAAAATTGAGTCTGCTTTTTCTTTTTTTAGTAAAAGCACTCAATTAGATGAAAAACAAGTTGATGAAGGGTTAAGAAAAATTCGTCAGGCTCTTCTTGAGTCCGATGTAGCTCTTTCTGTTGCTAAAGAATTTATTGCAAATGTTAAGCCTAAAGCTATTGGGCAGGAAGTTCTTAAATCTATAACCCCAGGACAATTGCTTGTTAAAATTGTATATGATGAACTCGTTAAAATTTTAGGTAGTGAAAAATCAGAAATTAATCTCAATACAGTTCCGCCAGCAAAGATATTAGTAGTAGGTTTACAGGGTTCAGGAAAAACAACAACTTCAGCAAAAATTGCAAAATTTATTGAAAAGAATTTTAATAAAAAAGTAATGCTATCAAGCTTAGACGTTTATCGTCCTGCAGCTCAAAAACAATTAGAGTTACTTGGCAGTCAAAATAATATTCAAACTATTCCAATTATAGAAGGACAACTCCCTACAGAAATTACGCAAAGAACTTTAGCAGCTGCATCTCTATCGGGTTCAGATGTCATTATCTTTGATACTGCAGGACGCACGCAAATTGATAGTGTCATGATGAGTGAATTAAATAATCTTAAAAATATAATTAAGCCCATTGAGACTTTTCTAGTAGCTGACTCTCTAACGGGACAAGATGCCGTAAATATAGCAAGTGAATTTAAAAAAACAGTAGATTTGACTGGAATAATATTAACAAGAATAGATGGGGATGGAAAAGGTGGGGCCGCTCTTAGTATGAAGTCGGTTGCAAATTGTCCTATAAAATTTTTAGGGGTTGGTGAAAAAATAGATGATTTTGAAATATTTCATCCAGAAAGAATTGCAAATAGAATTTTAGGAATGGGAGATGTGGTATCTCTTGTTGAAAAAGTATCTGAAAATCTAAAAAAAGAGGAAGTTGAAGAGTTAGAAGAGAATTTTAAGAAAGGACAATTTACTTTTAATGATTATTTAAAACAGATTAGACAAATGAAAAAAATTGGTGGTATGGGGAAAGTCTTAGGAATGATCCCTGGTATTTCAAAAATAAAAAAACAAATAGACGAGGCTAATATTGATGAGGGACTTATTGGTAAGCAAGAAGCAATTATTTTATCAATGACTCCCAAAGAAAGAGATAATCCTAAGATTATTGATGGATCTAGAAAAAAAAGAATAGCGAATGGTTCAGGTACTGACATCGCTTTTGTAAACAAGCTTCTAAAACAACATAAAATGATGACAGGAATAATGAAAAGAATGTCTCAAGGTGGCGGAAGAAATTTTGGTGGTTTAGATGGAATACCTCCAGAGTTATTTAATAATCTAAAATAGAAAGGAAAAAATGTTAAAAATAAGACTATCTAGAGGGGGAACTAAAAAAAGACCCTTTTATCAAATCGTAGTTGCAGATTCTAGAAATCCAAGAGATGGAAAATTTATTGAAAAACTTGGATACTTCAATCCGTTGTTACCAAAAAGTAAACCAGAAAGATTAAGCTTAGAGTCAGAAAGAATAACTCATTGGATTAAAATGGGGGCTAAACCTACTTTAAGAGTTGCAAAATTTTTAGGTGCAGCAAATCTTGCTCCAGTTCCTGAAAAAAGAAATAATCCGATTAAAGGATTGCCTAAAAAGAAAGCACAAGAAAGATTAAAAGCTGCACAAGCTCCAAAAGAGGCGCCAGCAGCAGCTCCAGCGACAGAAGCAGCAGCCCCAGCAGCTGAACCAGCTCCAGTAGAAGCTCCAAAGACTGAAGAAAAAGCACCAGAAGCGGAGGCGCCAAAAGCTAACTAATTATTATGTGGTCTGCAAAAATATTCACTCTATATCCTGAATTTTTTCCAGGGATTTTAGATATCGGGCTTTATAAAAGAGCTAGAGAAAATAAAATCTGGTCTCTCGATGTCATAAACATCAGAGACTATGCTTTGGATAAGCATCGGAGTGTAGATGATTCTCCTTTTGGTGGAGGAAGTGGAATGGTAATGCGTGCAGACGTAATAGATAATTGTTTGGATAAAAATACAAAAAACTCTAAAAATGAACTTATTTATTTAAGTCCTAGAGGCGAATTATTAACCCAAAAAATTGCAAAGCAATTATCAAAAAAAAATGGAGTAGATCTTATTTGTGGACACTTTGAAGGAATTGATCAGAGAGTTATAGAAGAAAGAAAGATCAGAGAAATAAGCATTGGTGATTTTATTTTATCCGGAGGTGAAACAGCAGCGTTTGTTTTTTTAGACTCCATACTTAGATTATTGCCAGGCGTTCTTGGTAATTCTTCCTCTTTAAATGAAGAGAGTTTTGAAAATAATTTATTGGAATATCCTCAATATACAAAACCTCAAGAGTGGAAAGGAAGAGCTGTTCCGGAAGTACTTTTATCTGGAAATCATGCTAAAATTAAGGACTGGCGCTTAGCACAATCCGAGGATATAACACGTCGCCAGAGACAAGACTTATGGGAAAAATATCATAAATAACAAAATTTTAATGCAAATTTCTACAATGAGAATAGACGAATTAGATAAACTTCATATAAAGAAAATCGGTGAAAAAAAGTTACCAGAATTTTCTCCAGGAGATACTTTAAAAGTAAACGTGAGAATTATTGAAGGAAAAAGACAAAGAATACAAGCTTACGAAGGAGTTTGTATTGCTAAAAAAAATCGAGGAATTAACTCTACTTTTACAGTTAGAAAAATTTCTTTTGGAGAGGGTGTTGAAAGATTATTTCCAGTTCATAGTCCAAACGTGGAGTCCGTTGAAGTTATAAGAAGCGGAAAAGTAAGACGAGTAAAACTTTATTACTTAAGAGAAAGAACAGGTAAATCAGCTAGAATTACTGAAAAAATTAGAAAAAAAATAGGTGTAGATATTATTCAACCTTTACCAAAAAAAGAGGCAGTCCAAAATATTGAAGCCCAAGCAGATTTAGCTGCTGAGCAGGCTCCAAAAAATGCGGAAAAAGCTTCAGCGCCAAAGACAGAAGCTCAGAATAAAAAGAAGTAATACTAGTTTTTATTTAATGGCAAAGACACTTTACGACAAAATATGGGAGAGTCATTTAGTTGATGAACAAAGTGATGGAACATCACTTTTATATATTGATCGACATTTAGTTCATGAAGTTACAAGTCCACAAGCATTTGAAGGATTACGTTTATCCAATAGAAAAGTAAAATTACCAGGCTCAACATTAGCTGTTGTTGATCATAATGTTCCAACAACTGACAGATCAAAAGGAATTGCCGATAAAGAGTCTGCAATTCAAGTTGAGACACTTTCTAAAAATTGCAAAGATTTTGGTATAGAATTTTTTGGTTTAACAGATAAAAGACAAGGAATTGTTCACGTAATTGGTCCTGAACAAGGATTTACTCAGCCAGGAATGACGATCGTTTGTGGCGATAGCCATACTTCAACACACGGTGCCTTTGGCGCATTAGCTTTTGGAATTGGAACTTCAGAAGTAGAACATGTGCTTGCAACACAAACTTTGATTCAAAGTAGAGCAAAAAATTTCAAAATTAGTGTTGATGGAAAATTGCCATTAGGAGTTACTGCTAAAGATGTGATCTTATCTATTATTGGAAATATCGGAACAGCTGGTGGAACAGGTTACGTTATTGAATACTGTGGAGAAGTTTTTAGAAATTTTTCTATGGAAGAAAGAATGACCGTTTGCAATATGAGCATTGAAGCAGGCGCTAGAGCCGGACTTGTTGCTCCAGATCAAAAAACTTTTGATTATATTAAAGGTAGACCTCTAGCTCCAAAGGGAGAAAATTGGGAAAAAGCCCTAAAATATTGGAGCACTTTATACACCGACAAGGATGCAAAATTTGACAGAGAACTTTATTTACAAGGAAAAGATATTGAGCCAACGGTTACCTGGGGAACAAGCCCTCAAGATACAGCATCAATTAACGGTAAAGTTCCTGATCCTAATTTAGAAAAAAATGAGGATAGAAAAAAATCTATACTTAGATCGTTAGATTATATGGGTTTAGAACCCAATACTGCTATTCAAGATATTAAAATTGATAAGGTTTTTATAGGCTCTTGCACCAATGGAAGAATTGAGGATTTAAGAGAAGTTGCAAAAATAGTTAAAGGAAAAAAAGTAAATAAAAGTGTTGATGCAATTGTTGTTCCAGGTTCTGGACTTGTAAAATTACAAGCTGAAAAAGAGGGTTTAGATAAAATATTTAAAGATTCGGGATTTGATTGGAGAGAGCCTGGATGTTCAATGTGTCTTGGCATGAATCCAGACCAATTAAAACCAAAAGAAAGATGTGCTTCGACTTCGAATAGAAATTTTGAAGGACGACAAGGACGGGGTGGAAGAACACATTTAGTGAGTCCGGTAATGGCAGCAGCAGCTGCAATTGAAGGTAAATTTGTAGATATTAGAAAAATTATTTAATGGAAAAATTTACAAAACTTAAAAGTATTGCAGCCGATCTTCAAATTTCAAATATTGATACGGATATGATTATTCCTAAACAATTTTTAAAAACCATAAAAAGAACCGGTCTTGGCTCTGCTTTATTTTATGAAATGCGATATGATGAAAAAGGTAAAGAAATTAAAAATTTTATCTTGAATAATGTTCCTTATAATAAAGCGAAAATTTTAATTTCAGGAAAAAATTTTGGTTGTGGTTCATCAAGAGAGCATGCTCCATGGGCATTACTGGATTTTGGTATTCGATGTATTATTGCAGAAAGTTTTGCAGATATTTTTTACAACAATTGTTTTAAAAATGGAATTTTGCCAATTATTCTTCCTGAAAACCAAGTTAAGGAATTATCTGAGGCTGCAAAAAAAAATAAAGAAATAGAAATAGATTTGATTGATCAAAAAATTCATAAGGGAGATAATAGACCTTTTGACTTTGAAATTGAGTCATTTAGAAAAGAGTGTTTGTTAAATGGTTACGATGATATTGCTCTAACTTTAAAAAAAGACTCTAAAATTAATAGTTTTGAGCAAAGAAAAAAAAATCTAACTCCTTGGTTATATTAATGAAAAAAAAACTTCTTATCCTTGCGGGTGATGGAATAGGACCGGAGGTAATGAATGAGGTTAAAAAAATTATTGTTTGGTTTAATAAAAAAAAATCTGCCGACTTTGAGATTACTGAAGAATTAGCAGGAGGAATTTCCTTTGATAAACATGGCGAGCCAATTACTGACAAAGTAATGAAAATAGCCTTAGAGAGCGATGCAGTTTTGCTTGGAGCTGTTGGTGGTCCAAAATGGGATAAATTAGAATTTTCTAAAAAACCAGAAAGAGCTTTGCTAAGACTTAGAAAGGATTTGGAGTTATTTGCAAATTTAAGACCTGCAATTTGTTTTAAGGAACTTGCCAATGCATCAACTTTAAAGCCTGAGATTGTCTCTGATTTAGATATTATGATTGTCCGTGAACTTACAGGAGGAATTTATTTTGGTAGTCCAAGAGGAGTTGAAAAATTATCTAATGGTGAAAAAAAAGGAATAAATACACACACTTATACAACAAGTGAAATTCAAAGAGTTGCCAGAGTTGCTTTTGAACTCGCAAGGAAAAGAAATAATAAAGTTACTTCGTGCGAAAAATCTAACGTTATGGAAGCAGGTTTGTTGTGGAGAGAAGTGGTAGAAGAATTACACAAGAACGAATTTAAAGATGTAGAACTAAGTCACATGCTGGCGGATAATTGTGCTATGCAATTAGTTAGAAATCCTAAACAATTTGACGTGATTGTAACTGATAATTTATTTGGCGATATGCTTTCAGATGAAGCTGGAATGTTAACGGGTTCTCTTGGAATGTTACCCTCAGCCTCATTAAGTGGCAAAAATAAAGCTGGAAAATTTAAATCAATGTATGAACCTTGTCACGGTTCTGCACCTGATATAGCAGGTAAAAATATTGCAAATCCACTTGCATCAATATTAAGTTTTTCTATGGCTCTACGTTATTCATTTAATATGGATAAGGACGCTGACATGCTTGATAATGCAGTTAAAGATGTTCTAAGTGACGGACATCGAACAGCAGATATTATGGAGTCGGGTAAAAATAAAGTTTCAACTTCTCAAATGGGAGATTTGGTAATTACCAAATTAAAATAAATGAAAATTAATATAGCGATAGTAGGAAGCACAGGTAACGTTGGAAGAAAAACTGTTGAAGCTTTAGAGAGAAGAAAATTTCCAGTTAATAATTTATATTTATTATCATCAAAACGAAGCGCTGGTAGTTTTATCAAATTCAGAAATAAAAAAATTAGAGTTGAAAATTTAGAAAATTTCGATTTTAAAAAAGCCCATATTACTTTCTTTTGCGCAGGGTCAAAGCTTGCAAAAATTTTAGCTCCTAAAATTGCAAAATATTCAACGGTAATAGAACATTCTAAACATTTTAGAATGTTAAAAGATATTCCTTTGGTAATTCCAGAAGTTAACGAATATGCACTTAAAAATTATAAAAAAAAAAATATTATTTCAAATCCAAATTGTTCTACAACGCAACTGGTTTTAGCTCTCAAGCCTCTTCACGATAAATTTAAAGTAATTCGAGTGGTTACCTCAACTTATCAGTCCGTATCTGGAGCAGGAAAAGCTTCAATGGATGAGCTTATTTCTCAAACAAAAGATTATTTGGCCAAGAAAAAGATTAAGCCCGTAAAATTTACCAAACAAATAGCATTTAATGTTATTCCCCATATTGATGTTTTTATGAAAGATGGTTCTACAAAAGAAGAATGGAAAATGGAAAATGAAACTAAAAAAATCCTAGATAAAAATATTAAAGTAACAGCAACCTGCGTTCGCGTTCCGGTACTTATTTCACATTCTGAATCAGTAAATATTGAGCTAAAAAAAAGATTTAATATAAAGCAAATTAGATCTATTTTATCAAAAGCTGCTGGTTGCAAGGTTATTGATGAGCATAAAAATGGGGGCTATGCCACTCCCGCAGAGTGTGCTGGTAGTTTTTTAACTTACATTTCTAGAATCAGAAAGGATCCTACAAAAAATGCGATTAATTTATGGATAGTTTCGGATAATTTATTAAAAGGTGCGGCCTTTAATGGAGTGCAAATAGCGGAGGTTTTAGTTAAAAAGTATATAAAAAATAATTAAATATTTTTTATGGAAAAAAACTCTGGTCCGTTATCCCCACATATCCAGATTTATAAGTGGCAGTTTTCTTCTTTGCTCTCAATCACACATAGAATGACAGGCGTATTTAACGTTGCTGGGTTTTTTTTAATTATTTTATGGGTTTTATTTTTAGCAATAGGACCTGAATATTATAATTTTTATCAAAAATTTCTAAGAAGCTTATTGGGAAAATTTATTTTAGTCGGATTTACCTGGTCATTTGTTTATCACATGTTGAATGGTATTAGACATCTTGCTTGGGATTTTGGTTATGGTTATGAAATTAAAACTGCAAATCTTTCTGGAGTAGTGGTTTTACTTTCATCTATTTTAATAACATTTTTTATTTGGATTATTTAATGAAAAATCATGCTTTAAATAAATGGGTATTACAAAGGCTTAGTGCAATTGTATTAATACCTTTATTATTATTTTTATTATATTCCCTAGTAGATTTAGTTAATCAAGACTACACAGGTGCGCTAGATTTTTTTGATAGCCACTTATCAATAGCTATTTTTATTTTATTTTTAATATTTGCTGGCACTCATTTAAAATTAGGCTTAGGTGAAATTATCGAAGATTACATTCAAAATGAAAGTATGAAGGGTATTTTAAAAAAAATTATAATGTTAACCTCGGCTATACTTCCTCTTGTTGGCATTGTATCATTAATAATAATTATTTTATGAGCACTTATCCAATTATAGATCACGAATATGACGTTATCGTTGTGGGGGCTGGTGGCTCAGGATTAAGAGCGGCCGTAGGTTTAGCTGAAGCTGGACTTAAAACAGCATGTATTTCAAAAGTATTTCCAACCAGAAGTCATACCGCTGCGGCGCAAGGTGGAATTTCGGCTGCATTAGGAAACATGTCAGAGGATGATTGGCGTTGGCATATGTATGATACGGTAAAGGGAGCTGATTGGTTAGGCGATCAAGATGCTATTGAATATTTATGTAAAGAAGCTCCTAGGGCAGTTATTGAGCTCGAGAAATATGGCGTTCCTTTTAGTAGAACAGAAGAGGGAAAAATTTATCAAAGACCATTTGGAGGGATGACTGCAAATTATGGAAATGGCATTGCACAAAGAACTTGTGCTGCTGCTGATAGAACGGGACATGCAATTCTACATACACTTTACGGACAAGCACTTAAAAAAAATACTGAATTTTTTATAGAGTATTTCGCGTTAGATTTATTAATGCATGACGGAAAGTGTCATGGAGTTACTGCTTGGAATTTACAAGATGGTACCATTCATCGTTTCAGAGCTAATATGACAATTCTTGCAACGGGTGGTTATGGAAGAGCATATTTTTCAGCAACTTCCGCACACACTTGCACAGGAGATGGAAATGCAATGGTCTTAAGAGCAGGTTTACCATTACAAGATATGGAATTTATTCAATTTCATCCAACAGGTATTTATGGCGCTGGATGTTTAATTACTGAAGGTTCTAGAGGCGAGGGGGGATTTTTAGTTAATTCTGAGGGGGAAAGATTTATGGAAAGATATGCTCCTTCAGCAAAAGATCTTGCATCAAGAGATGTGGTTTCAAGATCTATGACAATTGAAATTAATGAAGGTCGGGGAGTTGGTAAAAATAAAGATCATATCTATCTTCATTTAAATCATTTAGATCCAAAAGTTTTACATGAAAGACTTCCTGGAATTTCTGAATCTGCAAAAATTTTTGCTGGAGTAGATGTAACAAAAGAACCAATACCAGTTGTACCTACAGTTCACTATAACATGGGAGGTATTCCAACTAATTATTATGGTGAAGTAATTTCAAAAACTGAAAATGACAAAGATATTATTGTGCCTGGTTTAATGGCAGTGGGTGAAGCAGCCTGCGTTTCTGTACATGGAGCAAATAGATTAGGATCTAATTCATTGATTGATCTTGTGGTATTTGGCAGAGCTGCCGCAATGCGAGCTGCAACAATAGTAAAACCAAATTCAAAACATGAAACAATTCCAGAAAGCGAAACCCAAAAATCAATTTCAAGATTTGATAAATTAAGAAATTCAAATGGTGGTACACCAACTTCTGTACTTAGAGATAAAATGCAACGAACAATGCAAAAAAACTGCGCAGTTTTCAGAGATGCTAAAATTTTAAAAGAAGGAATGGAAGAAATAAGAAAACCATGGATAGGAATGGATGATATTTCAGTTTCCGATAAATCTTTAATTTTTAATACAGATTTAATTGAAACATTAGAGTTTGATAACCTAATAAGACAATCACTCGTTACAATGGCTTCCGCTGAAAATAGAAAAGAAAGCAGAGGAGCACACTCTAGAGAAGATTTTAAGGAAAGAGACGACGATAATTGGATGAAGCATACACTTGCTTGGCAAGACGGCGAAAAAGTAAAAATAGATTATCGAAATGTTCATAATTTTACCTTATCTAATGAAGTGCAGTATTTTCCTCCGAAAGCGAGAGTATATTAATGGTTCAGTTTGCTTTACCCAAAGACTCTAAAATTGTTGAGGGTAAATATTTTAAAGACAAAACTAATGGTAAAAATTTAAAAAAAATAAAAGTTTACCGATGGGATCCTGAGACAAAAGAAAATCCAAGACTAGATACTTATGAAGTTAATATGGATGAGTGTGGGCCAATGGTTCTTGATGCCCTTATTAAAATTAAAAACGAAATTGATACTACATTAACTTTTAGAAGATCATGTAGAGAAGGTGTTTGTGGTTCTTGTGCCATGAATATTGATGGGGTTAATGGCCTTGCTTGCACAAAATCAGCAGTAGACATTAAAGATGAAATAAAAGTTTATCCCCTTCCTCATATGCCAGTAATTAAAGATTTAGTTCCAAATTTAAATCAACTTTATAAACAATATCAATCTATCGAACCTTGGTTGCAAGTTGAAAAAAAAAGTAATGGAAGTGACAAAGAGATATATCAATCAAAACAAGATAGAGAAAAATTAGATGGGCTTTACGAGTGTATAATGTGTGCATGCTGTTCAACATCATGCCCAAGTTATTGGTGGAATGGTGAGAAATATTTAGGGCCAGCTGTTTTGTTACAAGCTTACCGATGGATTATTGATAGTAGAGATCAGGAAAGAGTTAAAAGGTTAAAGAAAGTTGCAGATGAACTTAAACTTTTTAGATGTCATACAATTATGAACTGTACTAATGCATGTCCTAAGGGATTAAATCCAGCAAAGGCAATTGGCTCCATAAAAAAAATGCTAGTCCAGCATAGCAAAGATCTATAATTTTTTTACTTCATTATTTGACAGCTTAATTTTATCCTTATATTTTCATATTAATTTAAATGAAAATTATAGAGCACTTTGTTAACGGTAAATCATTTTCTGGTTCTTCAAAAAAAACCTCCGAAGTTTTTAATCCAGCAACAGGAGAAGTTTCAGCCAAAGTAAATCTCGCATCAAAAAAAGATGTTGATGATGTAGTTGCTATTGCAACTAAAGCATTTGCAACATGGTCACAAGTTCCTCCATTACAAAGAGCAAGAATTTTATTTAAGTTTAAAGAATTAATAGAGAAAAATTCAGATGAGTTAACAAAAATAATCGTTGCTGAGCATGGTAAAGTTTATGATGATGCGAAAGGATCATTAACAAGAGGTTTAGAAGTTGTTGAGTTTGCCTGTGGAATACCACATTTGTTAAAAGGTGAATTTACAGAAAATGTTGGAACTAATGTTGATAGTTGGTCTATAAGGCAACCCCTTGGAGTTTGTGCTGGAATTACTCCATTTAATTTTCCAGCAATGGTTCCAATGTGGATGTTTCCATTGGCTATAGCTTGTGGAAATACTTTTATTTTAAAACCTTCTGAAAAAGATCCAAGTTGCCCTTTAAGATTAGCAGAATTGTTAAAAGAAGCAGGTTTACCAGATGGAGTTTTTAATGTCGTAAATGGAGATAAAGAGTCCGTAGATGCCCTACTTTCAAATCCAAATGTTAGCGCAATTAGTTTTGTAGGTTCAACTCCAATAGCCAAATACATTTATGAAAATGCAGCAAAATTTGAAAAGAGAGTTCAGGCATTAGGAGGAGCTAAAAATCACTGTGTAGTAATGCCAGATGCAGATTTAGATCAGGCAGTTGCAGGACTTATGGGAGCAGCATATGGCTCAGCAGGAGAAAGATGTATGGCCCAATCGGTTGCAGTTGCCGTTGGAAACATTGGAGATGAATTAGTTAATAAACTTACTAAAGAAGTAAATAATTTAAGAGTTGGACCTGGACTTGATAAAGGAGTCGATATGGGTCCATTAGTTACCGCTCAACATTTAGAAAAAGTTACGAGTTATATTGATTTAGGGGTTAAAGAAGGTGCAAAATTAATTGTTGATGGAAGAAAAATTAAAAAGCCGCAAGGATACGAAAAAGGGTTTTATTTAGGAGGTTGTTTATTTGATCATGTAAAAGAAAATATGAGAATTTATAAAGAAGAAATATTTGGACCTGTTCTTTCGGTTGTAAGAGCAAAGAATTTTAATGAAGCCGCAGATTTAATTAATAGACATGAATTTGGTAATGGAGTTAGTATTTTTACTAGAGATGGTGACAGTGCTAGAACATTTTCAAGTCATATTAAAGTTGGAATGGTTGGTATAAATATCCCAATACCCGTACCAATGGCTTTTCATAGCTTTGGTGGTTGGAAAAGGTCATTGTTTGGTGATCAACACGTTCATGGCATGGAAGGAGTTAGATTTTATACTAAATTAAAAACTATTACTTCAAGATGGCCTTCTGGTATAAAGGCAACTTCAAATTTTACAATG
The DNA here is from genome assembly GCF_002688585.1 of Candidatus Fonsibacter ubiquis. Classification (NCBI taxonomy): domain Bacteria; kingdom Pseudomonadati; phylum Pseudomonadota; class Alphaproteobacteria; order Candidatus Pelagibacterales; family Candidatus Pelagibacteraceae; genus Candidatus Allofontibacter; species Candidatus Allofontibacter communis. The sequence continues at coordinate 1,029,410 of NZ_CP024034.1, read as the reverse complement.
CCAACAATGAATTAATAGTATGCGAAAAAAAATATCACTCATAGGATCAGGACAAATTGGTGGAACTTTGGCTCACTTAGTTTCTTTAAAAGAATTAGGCGATGTAGTTATTTTTGATATTGCAGCGGGTTTGCCAGAAGGAAAATCATTAGACATTGCTCAATCAGGCGCTGTTGAGCGATTTAACGCACATCTTAAAGGTACAACAAGTTATGCAGATATTGAAAATTCGGATGTAATTATTGTAACTGCTGGCGTTCCGAGAAAAGAAGGAATGAGCAGAGATGATCTTTTGGGAATTAATTCAAAAGTAATGAAACAAGTGGGTGAAGGAATTAAAAAATACTCTCCCAAAGCATTTGTAATTTGTATTACTAATCCTTTGGATGTTATGGTTTTAGCATTACAAAAGTATTCAGGTTTACCTGCTGAAAGAGTTGTTGGAATGGCAGGGGTTTTAGACTCTTCTCGTTTTAGATTATTTTTATCAGAAGAATTTAAAGTTTCTATTGAGGATGTAACTGCTTTTGTTTTAGGAGGCCATGGAGATACAATGGTTCCACTTGCTAGATATTCTACAGTTGCAGGAATACCAATTCCAGATCTTATAGATATGAAATGGTCTACTAAAGAAAGAATAGACAAAATTATTCAAAGAACTCGTGATGGCGGAGCTGAAATAGTAAAATTATTAAAAACAGGTTCTGCTTATTATGCTCCAGCTAGTTCAGCGATTGAAATGGCAGAGGCATTTTTAAAAGATAAAAAGAAAATTTTACCATGCGCAGTTTATTTAGATGGCGAGTATGGAGTTGATGATCTTTACGTTGGAGTACCAGTTATAATTGGTGCAAAGGGTGTTGAAAAAGTTATTGAGATTAAATTTAACCCTGAAGAAAAAGAGATGTTTTTAAAATCAGTTGACTCCGTTAAAAAACTAACTCAAGATCTTTTCAAGCTTGATCCAGAAGTAGCTAAAATTAAAACTATTAAGCCAAAGTATTAATTTTTAATGAATATTCACGAACATCAGGCAAAAGACTTAATAAAAAAATTTGGCGCGCCCGTTTCAAAGGGAGTTGTTATTTTTAATTTAAATGAAATTGATGAAAAAATTAAACAGTTAACTAGTAAAATGTATGTAGTTAAAGCCCAAATACATGCAGGAGGCAGAGGAAAAGCTGGAGGCGTAAAATTAGTTAAAAGTATCGATGAATTGAAACAAAAATGCAAAGATTTACTTGGAAAAGTTCTTGTAACCCATCAAACCGGATCACAAGGAAGAGAAGTTAAAAGATTATATATAGAGGAAGCCTCAGATATTAAAAAAGAATTTTATTTATCATGTTTAGTCGATAGGGCATCTTCAAAGATTGCATTTATTTCTAGTGCCGAGGGAGGAATGGATGTTGAAGAAGTTGCTGACAAAACTCCTGAAAAAATAATTACAACACGTGTTTCATTATCAGCAAAATTAAGAGAGGAAGATTTAGATTCAATTGTAAAACCTTACAATTTAAGTGGAGAACAAAAAAATCAGGCAAAAAAAGTTGCACAAGCTCTATACGATACTTTAGTAAACACTGATGCAAGTCTAATTGAGATTAATCCACTAATTCTTACAACTGAGGATCAAGTTAAATGCTTGGATGCAAAAATAAGTTTTGATGATAATGCACTTTTTAGGCATCCAGAAATTAAAGAACTTAGAGACTTGAATGAAGAAGACCCAATGGAAATTGAGGCTAGCAAATATGAGCTGGCTTATATTAAATTAGATGGAAAAATTGGTTGCATGGTTAATGGCGCAGGTCTTGCAATGGCAACCATGGATATCATAAAACTTTACGGTTCAGAGCCTGCAAATTTTTTAGATGTAGGTGGTGGAGCAACAAAAGAAAAAGTCTCTGCAGCATTTAAAATTATTTTATCAGATAAAAATGTTGAAGGTATTTTAATAAATATTTTTGGTGGAATTATGCGTTGCGATATTATTGCACAAGGTGTTATTGAGGCCGCAAAAGAAGTTGACCTTAAAGTTCCTCTTGTAGTTAGATTGGCAGGAACAAAAGTCGATGAAGGGAAAGAGATTTTAAAAAAATCAGGATTAACAATTATTTCTGCCGATAATTTATCCGATGCAGCAAAAAAAATTGTAGAGGCAACAAAATAGCATGTCAGTTTTAGTTAATAAAAAAACAAAAGTTATTTGTCAGGGCTTCACAGGAAAACATGGAACATTTCATTCTGAGCAAGCACTTGCGTATGGAACAAATTTAGTTGGAGGAATTACACCTAAAAAAGGTGGACAAACTCATTTGGGTCTTCCAGTTTTTAACACGGTTGCAGAAGCAGTCGATAAGGTAAAACCTGACGCAACTATGATTTATGTTCCAGCTCCCTATGCAGCGGCAGCTATTATTGAAGCATTAGACAGTAAAATTCCATTAATTGTTTGTATTACAGAGGGCATTCCAGTTTTAGATATGGTGAAGGTAAAAGAAAAATTAATTAAATCAAAAAGCAGATTAATAGGACCAAATTGTCCAGGAATTATTACCCCTGACGAATGTAAGATTGGAATTATGCCTGGACACATTCATAAAAAAGGATCAGTAGGAATTGTATCAAGATCAGGAACATTAACCTATGAAGCTGTAGCCCAAACCACAGCATTGGGATTGGGACAGTCTACTTGCATTGGAATTGGCGGAGATCCAATCAATGGAACCAATTTTATTGATTGTTTAGATTTATTTTTAAAAGATGAAGAAACTAAATCAATCATCATGATAGGAGAAATAGGTGGCAGCGCTGAAGAAGAAGGAGCTGAATTTATTAAATCTTCAAAAATTAAAAAACCAATTGTTGGATTTATCGCAGGAGTAACAGCACCCCCAGGAAGAAGGATGGGACACGCGGGGGCAATTATTTCTGGTGGCAAAGGTCTTGCTAAAGACAAGATAGAAACAATGAAATCTTGCGGTATAACAGTTGCAAATTCACCAGCTGATATTGGCAAAACTTTATTTGACAAACTTAAGACTTAATATTTTATTACGATTATAAAATTATATGTCGTCACAAGAAAATAATATTATTTTTCAAAAAACATCTTTTTTATCAGGAACTAACTCCTCTTATATTGAAAAGCTTTATGCTAAATATGTGGAGAATCCTTCCAGTATCCCAGATAGCTGGAGACAATTTTTTGATGGTTTGGGTGATCAAAAAAATAATATTATAGAAAATCAAGGACCTAGTTGGGCGCCATCAAATATTAAACATATCTCTAATGGAGACTTAGATATTTATGAAAAATATCTTCCTAAAAATTTAAATGGAAATTCCATAAAAGAAAAAATAATAGAAAAAAATAAGACCTTATCAAATGATGAAAGACTAGATGTAGAAAGATCTACTATTGATTCTATACGAGCCATCATGATGATTAGGGCATATAGAATTAGAGGACATTTAATTGCTGATTTAGATCCATTACAATTACAGGAAAAGAATTATCATCCTGAACTAAATCCAGAAACTTACGGTTTTAAAAAAGAGGATAGAAATAGAAAAATATTTTTAGATAAAGTTCTTGGCCTTGAATATGCAACTGTAAATGAAATTTTAGAAATTTTATTAAAAACCTATTGTGCAAAGATTGGTATAGAATTTATGCATATGTCGGATCCAGAAGAAAAAAAATGGATCCAAGAAAGAATTGAAGGTAAAGGTAAAGAAGCAAATTTTACTTTTGAAGGTAAAAAAGCAATTTTAAGAAAATTAGTTGAGGCAGAAGGATTTGAAAATTATTGTCACACTAAATTTGTAGGAACAAAAAGATTTGGCTTAGATGGTTGTGAGTCTTTAATTCCAGCACTAGAACAAATAATCAAAGTTGGAGGAAATTTAGGGGTAAAAGAGGTTAAGATTGGAATGCCTCATAGGGGCAGATTAAATATTCTTGCAAATGTCATTCAAAAACCTTTTAAAAAAATATTCAAAGAATTTTCTGGAGACCCAGGTCCTGAAGCAGCGGGTGTTTCTGGAGATGTTAAGTACCATTTAGGAGCATCAGCAGACAGAGATTTTAATGGTAACAATGTTCATGTGAGTTTAACTGCAAATCCCTCTCATTTAGAAGCTGTAAATCCTGTAGTATTAGGACAAACCAGAGCTAAACAATTTTTTCATAATGATCCAGAAAGAATAAAAGTAATCCCAATTCTTTTACATGGTGATGCCGCATTTGCAGGGCAAGGAATTGTTGCAGAATGTTTTGCTATGTCGGGTTTAAAAGGACATAATACAGGTGGAACAATTCATATTATTGTAAATAATCAGATTGGTTTTACAACTAGTCCTTCTTTTGCAAGATCTTCTCCTTATCCTTCAGAAGTCGCTAAAATGGTTCAGGCTCCAATATTTCATGTAAACGGAGATGATCCAGAATCTGTTGTTTATTGTGCGAGAATTGCAACAGAATACAGACAAAAATTTAAGCGAGATGTCGTTATAGATATTATTTGTTACCGAAGATTTGGTCATAATGAGGGAGACGAACCTTCATTTACTCAGCCCATCATGTATAAAAAGATTAGAAATCATGCTTCAACACTAACAATTTATGGAAATCAGCTTGTTCAGGAAGGTGTTTTAAGAAATGAGGAGTTTCAAGAAGAGAAAGATAATTTTAAAAAATTTTTAGACTCAGAATTTGAAACATCAAAGAATTATATTCCAAATCAAGTAGATTGGTTTACAGGAAGTTGGTCTAAGTTTACAACCGAAATTGGCTCTGATCGTAGAGGAGTCACAGGTGTTGATTTAGATTTAATTCATGAGGCAGGAGAAAAAATTTGTAAACTTCCAGATAATTTAAATTTTCATTCTACAATAAAAAGACTTTTTGAAGCAAAGAAAAAAATGTTTGAAACTGGAAAGGGTTTTGATTGGGCAACTGCTGAAAGTTTAGCGTTTGCAACATTGTTACTAGAGGGATATCCAGTAAGATTTGTAGGACAAGATTCATCACGAGGAACTTTTAGTCAGAGACATGCTAGTGTGCTTGATCAAGAAACAGGTGAAAAATATTATCCTTTAAAAAATCTTAGTACAAAACAAGCCCAATTTGAAATTATTGATAGTTTTCTATCAGAATTTGGCGTTTTAGGATTTGAATATGGTTATTCATTATCATCTCCAGAAACCCTAGTTTTATGGGAGGCGCAGTTTGGAGATTTTGCAAATGGCGCTCAAATTATTATTGATCAGTTTATAACATCAGGTGAAAAAAAATGGACTAGAGCAAGTGGTCTAGTAATGCTTCTTCCTCATGGATATGAGGGACAAGGCCCAGAACATTCCTCAGCTAGAATTGAAAGATATTTACAATCATGTGCACAGGAAAATTTACAAGTTGTCAATTGTACTACTCCAGCAAATTATTTTCATTTATTGAGAAGACAAATTCATAGAACTTTTAGAAAGCCACTTATAGTATTTTCTCCAAAATCATTGTTGAGACATAAGAAATGTGTCTCTGAAATTGAAGATTTTTTACCTGAGAATTCTTTTCATAGAATATTACCGGATCATGCAGATTTTCCAGAATATAATTTGATTAAATTAGTAAGAGATGAAGAAATTAAACGTGTCGTTCTTTGTTCTGGAAAAGTTTATTTTGATATTTCTGAAAAAAGAGAAACTATAAGAAACCCTAAAGTTCAATTATTAAGGATTGAGCAGTTATATCCATTTCCAGTTAAAAAATTAGCTAGTTTTTTAAAAAGATTTAAAAACGCTAATGAATTTATTTGGTGTCAGGAAGAACCTGAAAATATGGGGGCTTGGAGTTTTGTTGAAAAATATATCAATTGGACATTAGATTTAATCGACGCAAAATCTAAAAAAGTACAGTATGTTGGTAGAAAACCCTCAGCTTCAACGGCTACCGGTTATTTGAAAAAACATGTACAACAGCAGGACGAAATAATATCAAAAGTACTTTTATAGAATAATGGCAAAAGATTTAGTTGTACCAACTCTTGGAGAGTCAGTAACTGAAGCAACAGTTTCTAAGTGGCTAAAACAAGTTGGTGACTCAGTGAAAGCAGATGAACCAGTTGTTGAATTAGAAACAGATAAGGTTAGTGTATCCGTACCATCTCCAGAAACAGGTGTTTTATCCGAAATTAAAATTCAAGCCGGCAAAACAGTTAACGTAGGAACAGTGCTTGGTTCTATTGGATCAGGCAGCGCTGCAGTTCTAAAAAAAGAAGCCGTTAAAACAATAGAACCCTTAAAACCAAAAATTGTGGAGGCTCCTATAAATAAAAAAGAAATATTATCTCCAGCTGTTAAAAGAATTGTTGAAGAAAAAAGAATTGATATTAGCACAATTAGTGGATCAGGCCGAGATGGAAGAATTTTAAAAGGAGATTTATTAGAATCTATGGGCTTACCTTCTACTCCATCTTCAGCGAGATTGACCAAAGGTGATGAAGAGAGAGTTAAAATGACTCGTTTAAGATCAACTATCGCAAAAAGATTAAAAGAAGCCCAAAATAATGCAGCGATGCTGACAACATTTAATGAGATTGATATGTCGAGAATTATTGAAATGCGAGCTGAATATAAAGAAGGTTTTCAGAAAAGATATGGCGTGAAATTAGGGTTTATGTCATTTTTTGTAAGATCTTGTGTGGAAGCTTTAAAAGCTTTTCCAATTATAAATGCAGAAATTCAGCAAGATGAAATTGTTTATAAAAATTACTACAATATCGGAGTTGCTGTTGGTACAGAAAAGGGTCTGGTAGTACCAGTAGTTAGAGACGCAGATGAACTTTCATTTGCTGATATTGAAAAACAAATTATTGCTCTAGGTGAAAAAGCAAAGACAGGGCAATTATCTATAGAAGAACTTCAGGGTGGAACTTTTACAATTACAAATGGTGGGATTTACGGATCGATGTTATCAACTCCAATATTAAATCCTCCGCAATCAGGAGTTTTGGGTATGCATAATATAGTTCAGCGAGCCGTTGTCGTTGATGGAAAAGTTGAGGTTAGACCTATTATGTATTTGGCCTTATCCTATGATCATAGAATTATTGACGGAAAAGATGCAGTATCATTCTTAGTTAGAGTAAAAGAATATTTAGAAGATCCAAGAAGACTTTTTTTGAATTTATAATTAATGGAAGAATTTGATTTTTTAGTTATAGGGGGCGGACCAGGCGGTTATGTTGGAGCAATTAGAGCCGCACAACTAGGATTAAAAACTGCATGTATTGAGTCTAGAGGAACGCTGGGTGGCACTTGTCTCAATGTTGGATGCATACCATCTAAAGCTTTATTACATTCCTCTCATCTTTATAAAAAAGCAAAAACTGAATTTAAAAATATTGGAATTAATATTAATGAACCATCATTAGACCTTTCGAAAATGATGGGCCATAAAGCAAAAGGCGTAGAGGGACTCACAAAGGGAATAGAATTTTTATTTAAAAAAAACAAGGTTACTTACATCAAAGGTTTTGGAGCCTTTAAAGATAAGAATACAATATCAGTCACTGATGATGCTAATAATAAAAAAGATTATAAATTTAAAAATGCAATTATAGCAACTGGTTCTGTACCGGTTTCTCTTCCCAATATAGAAATTGACGAAAAAATAGTTGTATCTTCAACAGGAGCATTAAATTTAAACTCTGTACCTAAAAAACTAGTAGTTATTGGGGCTGGTTATATTGGGTTGGAGATGGGATCCGTGTGGCTAAGATTAGGTTCAGAAGTACAAGTTGTAGAATATTTAGATTATATAACGCCAGGGATGGATAGAGAGGTATCAGATGCTTTCTTAAAGATATTACAAAAGCAGGGTATGCAATTTAATTTATCAACAAAAGTAATTGGTGTTACAAAAAATAAAAAAGGAGCGACTGTTTCAGTTGAAAAAAATGGAACTAAAAGTGATATTGATTGCGATGTTGTTCTAATGTCAGTTGGAAGAAAGCCAAATACCGCAGGATTAAATCTTGATAAAATTGGAGTAAAATTAGACTCAAAAGGAAGAGTTGAAACAAATCATCAATATAAAACCAATTTAGATAATATTTATGCAATTGGAGATGTAATTGCAGGTCCAATGTTAGCACATAAAGCTGAAGAAGAGGGAATTGCAGTCGCTGAGTTTCTTAGCGGAAAATATGGACACGTAAATTATGATGTAATTCCAGGAGTTATTTATACAGCTCCAGAAGTAGCTTCGGTTGGTAAAACAGAAGAGCAATTAAAAGAGCAAAAAATATCTTATAAAGTTGGTAAATTTCCTTTTGCTGCAAATGCTAGAGCGAAAGTTAATGATGAAGGAGATGGATTTGTTAAAATTTTATCTGATGAAAAAACAGATAGGGTTTTAGGAGTGCATATGATTGGACCCGATGTTGGTAACATGATCGGGGAAATGTGCTTGGCTATGGAGTTTGGCGCAAGTTCAGAGGATATTGCAAGAACATGCCACGCTCATCCTACTTTGGCTGAAGCAATTAAAGAGGCTGCTTTAGCAGTTGATAAAAGAGCAATACACTTTTAAATTAAATTTTCATTCCTGATTTTTTCCAATCAGCGGTAAAAATATCAACGCCTTTATCAGTAAGATGATGTTTATAAAGTTCTTTAAAAATTTTAACTGGAACTGTCGCCACATCTGATCCAATACTTGCGACTGCGTTGAAATGATCAACGGATCTAATAGATGCTGATAAAATTTTTGTTTTTATATTTTTATAATTATTAAAAATTTTTTTAATATCTTCTATAAGTTGTATACCATTCTCTCCGATATCATCTAATCTTCCAATGAATGGTGAAATATAGGTAGCGCCAGCCTTTGCAGCTAGCAAAGCCTGTGAGGCCGAAAAACATAAAGTAACATTTACTTTAATTTTTTTTACAGAAAGTATATTGCATGCTTGCAAACCATTCCAAGTTAATGGAACTTTTATTACAATATTTTTTGCAATTTTTCTTAATACATCTGCTTCTTTAAGCATTGAAGGAACATCGGGCGCTGTAACCTCAGCACTTACAGGCCCTTTTATTTCATGACAAATTTCTTTTAACAAAATTTTAAAATCTGTACCTGCGCTTGCTAGCAAAGAAGGATTCGTCGTAACACCATCTATTAAATTAGCTTTGTTTAATCCTCTAATTTCTTTAATATCCGATGAGTCTAGAAAAATTTCCATGGATTTAGATTATAAAATTTATAGTAAGAAATAAACAAATAATAGAATTTTTTTATGACTTTAGATGTATTGTTACCGTTAAAATTTGATTATCCTTTCACATATAATGTACCAAAAGATATTAATGTAAAGGCCGGAGATTTTGTTTTAGTTCCCTTTCAAAACAAAGATATTATTGGGGTTGTCTGGGGAAAAGGTAGTCCAATTAAGAGCTCAATTAAGATTAAAGATATTAAAAAAAAATTTGATTTTGTATCTTTATCCAAAGAAACTTTAATTTTTTTAGACAGATTTTCTCGATATAATTTAGTTGATTTAGGAATAGCGTTAAAATTATTTATTTTTAAAAAAGCTTTTAAAGAGTTATCAAATAAAAAAAAAGATATATCAACTTACGAGTACTCATTAAAAAAAAATATTAAATTTGATGAGAGTCAGAAGAAAGCTATTAAAATACTGGATAATCAACTTTCCTTTGATAAATTCTCAACAGTATTACTCCATGGAATTACAGGCTCAGGTAAAACTTTAATATATTTTCAAAAAATAAAAGATTTCCTGGAAAAAGGTTATCAGGTTTTAGTATTGCTTCCGGAGATAGCATTAACAAATCAAATTAAAGAAAGGTTTAAGGAGTATTTCGGAAATTATCCTGCATTGTGGCATTCAGATATTTCTGAAAAGAATAAAAGATTGATTTGGAATGGAATTGTTAATCATAAAATTAATTTAGTTTTAGGTGCCAGATCATCTTTATTTCTTCCTTTTAAAAAATTGGGATTAATTATCATAGATGAAGAGCATGACCAGTCTTACAAACAAGAAGATCAAGTTATTTATAATGCTAGAGACATGGCTGTTTTAATGGCATCAATAAAAAAAATATCAGTCATTTTAGTTTCAGCCACTCCTTCTCTTGAAACCTACTACAATACAATTAACAAAAAATTTACATACATTAGTCTAGACAAAAGATATGGCGACGCTCAGCTGCCAGAAGTTAAATTTGTAAATTTAAAAAAAAATCCCCCTCCTAAATCTAAATTTATTTCACCGTCTATTATTACAGAACTTAAAAATATTTTAGAAAAAGGTAATCAAATTTTATTTTTTTTAAATAGACGTGGATATTCAACATTTGTTATTTGTACAAAGTGTGGATATCGTTTTAACTGCCCCAATTGTTCAGTTTCTTTAATTTATCATAAAGAAACTAATAAATTAATTTGTCACTATTGTAATCACGAAGCTTCTTTAGAAAGAAAATGTAAGGAAGGAGATAATTGTAAATTTTCTTTTTATGGACTAGGTGTTGAAAAAATATTTGAGGAGGTTAGAGAAATTTTTCCTAATAAACGAATAGAATTATTCTCTAGTGATTTTATTCATAACGACGATGCCACAAAAAATATTTTTGAAAGTATTCAGGATGGTAGAATTGATATTATTGTAGGAACTCAGTTAATTTCTAAAGGTTTCCATTTTCCAAAATTAAATTGCATCGTAATTGTTAATTCTGATATGAGTTTTTTAGGAAATGATATTCGCAGCTCCGAAAAAACATTTCAATTAATGAATCAGCTTAGTGGTAGAGCAGGAAGGGAGGTGAAAAATTCAACAGTATATCTTCAAACTTTTGAACCAGAAAACCAAACTTTAAAATCAATCTGCGATAAGAATATTTTGGCTTTTTATGAAAATGAAATTAAATTTCGTGAAAGATCTAATCTTCCACCATTTACAAAGCTTATTGCTTTTATTATTTCAGGAAAAAATAGATTTGATGTTGATGAGTGTGCAAGAAATTTAAAAAATAAAATTCCAAACATGAAAGATGTTTTATTGTTAGGCCCTGTAAGCGCTTCTATTTCGCTTATAAAGGGAAAATATCGATCTAGACTATTATTAAAATACCCCCAAGAAGCATTCCCACAAAAATTTTTAAAAGATTGGCTAAAAACTATTAAAATTAAAAAAAATATTTCACTAACTGTAGATGTTGATCCAATAAACTTTAAATAAAGTTAAAAAAGTGCAAAATATCACACTTGATTAGTGTAATTTCGCATGTTACGTGACGTTTTTTCTTTTAAAGTTAATAGTAAAGAAATCTATGAAAACTTTTAGTGAAACTCAAAGGTACGCTAAGGCAGTATATAAACTTGCTCATGAAGCTAAAAGTTTAGATGTTCTTGAAAAAGATTTTTTAAAGTTAAAAGAAGTATTAAATCAAAGTTCAGATTTAAAAAATTTTATTAAGAACCCAACACATAAATATTCAGTTATTAATAATGTAATTGATGCTTTGAGCAAGCATTTTACTTTTTCAGATTTATTCTCAAGATTTTTAAAAGTCCTTAATAAAAATAGAAGATTTTTTTATTTAGAAAAAATAGTAAACAATTTTTTTGATTTACTATTAAATGAAAGAGGTGAAGTTTTAGCTACGCTTAAATTATCTCATCCAATCTCAGATAGTGAGAAAGTTGATATAGCAAAAAAATTAGACGATATTTTGAAAAAAAAAATCAATATTTCTTTCTCAGTGGATCCGTCTTTATTAGTTGGTTCAATTTTGCAAATTGGCAGTAAAATGATTGATACTTCTGCGAAAACAAGATTAAATAATTTATTTAATAAATAAAAATGAAAATTAATCCTTCTGAAATTACTAATATTTTAAAAGATCAAATCAAAAATTTTGGGACTGAAGTTGAGGTTTCAGAAGTTGGTCAAGTTTTAACAGTAGGTGATGGAATAGCCAGAGTTTATGGATTAGATAACGTACAGGCTGGGGAGATGGTTCAGTTTTCTGAGGGTACAAAGGGAATGGCTTTAAACCTTGAAACTGAAAATGTTGGGGTAGTTATTTTTGGAGATGACTCAAAAATTAAAGAAGGCGATATAGTTAAGAGAACGGGTTCGATCGTTGACGTAGCAGTTGGAAAATCTTTATTAGGCCGAGTAGTTGATGGATTGGGAAATCCAATAGATGGAAAAGGCCCTATTGATAAAAATGCAGAGCGAAAAAGAGTCGAGATCAAAGCGCCAGGCATTATTCCAAGAAAATCAGTAAATGAGCCGATGCAAACAGGACTAAAAGCTATTGATAGTTTAATTCCTGTTGGAAGAGGACAACGCGAATTAATTATTGGGGACAGACAAACTGGAAAAACGGCAATTGCAATCGATACTATTATTAATCAAAAAGAAATTAATAAATCTAATGATGAAAGTAAAAAACTTTACTGTATTTATGTTGCTATTGGACAAAAAAGATCAAGTGTTGCTCAAATCGTAAAAACATTGGAGGAGGCTGGAGCAATGGAATATACAATCGTTGTTGCAGCAACAGCATCGGATCCAGCACCATTACAATTTTTAGCTCCATATACAGGATGCACAATGGGGGAATATTTCAGAGATAACGGAATGCACGCTCTTATCGTGTATGATGATTTATCGAAACAAGCAGTTGCTTATAGACAGATGTCATTACTTTTGCGTAGACCTCCAGGACGAGAGGCTTTTCCAGGGGATGTTTTTTATCTTCATAGTAGATTGCTTGAAAGAGCTGCAAAATTGAATGATAAATATGGTGGAGGATCGCTTACAGCATTACCAATTATTGAAACGCAAGCAAGTGATGTATCTGCTTATATTCCAACAAACGTTATTTCTATTACTGATGGACAAATATTTTTAGAAACAGAACTTTTTTATAAGGGCGTAAGACCTGCAGTTAATGTCGGTATATCAGTTTCTAGGGTTGGATCTGCAGCGCAAATTAAAGCAATGAAACAAGTTTCTGGTTCAATTAAACTTGAGCTTGCCCAATATCGTGAAATGGCCGCATTTGCTCAGTTCGGATCAGATTTAGATCTTGCCACTCAAAAATTATTAAATCGTGGATCAAAATTAACTGAATTATTAAAACAAGATCAGTACTCACCTTTAAAGGTAGAAGAGCAGGTCGTTTCAATTTTTTCAGGGGTGAAAGGATTCTTAGACGATGTTGAGCTTAATCAAATTAAATCTTTTGAGAAAAAACTTTTATCAAAAATAAAATCAGAAGCTCCAGATATATTAAATAATATTAAATCTTCAGGAAAAATTGATGAATCTAATGAAGAGAAGTTAAAATTATTTATTACTGAATTTAAGAAAGGTTTTCAAAAATAATGGCTAGCTTAAAGTTTTTAAGAAATAGAATTAGTAGCGTCAAATCTACACAAAAAATAACAAAGGCAATGAAAATGGTTGCTGCTGCTAAACTTAGAAAAGCCCAACAAAATGCAGAGAATGCAAGGCCTTATTTGGAGAAGTTAAATTCTATAATATCAAATTTAAAAAATTCGGTAACCGATATGGACTCAGCACCAAAATTATTAGTAGGCAATCAAAAGAATGAAACTCATCTTTGTGTAGTTTTAAGTTCTGATCGAGGATTATGTGGTGGTTTTAATACAAATATTTGCAGAAAAGCGAAAGTTTTTTTTGAAAAAATATTAAATGAAAGAAAAAATTTAAAAGTTATTGTTGTTGGAAGCAAAGCCAATGATCAATTGAAGAGAAAGTATAATCAATACATTATCGATAAAATATCTTTAAAGGATGAAAAAGTTATCTCTTTTGGGAAAGCACAAGAAATTACTGATAAAATATTAAATCTATTTGCTAGAAATGAATTTGATATTTGTACTTTGTTTTATAATCAATTTAAAAGTGTTATTTCTCAGATACCTCAAGCACAACAATTAATTCCAGTTTCAATTGAACAAAAATTAAATCAACAATCTTTAGCAAGTAATAGTGAATATGAGTATGAGCCAGATGAAAATGAAATTTTAGAAAACCTTTTACCAAAAAATATTGCAACGCAGATTTATGCAGCTTTTTTAGAAAATCAAGCCAGTGAGCAAGGCTCGAGAATGACTGCCATGGATAATGCAACTAGAAACGCTGGGGATTTAATTGCTAAACTTACAATTAATTATAACAGAACAAGACAAGCGGTGATTACTAAAGAGTTAATAGAAATTATTTCTGGAGCTGAATCTTTATAGGAGAATTATGGAAAATAAATTTGGAAAAATAGTTCAGGTTATTGGAGCGGTTGTCGACGTAAAATTTGATAAGGATTTACCTGAAATTTTAACTGCACTTGAGTGCGATAATAACGGATTAAGAGTAGTTTTAGAGGTTGCTCAACATCTTGGAGAAAATACAGTTAGAACTATTGCAATGGATACAACAGAGGGATTAAAAAGAGGTGATAAAGTTACAAACACTGGAAAACCAATTACTGTTCCTGTTGGTCCAGAAACATTAGGAAGAATTATTAATGTCATTGGCGAACCAATTGACCAAAAGGGTCCATTAAAAACAAAAGAAAATTGGCCAATTCATAGGTCAGCACCAGCCTATGTTGAGCAATCAACAGAAACAGAAGTTCTGGTCACAGGAATTAAAGTAGTTGATTTACTTGCACCGTATTCTCGAGGAGGAAAAATTGGATTGTTTGGTGGAGCTGGAGTTGGAAAAACAGTTTTGATTATGGAATTAATTAACAACGTTGCAAAAGCTCACGGTGGATATTCAGTATTTGCGGGAGTTGGAGAAAGAACAAGAGAAGGAAATGATTTGTATCACGAAATGATAGAGTCGGGCGTTATTAAAACTGATGGTCCAGGATCTAAGGCTGCATTAGTTTATGGACAAATGAACGAACCTCCTGGAGCAAGAGCTCGTGTTGCATTATCAGGATTAACACTTGCTGAATATTTTAGGGACAAAGAAGGTCAAGACGTTCTTTTCTTTGTAGATAATATTTTCAGATTCACACAGGCTGGATCAGAAGTTTCTGCTTTACTTGGTCGAATTCCTTCTGCTGTGGGATATCAGCCAACATTAGCAACAGACATGGGTAACCTACAAGAAAGAATTACTACAACAAGCAAAGGATCTATTACCTCCGTGCAGGCGATTTACGTTCCTGCGGATGACTTAACGGACCCTGCTCCAGCAACTTCGTTCTCACACCTAGATGCGACAACAGTTTTATCAAGACAAATTGCTGAGCTTGGAATTTATCCAGCAGTGGATCCTCTAGACTCAACATCAAGAATTCTCGATCCTAGAATTGTTGGTGAGGAACATTATCGAGTTGCAAGGGAGGTTCAAAAAATTTTACAAAACTATAAATCTTTACAAGATATTATAGCAATTTTGGGTATGGACGAGTTATCTGAAGAGGATAAATTAGTAGTATCAAGAGCAAGAAAGATCCAAAGATTTTTATCGCAACCCTTCTTTGTTGCGGAGGTCTTCACAGGTTCTCCAGGAAAATTAGTTGATCTTCAATCAACAATTAAAGGGTTTGATGCAATTTGCAAAGGCCAGTATGATCACTTGCCAGAGTCCGCATTTTATATGGTTGGAACAATTGAAGAGGCAGTAGCTAAAGCAGAAAAAATGGCAAAAGATGCTGCAGCTTAATTTAAATGGCAGATAATATTCATTTAGAAATCGTAACCCCGAAGCAAGTCGCCTATTCTAAAGCAGTTGATAGCGTTGTTGTTTCAGGAATAGAGGGGGATATGGAAATATTTAAAGATCATATTTCTTTAATAACCTTTCTTAAACCTGGAAAAATTATCGCAAAGAGTGGAAATGACTCAGATACATTTTTTTCAACTGGGGGTACTGTAGAATTTTCTAATAATAAACTAAGTATTTTATTAGATAATTTTTTTGATAGCACAGCATTTCAAAGTGAAGAGCTGCAAAAGTTAAAACAAAATGCAGAAAAGAAATTAAATAATAAAGAAATTTCTGATGAGGAAGTCTACTTAAATAATCAAATCATTGAACAGATTAATAATCTGAAGTCTTAAAGATAAGTTTTAAACTCTTCTATAACTTGTTCGTAAAGTTTTTTTTTAAAAGGAACTATTAATTTAGGAAGTTCCAAAGGATCAGTCCAACGCCAATCATAAAATTCTGCTTTTTTTTGCTTAATATTGATTTCACTTTGATCCCCTGTAAATTTTATAAGAAACCAAGTTTGTTTCTGTCCTTTATATTTCCCATCCCATATTTTTCCAAGCAGTTCATTGGGCAAATCATAAATAAATTCTTTTTCTGATTTTTTAATAATCTCTATTGATGTAATTCCTGTTTCTTCTTTAAGCTCTCTTTTAGCTGCACTTTCTATATCTTCTTTATGGTCAACACCACCTTGAGGCATTTGCCAAGCTTTTGTATTATCAATTCTTTTTCCAATAAAAACCTTAGCTTCTTGATTAAGTAACATTATCCCTACACCTTTTCTGTATGGAAGATTTTCTAAGCCTTTCATGAAACTTTTAAGAGCTTGAGAGCATAAATTAATTGATTATCGTTGATGGGATCATTAATTTTAAAATTATCTTTCTGTTGTTCAACTTTGATGTCTGGAAGAACACCAATTTCCTCAATTGTTTCACCACTTGGAAGATAGTATTTAGCTGTAGTTAATCTCAATCCACCTCCATTAGATAAAGGCATAATCGATTGCACAGAACCTTTGCCAAAAGATTTTTCACCAATAACAATTGCACGCTTATGATCTTTTAAAGCACCCGCAACTATCTCTGATGCAGAAGCTGAACCTTGGTTAATTAAAACAATAAGAGGCTTTCCGTTAGTTTCATCACCTTTTTTTGAATTATAAATTTTTATGTCTCGAGGATCTCTTCCTTTTGTAGAAACAATTTCTCCACTATCTAAAAATGCATCTGATATTTTAATTGCCTGCGATAGAAGACCGCCAGGGTTATTTCTTAAATCCAAAATGTATCCAGCAATATTTGTATTATTTCGTTTTATTTCTTTAATTTTATCTATTAATTCATCACCACTTTTTTCATTAAAAGATCTTAACCTTAAATAACCAATATTTTCTTTTACTTCAGAAATAACTGATTTAGTTTTAATTATTTCTCTAACTATCTTTACAGTTATTGGTTCACTAACATTTATTCTTCTAATAGTTAATGTGATGGAAGTTCCACTTTTGCCACGCATAGTATTTACTGCCTCGTCCAAAGTAAGGCCTTTGACTTGTTTATCGTCTAACTTAATAATGTAATCTCCAGATTTTATTCCTGCTTTGTCAGCCGGTGTATCATCAATTGGAGTTATTACTTTAACAAGCCCGCCTTCCATTGTAACTTCAATTCCAAGACCACCAAATTCACCTTTGGTTTCTGTATTCATATTCTTAAAAGTTTTAGGACTCATATATGAAGAGTAAGGATCTAGAGACTGCAGCATCCCATTTATTGCTCCATCGATTACTTCACCTTCATTAATTTGTTTAAAATATTCATTATTGATTGTTTCAAGAATATCTCCAAACAAATCTAATTTTTCATAGAGAGCATCTTTTTTTTGAGAAAAAGCGTTATGTGAAAATATATTTAAAAATAAAAATGTAAGTAGTATGGAAATTTTTTTCATTATTATTGTCTGTGGTAAGGATGGTTTACCATAATTGTAGCGGATCTGTAAATTTGTTCAGTTAGGATTACTCTGGCTAAAGAGTGTGTAAAAGTCAGTTTACTAAGGCATATTTCCTCAAAGTTTTCTTTATTTAAATTTTTTTTAAAACCTTCGGGCTCTCCAATAATAAATAGCGTTTCCTTAATGGAAGAACTGATTAATTTACTAAGTTTTTTACAAAAATTTTCAGTATTAAAATTTTGGCCATTTTCACTAAGAAATATAATTTTTTTTTGTTTTTTATCTTTAATTATATTTTCAAGTTCTTTTTTAGATATATGTTCAATTCCAAAACTAGTAATTCCGCTATTTTTTAAAGTTTTAAGTCTGCTCTCATACCTTTTGCATAACTCATTTTCCTCATTCTTGTTTAATCTGCCTAAACAAAGAATTTTTATTTTCATTAAACAAAAATTTTTTGATTTGGAATAATATCTTCCCACATTTTTTCTAATTCATAATTTTTTCTTTGCTCTTGGTGAAAAATATGAATTATGACATCTATTGCATCAATTAGTTTCCAGTTGTCACTATCTTTTCCTTCTATTTTACAACCTTTAATTCCCATTTTTTTAAGTTCTTCAATGGTATTTTCAGAAACAGACTGAATGTGTCTAGAAGACGTTCCGCTCGCAACAATCATATAGTCAGCAATAGAACTCTTATTTGCAAGATTAATAGTTACTATGTTTTTTGCTTTATTATCATCAAGAATTTTAATTATTTCTTTGAGAAGGACTTCTTTTTTTTTAACTTGCATTAATTGTTTTTTTTATTTTTGATGATGAAACATTCATACCTTTTGTACTTAAAAAATACCATCTATGTTGTTTATCTTTTGAAATTAGGTTTAAAGATTTATATTTTTCGAGCTTTTTTGCAGCTATTGAATTTAATGATTTTATTGAGAATTCAGGCCTATTAATGATGATGATAGATAGCTTATTTAAAATCTCATTATATTTTTTCCATTGATTAAATTTAATAAAACTATCAGCTCCCATTATAAAATAATATTTATGATTAAAGGATTTGTTGATTATATAGTTTATATTATCAAATAAAAAATTAGATTCTGTTTTTTCTTCAGTATATTGAACTTTAATTACATTCTTATTTTTTTTTATAAAATCATTGCATAATTTTATTCTGTGCAAAATATCGTTTGATGAATTGTTTTTTTTTAAAGGATTTTTTTTGGTAATAAGCCATATAACTTTATTTAAGTGAAATCTTTTAATTGCCTCTAGGGAAATATTTAAATGTCCAATATGGGGGGGATCAAAAGTTCCACCAAGAATACCAATTTTCATTATAATTTTACAAAAAGGTTAAGGTCTAATTTGTCCATTACCTTTTACTAGATATTTATAAGTTACTAGTTGCTCAAGTCCAACTGGTCCGCGAGGATGTAATTTGGTGGTGGATATTCCTACTTCTGCGCCAAAGCCAAATTCATTCCCATCTGCAAATTGAGTAGAAGCATTATGCAAAACTATTGCACTATTTACACTAGATAAAAATAATGAAGCATTTTTTTTATTATTTGTCACAATAGTATCTGTATGTTGAGTTCCGTATTTATTAATGTGAGTGATTGCTTCTTCAACTCCATTTACAATTTTTACTGAAATTAAAGAGTCAAGGTACTCTGTTTTCCAATCTTTTTCGGTTGCTAGATCAATATTAGAACCTATGTAATTTTTTTTAGTAATTTTATCGCCAATAATTCTACATCCACTAATACTCAATAATTGCAATATTGGATTTAAGTGAGTTTTTATACATGCCTTATCAATTAATAAAGTTTCTGCAGCCCCGCATATACTAGTATTTCTCATTTTAGCATTAAGGGTAATTTTTTTTGCCATGTTTAAATCAGCATATTTATCAATGTAGACATGACATAAACCTTCCAAATGACCAATAGTTGGAACATTGGAGGTGGTTTGAACTTTTTTTACTAAGTTTTTTCCTCCTCTTGGAATGATAACATCAATAAATTTATCCATACTTGAAAGCATGTAATCAACTAATTTTCTATTTGTATTATTAATTAATTGAACACAATTTTCATTAATTTTATTCTTCTTTAATGATTTTCTGAAACATTCAGAAATAACTTTATTTGTATGAATAGCTTCGCTACCACCTCTTAAAATCACTGCATTTCCAGATTTAAAACATAGAATTGCAATATCTGAAGTCACGTTAGGTCTAGATTCATATATTACTCCAATAACACCAATAGGTACCGTGTATTTACTAATAATCATTCCATTAGGTCTTTTCCATTTTGATATTATTTTTTGTGTTGGGTCTTTAAGTTTAATAACCTCCTGAATGGATCTAATTATATAATTAATTTTATTGTCATTAAGAATAAGTCGATCAATTAAATTTTTACCAAGGCCCTTTTTTTTCGCTTTTGATACATCAGATATATTTGCTTTTAAGATATCTTTTTTTTTTAATTTAAGATTTTTATAAAAATCTATAAGAACCTTGTTTTTCTTTTTTTCATTTAATAATGATAAATCTTTTGATGCCTTTAAGGCATTTAAACCAATCGTATTTAAATAATTATTAATCATAAATTTACTCAGCTTGATAAACTAAATTGTCTATGTGAACCATTTCACCCCGGCTAACGTAGCCTAATATTTCCTTAATTTTATCAGTTTTAAAACCAATAATTTTTTTAGCATCTAAACTTGAATAAGCACTAATACCTGTTGCAATACGCTTATTCTTAGAATTTATAATATAAACTGCATCACCACGGCTAAAATTCCCCTCTACCGCTGTTACTCCTATTGGCAAAAGGCTTTTTCCATTTTTTAATGCTTTTTCCGCACCATCATCAATCATAATTGATCCTTTGGTAGAAATTGAATTTAATATCCATTGTTTTTTTGCACTTAGAGTCGATGATTGAGACTCAAATAAAGTGAAATTTTTATTTTTTATAAGATTTTTTATTGGATTATTAATCACCCCGCTTGTTAAAATCATATCACAACCAGATTGAATACAAATTTTTGCAGCTTTAATTTTAGTAATCATTCCACCTGTTCCATAAGAACTTATACTTTCAGAAGCAAGTGCTTCAATAGATTTATCAATAGAAGTTACTTTTTTAATTATTTTAGCATCTTTATTTTTTTTTGGGTCTGCAGAATAAAGTCCATCTATGTCTGAAAGCATGATCAAGCAATCAGCATTACATATTTGAGCAACCCGAGCGGCTAGTCTGTCGTTATCACCGTATCTTATCTCAGAAGTTGCAACTGTATCGTTCTCATTAACAATTGGTATCACAGACATTCTTAATAAGTTATTGATTGTTTCTTTGGCATTTAATGATCTTCTTCTCTCTTCTGTGTCTTCTAAGGTGAGTAATATTTGAGAAATTTTAATCTTTTTTTTTTCAAATCCTTTTTTAAAAAGGTTAATTAATTCGATTTGACCAATAGCAGCTATTGCTTGAAATTGGCTTAATTTTGTATTTTTTTTATTTATTTTTAATAAATCACAACCAAGAGCTATTGCACCAGAAGATACAATAATAACTTGTTTATTTTTTTTTATTAAAAAATAGATATCCTCTATTAACTTATTGAACCAATTTTTTTTTATTTTATTTTTTCCATCAACAATCAGGCTCGAACCTATTTTTATTACAATTGTTTTATATTTCAAAATATCCATTTAGATAGCTCGCAATAAATTTTTTACATTAATGTTTCTTTCAACGGATATATCATAAACTTTTTTCTTAATTTTTTTAGTAAAATTCATTATTTTCTCTTTTTTTTCTTTTTCATCTATTAAATCAATCTTATTAAATACAATAAGTTCTCTCTTTTTTATTAAATCCGGATTGAATTCTTTAAGTTCATTTCTAATAATCTTATATTTTTCTACTAAATCATCTTCATTAATATCAATCATATGAATAATGCTTTTGCATCTTTCGATATGTTTTAAAAATTTATCACCTAAGCCTGAGCCACTATGAGCTCCTTCAATTAAACCTGGTATATCGGCAATAATTATTTCTTTATTATCAATAAAAACTACTCCAAGATTTGGGTTTAAAGTTGTAAAAGGATAATTAGCAATCTTTGGTCTAGCTCTTGTTGATATTGAGAGAAGACTAGATTTTCCGGCATTTGGAAAACCAATAATTCCAACATCAGCAATCAATTTTAATTCAAGCCAAACTATAAATTCTTCGCCTTTTTTTCCATAAGTAAATTTTCTTGGAGATCTATTGGTTGAACTTTTAAACTTTGAATTACCAAGTCCACCCTGACCACCTCTAGCTAAAACGTATTCTTGATCTTCTTTTACTAGATCAAAAAGTAATGTTTTTTGATCTTCCTCATATATTTGAGTTCCAACTGGTACTTTCAAAATCAAATCTTTTCCTGATAGTCCTCTTTTATTATTTCCAGAACCATTAAATCCATTTTGAGCCTTATGATGTTGAGCAAAACGATAATCAACCAAAGTATTTAAACCATTCACTGCTTTGACGATTATTGATCCTCCATCACCACCATCACCTCCGTATGGGCCACCAAATTCAATAAATTTTTCTCTTCGGAAGGCAACACAGCCATTTCCTCCATCACCGGCCTTTATCATAATTTTAACTTGATCTAAAAATTTCATACAAACATATTATTGATTATTAATAAAAATCTCAGTTTAAAAATAAACTGAGTTTATTGAGGGATTACTGAAATGTAAGTTCTACCGAGTTTTTTCGTCTCGAATTTTACTACGCCGTTAACTTTTGAAAAAATGGTATGATCTTTTCCCATACCAACATTATCACCAGGGAACATTTTTGTTCCTCTCTGTCTCATAATAATATTTCCTGCTATTACAGATTGACCACCAAATTTTTTAACGCCTAATCGCCTACCAGCGCTATCGCGTCCGTTTTTCGTCGATCCACCAGCTTTTTTTGTTGCCATTTTTTATTATCTATTTTTTAGCCGTAGTTTTATTTTCAACTTTTTTTTCTAAAGTTTTAGTTTCAGTATTTGTATTTTTAGCCTCAGCTAAAAGTTTACCACTTTTACCATAAATTTTTAAAATTTTCACTATTGAAACATGTTGTCTATGCCCACGTTTTCTTCTCGAATTTTGTCTTCTTCTTTTTTTAAAAATTATAACTTTGTCATTTCTTGCTTGTTTTAAAAGTTCTGCCTCAACATATGCTCCATCAATCATTGGAGAACCTATTTCAGTTGTCGTATTATCAGTGGTTAAAAGAACTTCTTTGAATTCAAATTTTTTACCAGCTTTATCATCTAGCTTCTCAATTCTAATAGTATCGTTAGCTGACACTTTATATTGTTTGCCGCCGGTTTTGATTACTGCAAAGGTCATATGTAATTTCTTTTAAGTCTGGGCAATATATATAGCCACCTTAGCTTGTCAAGATTGTGATTATGCTTAAGGGTATTGGTTTTTAGAAGTTATCTTTTAAATCTCTAATCTTCTTGAAAAAATCTACTTCATTAAGATCTTGAAATCCTAATTGCTTTTTAAACTTATAATCATCAAATTTTAAAAAAATATTTAAATTCATTTCATCACTTAAATCAGAAGGCACACTAGGTAATTTATTTTTTATATTATTACTTATTTGATTATACTTTTTTTTTAATTCAGCATTATTTTTATCTATTTCTATACAGAATTTTAAATTACTCATTGTATATTCATGTCCACAAAATATTTTAGTTTTAGATGGTAATGATTTAATTTTCTTTAAAGAATTTACCATCTCTAAATAAGAACCTTCAAATAATCTTCCGCATCCAAAAGAAAATAAAGTATCCCCAGTAAATGCTGCCTCTTCATTTTTAAAATAATAAAATATATGACCAGAGGTATGGCCAGGAACATGTTCTATTAAAACATCAGAGTTTTCAAAATTCCAAATTTGTCTATTTTTTAAAACAATATCAATTCCTGGTATTCTCTCCTTATCTTTTTCAAAACCTAATATTTTTGAATTAAATTCTTTTTTAAGTTCTAAGTTACCACCTACATGATCAGCATGATGGTGCGTATTTAAAATAAATTTTAGATTTAATTTATTTTTATTTAAGAAATCTTTAATAGGCGCACTTTCAGACGGATCAATTACACAGGCATTTTTAGTTTTTTTATTTTCCACAATATATGCATAATTATCTTTGAGGCATGGAATAATATGAATATCCATAATTAAATAAAAATTAATTTTTTTTACTAATTAAAAAAATACCAAATTCAGAATAGAGATTTTTAATCTCTAAATTAAAGCTTGAAATTTTGGAAGAACGATTTTGTGTAACTGCAATTGATTTAATTATATCAATCTCGTCAGAATTACATAAATCAAAAAAATCTTTAATAGTGCACATATGTAAATTAGGTGTGTCATGCCATGTGTTAGGTAAAGTTTTTGTAACTGGCATTCTTCCTTTAAGCAGTAAACTAAGTCTAACTTTCCAATATCCAAAATTTGGAATAGAGACAATTGCATTTTTGCCAATTCTCAAAAGTTCATGTAAAACTTTTCTAGGTTTATAAAAAGCTTGTAAAGTTTGAGTTAAAATTACGTAATCAAAAGATTGATCTGGATAGTTAATTAAATCTTTTTCAGCATCTCCCTCTACAACAGAAAGACCTTTACTTAAGCTTTCTTTGACCTTTTCGTGATCAATCTCAATCCCTCGAGCATCAATTTTTTTTTCTTTTTTTAAATGTAGAAGAATACTTCCATCTCCACAACCAACATCAAGAACTTTTGTGAATGGTTTTATAAAATCTATTACTATTTTTGACTCTAATTTCATCTAAATTAAAAAAACACTTTTAAGTGATTTTTTACCTCTTTAGCAGTTTATGTGCGCTCGCAATTCGGTAAATCAGCGCAAATGGTTTTTATCGTAGGCATAATTTATTGTCAATTTATTCGGTTTTGTTAATGATCTTTTTGCTAGTTTTAAAAATTTAATAAGATTTATTTTTATAAATAGTATCAACCATAATAGCATTGTGTTAATTAAAAAATATGAGTTTAAGATTTAAAAATTTTAGCAATTTAAAATATGTAGGTGGATTATCGCAAATTAAAAATATTAAAAATCCAATAAAATTATCCGCTAATGAATCTGCTTTAGGACCCTCAAAAAAAGCTATCTCTGCATTTGTTAAAAATAGTAAAAAGTTATCTAGGTATCCAGACGGTAACTCAAATATTTTGACTCAATCAATATCAAAAAATTTTAAACTAAATCCAAATAACATTATTATTGGTAATGGTTCTGATGAAATTATTAGCTTAGCTTGTCAATTATTTTTAAAACCAAATGATGAAGTGATAGTCACAGAATACAGTTTTTTAATGTACAGGATTTATGCGAAAATACACGGTGGTAAAGTGATTTCAGCACCAGAGGATAACTTTAAAGCAAATATAGATTCTATCTTAGCAAAGGTTACCGCTCGAACTAAAATTGTTTTTTTAGCTAATCCAAACAATCCAACAGGAACATATTTGGATAAAAACGAGATGTTGTTATTAAGAAAGAAGTTGCGTAGCAATATTTTATTAGTTGTAGATGATGCTTATTTTGAGTTTGTTATCAATAACGATTATGTTTCCGGTTTAAATTTGTTTAAAAATTTTAGTAATGTTCTTATTACTCGATCTTTCTCTAAAATACATGGTCTTGCTAGCTTAAGACTTGGTTGGGGTTATGGGCCAAAAAATATTATTTCAGGCATGAAACTTATAAAACCCCCCTTCAACGTTAATTCAGCAGCACAAGTAGCTGGCGTAGAAGCTTTGCGCGATAAAAAATGGTTACAAAAAAATATAGACCATAATCGTAAATGGGCAGATATTTTTTTTGAAAATTTTGTAAATTTAGGAATCCTAACAAATGTTCCTGTTGCAAATTTTTTTTTAATGCACTTTAACAATAAGCAAATAACTGCAGATCAGGTATTTGATAAATTTATTAAATCTAAAATTATATTAAGAAAAATGAAAGCTTATGGGTTGCCTAATTCATTAAGGGTGACTATTGGAAATAATTCAGAAAATAATCTATTTTTAAAAACTTTAAATAAAATTTTCGATGTTTAAAAAAATAACAATTATAGGCCTGGGTTTAATAGGATCATCAATTGCAAGAGCAATTAAAAAAAAAAATTTATGCAAAAATTTAATTGCTCACGATAAATCAGAGTCGGTTTTAAAGACAGTTTTAAAACTTAAAATAGCAAATCAAATTGAAAAAAATGTAAAAAAAAGTGTTGAGAATTCAGACTTGGTGATTATTTGCACTCCCTTAGGGACTTATAAAAATATTGTCTCTAATATAAAAAATAATTTAAAAAAAACGTGTATTTTAACAGATGTTGGTTCTGCAAAAATTTATGTTACTCAAGTTGTCAGCAAGTTAATTAATAGAAATACAATTTGGATTCCAGCCCACCCAATAGCAGGCACTGAGCAGAGTGGACCTAGAGCAGGTTTTGCTGACTTATTTAAAAATAGATGGTGCATTATTACTCCAACAAATAAAAAAAATTCTAGCTACATTAAAAAATTGAATAAATTTTGGAAGAGAATTGGATGTAAGGTTCAATATATGTCAGCAGAACATCACGATAAAGTTATGGCAATCACTAGTCATATCCCACATTTAATTGCATATAATATCGTTGGCACTGCAGCTAATCTTGAAAAGGATACAAAGTCAGAAGTTATTAAGTATAGCGCCAGTGGATTTAGAGACTTTACCAGAATTGCATCATCAGATCCAATAATGTGGAGAGATATCGCACTAAATAATCGTAAACAAATTCTTCATATGTTAGATAAATTTAATTCTGATTTAAAAAACTTAAAAGGGGCAATTTTAAGAAGAGATAAAAATAAATTATTTAAGTTATTTTCTAAAACTAGAAAGATTAGGCAGGCGATTGTTAAAGCGGGACAGGATATTAGCACCCCTAATTTTGGTAGAAAAAATTAATCATATATTTCTTTTTCAAGTTTATTCATAAAATCATTAGAGTTTAAACCTGGCTCAATTGGCTTTTTAAATTCAATGCAAATTTCTCCAGGAAATCTAAAAAAACTATCTTTTGGCCAAACATCACCTGTATTTAATTTAACAGGTATACAGGCTACGTTTGCTTTCTCATAAATTCTTGAAACACCTTTTTTTAAGGGGACTCTTTCATTATTTTTAATTCGAGTTCCTTGCGGAAAGATAATTAGAGGCGATGTTTCTTTGTTAATAGTTTCTGCAGTTTTTTCTAAAAAGACAAGGTGATCTTTGGTTACCTTTTCTCTATGAATTCCAATAAACCCTAATTTTTTTATACACCATCCATAAAAAGGTATTTTAAATAATTCAGCTTTAACAATAAAAATCGGAGCATTAAGAACAGCATTAAAAACAAAAGTTTCACAAATAGATTGGTGTGCAGATGCTATAAAAAATTTTCTATTTTTTGGAATATTGTCTAATCCTTTAAATATTATTTTTGTGTTAATAATAAATCTTACACAAAAGATAATATAGAAACCAAGCATACGAGCTAAATATTGCATTGCTGCCCTTGGCATCACTAAAGTAGGCAAAGCTAATAATGTTGAAAAAAAGGATCCGCAATAGGTTGCAAAATTGAAAACCAAGGACCTTAAAAAGTGCATTTAATTAATCAAAGATTCTAATTTTTGCCTTGGTCTAATGACTTTATATTTATTTTTGTTAATTAGAATTTCTGCGCAATAGGGCCTTGTATTATAATTTGAGGCTAAAGATCTTCCGTAAGCTCCAATATTATTAATGCAAACATAATCTCCCTCATTTAATTTTTGGTATTTATTATAAGAAATAAATGTATCAGAACTTTCACAGACAGGACCAACAAATTCAGTATACTTATTAATATTTGAATTATTTTTTAATAAAGGATGAATTTGATGTTTTGCACCATATAAAGCAGGTCTAATCAAATCATTCATTGCGGCATCAATAATTACAAATTTCTTTTTTAAAGTATCTTTTAGGTAAATTACTTTAGAAACCAATATTCCAGTATTTCCACAAATAGATCTTCCAGGTTCAAATATAATTTCCACATTATTTATTTTTTTGAAATTAAAAACAAGATCAGAGTATTTTTCTAAATTAAAATTCTTCTCATCATCTGAGTAAGGAATTCCAGTTCCCCCTCCTAAATCAATATATTTAAGATTGATACCAATTTGATTAATTTTTTTATTAAATTCCGAAAGTGCATTTAAAACCTTTTTAAAAGGATTAACCTCCATAATTTGTGAGCCAATATGTACACTAATGGCTTCAAATTTTATAAATTCATAATCATATTGATTATTGAATATTTGCAAACAAGTATTCATCGAAACTCCGAACTTGTTATCTTTATTTCCAGTGGATATTTTTTTATTAGTTTTTCCAGAAATATTAGGATTAATTCTTATTCCCACAGGAACAACTTTATTATTTTTTTTAGCAATTCTATTAATATTTATAATTTCAGCTTCGGACTCTGCATTAATTAAAAGAATTTTTTTTTTAATCGCGAAATCGATTTCCTCTTCTGTTTTACCAACTCCAGAAAATACTATTTTTTTTGGTGAAATACCTGCTTTTAAAGCAATTTTTAATTCACCAATTGAAACAACATCTGCACCAGAACCAAGTTTTTTTAATTCAGAAATTAGTTTTAAATTTGAATTTGATTTTACTGAAAAACAAATAATTGGGCTTATTTTTTTAAAAACTTTTTTGAAATTATTGAAATTAAATTTTAATTGGCCTAAGGAGTACAGATAAAAAGGAGTTTTAATTTTATTTGCTAATTTTGAGATAGCAATATTTTCATAAAATAATTTTTTATTTTTGAATTTTAGAAAATTCATTAAATAATTTTGATATCAATTTTAGTTTCTAAAGATGGTTTTTCAAAATTACTATTAAAAGTTTGATAAACAGGGTTATTTTTTACACCACAAGATGCGGTTAATAAAATTAGCAATATTAATAAAACTCTATTCATTTAAGCTCTTTTTGATATTTGTTAATCATTTTATTAACATTAAATGGTGATGTCCCGCCATAAGATTTTTTTGAATTTACTGAATTTTTTAAATCAAATATTTTTAAGACATCTTTTTCAACACTTTTTTCAACTTTTTTAATCGTTAAAAAATCTAATTCATCAAGTGTTAGATTATTTTTCTCAGCAATATTTACAAGCGTTGCAGATTTTTTATGAGCATCTCTAAAAGACATTCCTTTTTTTACTAAATAATCAGCAAAATCCGTTGCAGTGGTAAAACCTAGTTTTGCCGCAGCTAGCATTTTGGTTTTATTTGGCTTCATTCCGTTTACTAACTCTGTTGCAAGTTGAATATTTAACAAAAGACTATCATATGCATCAAATACACTTTCTTTATCTTCTTGCATGTCTTTGAAATATGCTAGTGGCAGACCCTTCATAGTAGTTAACATAGAAGATAATTGACCAAATATTCTTCCTGTTTTTCCTCTAATTAATTCTGCAGAGTCAGGATTCTTTTTTTGAGGCATAATTGAGGATCCTGTTAATAAATTATCTTCTAGGGTAATTAAATTAACTAGATCTGAATTCCAAATAATAATCTCTTCAGCTAATCTTGAAAGATGAACGGAGCATAAAGAGGCTATAAATAAAAACTCAATAACAAAATCTCTATCAGAGACAGAATCAATAGAGTTATCAGTTGGTTTCTTAAATCCAAGTTTCTTTGAGGTAAAGTGTCTATCAATATTATATGAAGTTCCAGCAAGAGCCGCCGATCCTAAAGGATTCTCATTAATATTTTCTAAAAAATTTTTAATTCTATTTTTATCTCTTTTAAACATTTCTACATAAGCTAATAAATAATGAGAAAAAAGTACTGGTTGAGCGTTTTTAAGATGTGTAAATCCAGGCATAATTACATCAATATTTTTTTTAGCTTTATTTAAAAAACTTTTAATAAGTAAAGTTAAATTTTTATCAATGTTATGCGCAGATTTTTTTATCCAAAGTTTAAAATCCGTTACAACTTGGTCATTTCTAGATCTTGCAGTATGAAGAAAACCAGCATGATCTCCTATAATTTCAAATAATCTTTTTTCAACATTAAGATGAATATCTTCATGTTCTTTTTTAAATTGAAATTTATTTTTTTGAATTTCTATTTTAATTTTTTTTAGGCCATAAATAATTTTTTTTGCAGAATCGTTTTTAATAATTTTTTGTTTTGATAGCATTTCACAATGTGCAATGGATGCATCAATATCTTCATTAAATAATCTTTTATCAATATCAATTGAGGAATTTATAGATTGTAAAAGTTTTGATGTAGGTTTTTTAACTCTTGTGCCCCACACTTTATTTTTATTTTCTTTAGTCATATCTTTAATAATATATAAAGCTAAACTATGTTTTTTTTGCGTAAATTTTTTAAATATTTAGTTTACTCAATTAGCTTATTGTTATTTATTACTAATCACTCTTTACCACAACCAATTAAAGATCTTCCCTTCAAGAATATCCTCGTTCATGAAATACCAAAAGAAATTACTGGCGAAGAATTTATAGATTTTTCTGGAAAAAAATTAAAATTTAATAAATTTGATCATCAAATTACTCTTGTTAATTTTTGGGCAACTTGGTGCGTTCCTTGCAAAGAAGAAATGCCTTCTATCGATAAATTAGTAGATATTTTAGGTAAAGATAAAATAAAAATATATGCAATTAATCTTGAGAAAATAAATAAAAAAAAAACTGATAAGTTTTTAAGTGATTTGAAAATTAAAAATTTTTCAACTTATTATGATCCAGAGTATGTTCTGGCGAATAGAATTGGACTTCGGGGTTTGCCGACTACTTTAATCATAGATCAAAATAGCAAAGAGTTAGCAAGAGTTATTGGATCAATAGACTTTGCCGATGAAAAATTTGTTTCTTGGTTAAAAAATTTACAGAATTAGTTCTTATAAAAATAAAATAAAGTCATTAAAATAACTATGGCAACAAACTGAGCGATAACTCTTAATTGCATTAATTTGTTACTTTTTCTTTTATCATCGATATTGCTTCCAAGGAAAAAGGATTTTAATCCACGTATAAGAATTACAGTTACTACTATCAAAGCAATTATAGCAATAATTCTACTTAAATCTGACATTGATAAATAGTTATCATAAAACAATTTAAATTATATAAAATAAATCTTAATGAAATTAATTGAAGAAAATATCTTTTTAAAAACAATCTCATTGCAACAAACATCCCCCGTTGCAAAATATTTAGTAGTTTTTTGCCATGGATATGGTGCTGATGGTAAAGATTTAATTAATATTGGAAATTATTGGCAAAGGTTTTTGCCAGATTTTTATTTTACTTCACCAAATGCCCCAAATATTTGTTCTGTGAACCCTGGGGGGTTTGAGTGGTTTGATTTAATGAGTCAGGATCAAAAAAAGATAAATTTTGAATTAGAAAATTCAATACATAAATTAACAGAATTTATTAATGCAAAACTCAAAGCACTAGTTTTAGATTGTTCAAAGCTTTTTCTTGTGGGTTTTAGTCAAGGAACAATGATGTCTTTACATTACTCATTGACAAATACTAATACAATTGGAGGGGTCGTTGGGTATTCGGGTAAAATTTATGATCCTATTTTATTAGAGAAGAATATAAAATCAAAACCTCCAATTTTTTTAATGCACGGTAATGATGATAATATTGTTCCATTAGAGGAAATGATGGAAGCAAAAAATTTTTTAATTAAAAATAAGATAAATTTAAAAACTAAAATTTTTAAAGGATGTGGTCACTCTATACCAACTCAAGGACTAAGTTTAGGTTTAGAATTTATTAACATTAATAAAAAATAAATATTTTGATTAAAAATAAAATTAATATATCAATTAGATATTAAATGATTATAAAAGAAATTAATTCAGTACCACTAGATAAGTGTCCAGCTCTTGTGCTGAATGCAGACTATAGGCCACTAAGTTATTACCCTTTATCATTATGGTGTTGGCAAGATGCTGTTCGGGATGTATTTTTAAATAGGGTGACTATAGTATCCGAATACGATCGTGAAATTAGAAGCCCTTCTTTTTCGATGAAATTACCGAGTGTAATTTCATTAAAAAAATATATCAAACCTTCCGAATTTCCAAATTTTACAAGATTTAATGTTTTTTTAAGAGATAGATTTTCCTGCCAGTATTGTGGAAGCAATAAAAATTTAACATTTGATCACGTGATACCAAGATCAAGGGGAGGAATAACCTGTTGGGAAAATGTGGTTTCTGCTTGTTGCACATGTAATGTAAAAAAAGGTGGTAAACTGCCAAGCGTGAGTGGAATGATTCCTAAAGTAAAACCCTATCGTCCTACGGTAGAAGAATTGCACGATAATGGGAAATTTTTTCCCCCAAATTTCTTACATCAAAGCTGGTTAGATTACCTATATTGGGACGTTAAATTAGAAAGTTAATATCTTTTTGATATTGCTATTGCAAATTTAGAGCTATTTTTTATTACAGTATCTAATAAAGAATACAACCCATCATTATTAGCTCCTAGCTGCTCAGCTTTATCTTTGTGTTCTAGTTCTTCTTCTCTAAATTTTTCAAATTTTTTTTTTAATTCTTTTTCTTCTTTAAATTTTTTAGACAAAATATCAATTTGTTCTCCATAATGCCCGCCAATGACTTCCTCCACTGAAGATGTGCATAATGTTGTGGCCTTTTTTCCTAGTAAAGCTGTACCAAAACCTAATGCTGTTCCTAATAGATCCCAAATTGGAAGAAGAACAGTAGGCCGAACCTGTCTTTCAATAATTTGCTCTTCAAAGAATTTAAGATGCTCTAATTCATGATCACGCATTTCTTTAATAATACCTTGAAGTTCTGGATCTTTATTTAAAAGTTGCAAGGCTTTTAATTGTCCTTCATAAATTTTTATTGCTCCACGTTCCCCCGCGTGGTTCACTCTTATCATTTCATCTATTAGGCGTTTTTTTTCATCCATAAATAAATCTTATAGTAAATAGTGGTTAAAATTAAAGATAAAATTATATTAATCGAGGCTAACGAGAAACCAAATAATTTAAAACTTACTTCTTTGCAAGACGAGGCCAAATTACTCTCTAGTTGCTTTAAAATTGCATCTTTAGATAAATTATTATTCAATGATGTCTTACAGCTTGTAGTCTCTTCTATTAAACCAGTTTCTATTCCTACATGGTAAGTAGATAATATTATACTTGCTAGCGAAGTTAAAATTATTAGTAAAATTAATAAAATTTTAAGATCTTTTTTCAAAAAATAAATTAAAGAAAGAAGTGCAATTATATAATAAGGGTAACGTTGGTAAATACACAGTATGCATGGTTTAATTTTTAAAAAAAATTCAATAAATAATGCAGATAAAATAACTAAAATGTTAACTAAAAGAATTGCTATGAAATAATTAGTAAATTTATTCAAGCAGCAAAATAATGTGGAAATTTAATATAAAATAAATACATCCCCGCTATTACAAATATAAAACTACCTACTACCCACAACATAAAATTAGTAAATCTTGTTTCAATTTGTTTTTGAATTTTAGGACCATACTTTGAAAATAAATAGGTTAATAAAAAATATCTTGTGCCCCTAGTGAATAGCGCGGTTAATGCAAAAAATATAATATTAAAATGAACAAAACCACTTGCTATTGCCAATAAATTAAAAGGTAAAGGAGTAAATCCGGAGATAAATAGTATGACAATAAATGCTATCATTGTACTTTTTTTATAAAAAATTGATAAAAATTTTTGCGGATCATCTACTCCAGAAAGTTCAAAAATATGAACTCCCACTTTATAAAACATAAAACTACCAATCCCATATGCTACAATTGCTCCAAGAAAAGCGAAAAATGTTGCGATAAAGAAAGTTTCTAACCATTTTTTTGGTTTAGAAATGGACATTGGGATAACAATTGCATCCGATGGAAAAGGAAAAAAAATATTTTCTAAAAAGCACCAGCCAGCAAGAATATACTTAGCAAATTTATGCCCTGCTAGTTTTATCAGTTTATTTAATATATTTTTTAACATTAACTTGTCATGTATATTTGAATTTTAATAATTAAAAAATGAAATTTAAATTTGAAATTACACAACTATTGATATCATTGATTGTATCTCCAGAAATTTTTATATTATTATTGGGATAGCTAAGCTTGCAGGAGCTACTTATAAAATAAGTCATGGTGATGCTTTTATTATTTGGTTACTTTTAGCAATTTTAGTTAGATTGAGTATTAGTAGTAAATAGTATTTTAACTGCGGAAGTGATGGAACGGTAGACATGATAGACTCAAAATCTATTGCTCGCAAGAGTGTGAGGGTTCAAATCCCTCCTTCCGCACCAATTAAAAATAATATTTCACAAAGATAAAAATTAGAATTAATAAAATTGCGGTTAATAAAGTAAGAATGTTTAAGTATTTTTCTATAAAATTTTTTATACTTTCTCCAAATTTCCAAATTAAAAAACTTATTGTTAAAAATCTGATCGCTCTTGAAATGAAGCTACCAACTATAAAAATCCAAAAATTAAATTGAACAAAGCCACTGCCAATAGTTAATAGTTTATAAGGAAAGGGCGTAAATGCATAAAAGAAAACGAACCAAAACTCCATTTCTTTTGTTATTGAATTGGTAAATTCTAAAAAAGAGTCTTGATAACCGTAAAGGCTAATTACTTTAGCGCCAATTGTGTCATAAAAAAAATAACCTAAATAATAACCTAAAGCGCCGCCTAGTACTGAAGTGACGGTGACTAAGAAACCAATAATCATAGCTCTATGTCTTTTGACTAGCTGAACTGGAATCATTAAAAAGACTATTGGAATTGGAAAAACGCTACTTTCAATAAAACTAATAAAATATAAAACTTTTTCAGACTGTTTCTTTAAGCAAAGCGCTAAAATTTTATTGTATAAAGATCTCATTGTAAAAAGCTTATATATTTAATTTTATTATTAGCATCTAAAATAACTCATATAGAATAAAATTTTTAAAAAAGTAGAATATTGTCTATGAAAATTTCAAATTTTAAAAATCTAAATGAAATTTCTTATTTTCAATTTCAAAAATTTAATAAAGAAGAACATCTTTATTTTAACAACCCAAATTTAAAAAAACTTGAAATATACACCTGGAGTGAAACTAGAAGTTATAGTTTAAAACTTGCTAAATATTTAAATGAGAAAAATGTTAATAAAGGTGATCGTGTTTTAATTGTTTCTGAGAATAGGCCAGAGTGGCTAATAGTTGATCTAGCGATACTATTTAATGGTGCAATCGCAGTTCCTAATTATACGACTTATACAATCAATGATTTTGCATTTACGATTAATGATTGTAAGCCAGTTGGACTAATAGTTTCAAATGATCAATTATTAAATACGGTTTTAGAAGCTTGTAAGAAAATAAATTATAAATTTAATTTTATAATATATTTAAATCAAAATAAATTTGAAGCAGCTCAAAATATTATTAATTTTTCCGATATAAAAAAAAATTCAATTGATGAAGAGGTAGTCTTATCTTTTTTTAAAGATAAAAATAAAGACTTATTAAGGATCGATCCAGCATGCATTATTTATACATCTGGAACACAAGGAACACCTAAAGGAGTTATCCTATCGCATGGTGGTATATTAAAAAATTGTGAAGGTGCTTTAGAATTTTTAGACTTTATAAAAAATTCAAGGAGTACTTTTTTAACTTGGTTGCCATTATCTCATTCATACGAACATACAGTTCAGTTCGTTCAATTAACTTTAGGCGCTAAAATATTTTATTCAGAAAGTTTAGATAAATTAATGAGCAATTTAAAAATTGCTAAACCAACAATAATGACCGCAGTTCCAAGATTTTATACCAATCTTGTAAATAAAATAAAAATTAATTTACAAAACCAAAGTCATTTAAAAAAAATTATTTTTCAAAAGACCTTACAATTAGGTGAAAAAAAAGTTCTGGGCATTCAGATGTCCTTTTTTGAAAAAATTATTAATTTTATTTTAGATTTAATTGTTAGAAAAAAAATTAAAAATCAATTTGGTGGAAAGATTAAGGCATTTATCTCTGGAGGAGGTCCTTTAGATTATAATGTTGGTCTTTTTTTGAACTCTTTAGGGTTGCCAACTTTACAAGGTTATGGCCTTACCGAAGCATCGCCAGTTGTAAGTTGCAATCCTATTAACAAAATAAAAATAGATACAGTTGGAAAGATTTTTAAAGATGTTTCTGTAAATATTGCAAGTGATGGGGAGATCTTAGTTAAAGGCGAAAATCTAATGTTAGGGTATTGGAATAATCAAATAGAAACTGAGAAAATTATAAAAAATGGCTGGTTATATACCGGCGATATCGGGGAGATAGATAATGAGGGCTACTTAAAAATTACAGATAGGAAAAAAGATATCATTGTTAATGCAGGAGGAGACAATATAGCGCCAAGTAAAATTGAAAATTTATTAGCAAATTATCCTGAAATTATTCAAAGTTATATTTATGGAGACAAAAAAAATTATTTAGTTGCTCTAATTGTTGTTAGTAAAGAATTAGAAGATAGAAAAAATAAAATTAGAATTATAATTGATAAAGTAAATCAAGAACTTAGTATCATTGAAAAAATAAAAAAATTTATAATTATTGATGATCCTTTCACTATCGAAAATCAAATGTTAACACCGACAATGAAAATAAGAAGACATCAAATAAAAAAAGTTTTTGGTGAACAATTAGAAAAACTTTATTTCTAATTTGGTGCACTCGAGAAGATTCGAACTTCTGACACCAAGTTTAGGAAACTTGTACTCTATCCAGCTGAGCTACGAGTGCAATTTAGTAAAATATAAATGATTTATAATTTAAAAAAAATATCAAAAAACTATTGTAAACCAATAAAATTTGAATCAAAAAAAAATTTTAGACTCAATTCAAAATTTTTTTGAAAAAATAACAATTTGACTTAGTAAACGATATGTTTTTAAGTATTTGATAATGCGAATCACTTAAATTATTTAAGTGATCATTAACGTAACGGGAGAAAAAAATGGCTAAAAAAAGAAAAAAAGCTAAGAAAACTTCTAAGAAGAGAAAAGCTTCTAGAAGAAAGCCAGCAAAGAAAGCAAAAAAAAGAAGAAGATAGTTTTTTGAGTTTTCAAGAAAAACGCTCTTCAAATTTTTTGAAGGGCGTTTTTTTTATATAGGCTCTGCAGTTACAGTTTCTTTTTTACCTAGAGCCTTATCCAATTTCTTTTTAGCGTCCTCATTACTAAGTTGCATTCCTATTGCCACTTCACCTAATAGACGGTCATATGCTTTTTCGAATAATTGTCTTTCACTATAAGATTGATCAACTGGAATTTCAGTATTTTTATTTAAATCTCTTACAACTTCAGCAATTTGATAGATTTCCCCAGAGTTAATTTTTTGGTCATATTCTTGTGCTCTTCTACTCCACATTGTTCTTCTAATTTTTGGTTTTCCTTTTAATATAGATATTGCTTTATTAATCTGATTGACACTTGATATAGGTCTCAAGTTGCCTTGTTGATTAACAGGAATTGTTAAAATCAATTTATCTTTAGTTACTTGAATTTTGTAATAAGTCATTTCGATATCTGCTATGACGCTGTTTTCAATGGCAACAATTTGACCTACACCATGCTTTGGATAAATAACGTAATCTTTAATTTTATAAATTTTCTTATCAGACTCTTGTTTTGCAACTTTGGTAATTACAATTTCAGCTGCTGCATTTTGTTGAGACGCAGTTAATGGTTTTTGTTCGGCGGCAGGCTGTTGGGTAATCTTTTTTGTTTCTGGGTTTTTAGGTCTTCCACGTTTTCCTTTAGGCTTGATTTCAATTGGTGGCTTTTCTTTTTTAGGAATTTCTTTTTTTAAGGGTTTTTTTTCTAATTTAATTTTTTTATTTTTTTTTATAGTTGGTTCTTTTTTTTTATTTTCTGATTTTTTACTTTTAATTATTTTTTTCAAAAATTCCATGGCGCTTAATATAGCATCTAGTTAGTTAATACAAGCTTAGAGGATTATTTATTACCAGCGCCTGGTTTATCGCTAAAGTATTTTTCAAGTTTGTTAGGCACATTTTTAAATTGATCAGCTTCAGGCAGCGGGTCTTTTTTTTTATTAATATTTGGCCATTTTGCTGACATCTCTTTATTTAATATTACTAATTTTTCAGTATTTTTATTTGTATCTGGCTCAATCGCATTGATAGGACATTCAGGTTCACAAACACCACAATCAATACATTCATCTGGATTAATTACTAACATGTTTTCACCTTCGTAAAAACAATCTACGGGACAAACTTCAACGCAATCAGTTAATTTACATTTAATACAATTTTCATTTACCACGTATGTCATGTTTAATTCTTATGAACTTTTAAGAGTTTAGTTTTTTTATAATATTATTATCTATTCTAAAAATACAGATCTTTATTTAATTATTTAAAGATAAATTTTTTAGAGTAGCAAATGGGTTATTAATATTTTTTTTAATACTATCGTTTTTTAATTTTGTCTTAACTTTTCGTTTAAAATCATAACTAAATATGTCTTTGTCTTTATCTATTTTCTTATAATTCATTAATTTTAGCAATTTTTCAAAATCATCTTTTCCACATCCTAGTAGATTAAGCATCTCAGCGGATACAGAAAATTGGTTGTTATTTGTTGAGCTTATGATTTTGATAAAAAGTTTTTCTAATATATCTACTCTAACTATATAATTTTCAAAGCTTTCAAACCCACATATAAGTAAAAATTCTTTATTTTTTGTTTCAAAATTTTTTAAAAAATTTAGTCCAAAGGTAGGGCACTTTTCTCTTTGAGTTTTATTATTAAAACAATTCCAGAAAATTATTTTTAAATTAACAGCTTTGGGTTTGATCATTAACGGTTGATAGATGTGGTATCTTCCAATTTTGATCCCAATTTTTTTAATATTAGCTCTTTGTTCTTTATCTAAGTTTTTTAGTAGATCTTCAGCATCTAATCTTTTTAATACTCCATGATTTTCAAATAATCTAAAACATAAGGCACGAGCATAACTATTCTCTAAATTAATTTTAGAGGTTTTTATTAGATCATTTAGGTGAAGATTTTTCTCTTTATCAATCCATTTTTCCAAATAATTTTTTAATTCACTCTGTTCATCTACATCTAAAGAATCATCAATTAATAATTTTATTCTAGGATTTAAATAATCTTTTCCTGGCACAATTGTTGCAATAGGGTTTTCTTTCCAGAATATTTTAAAATCCTGTTTTAATTGAAGAGCTGCTGTATCGATATCCTCTTTAATTATATTATTAATTCTTTTTTTTAATTCTTCCGCGACCCCTTGCCGAGCAGCTTTTTTCATAGACTTGATGTCTGATTGAAGTGCCGTGCTTGAAAAATCTAAGTTAAGTCGCAAACCTTTAATAGTGCCAATAAACTGTTTATCAATAATTACCTCATCTTTTTCTGAAATTTTAGTTTCTAGTTTTGCATCTTGTTTTAAGTGTTTAGAGAGAATGCTTATTCTTCTATCAATAAAACTTTTTGATAATTCCTCATGCAATTTTGCAGAAAGTTTGTCTTCAATATCTTTTGTTTTAGCAATCCAATAATCACTATTTTCGACCCAATTTTTTTTATATGAAACATAAGCCCATGTTCTTACATGTGAGATTCTATTCGCAATAGCGTCAATATTTCCAGAATCATTATCCAGACCATTTAATTGTGCGCGCATCCACTCGTTAGGTATTTTTCCTTTGTCAGAAACTAAGAATTCGAAGACTTTTTTTACAATATCAATGTGCTCGTTATAAGAACTCTTTGTAAAATCTGGTATTTGGCAACATTCCCATAAAATTGAAAGATTATTATTTTTATAATCAGTTTTAATATAATTATTTTTAACTATTAAAGTCCTCAATACATTTTCATCTAGCAAATCTTTATTTCGCAAAAGACTATAATCGTTAGGTTTTTGATCAAGGCTATTTAAAAGACTTTCAATATTTGAAAAATTTAAATTTGAATTTCTCCAATAAATATTAATGACACTATCAAATTTATGATTTTCTAATTTTTCTATTTGTTCAGGACTTAATTCATTACATTTTCCAGTAATACCAAATGTACCATCATTCATATACCGGCCAGCACGGCCAGCGATTTGTCCTATTTCTGTAAGACGAAGATGTCTATTTCGTCTTCCATCAAATTTATTAAGACTATTAAAACTAATGTTATCAATATCCATGTTAATCCCCATTCCGATGGCATCAGTTGCTACAAGAAAATCTACATCGCCAGATTGATATAATTGAACTTGAGCATTCCTTGTTTTAGGACTCAATGATCCCATTACGATTGCCGCCCCACCTCTTTGTCTTCGAACAAATTCTGCAAGGGCATAAACTTCATCAACTGAAAAAGCAATAATTGCTGTACGACCAGGAAGTCTTGATATTTTTTTATGACCAGCGTACGAAAGTTTAGAAAATCTTTCTTTAAATATAAATTCTACTTCCGGAATAAATTTTTCAATTATATTTTGCATTATGTTTGATCCAAGAAACATTGTTAATTTGTCTCCACGCATATTTAATAAACGATCGGTGAATATGTGACCTCGTTCAGGATCTGCGCACATTTGAATTTCATCTATTGCAATAAATTCAGCATTTATATCTAAAGGCATCGACTCCACTGTGCATAAAAAATAATCAGCATAAGGAGGTATAATTTTTTCCTCTCCGGTTATTAATGCAACTTTTTCAACACCAATTTTTTGAATACATTTTTCATAAACTTCTCTTGCTAGTAATCGAAGTGGAAAGCCAATAATTCCAGAGCCAAATTGCAACATTCTTTCGATTGCAAAATGAGTTTTGCCTGTATTGGTTGGTCCAAGAACAGCGATAATTTTTTTTTCTAATAAAGACATTTTTAGTATTAAATTTTTTTTAAGATACTACCTATTGTTATTGGCTAAGAACAAAGCAGGCATAAAAGATGACCGAATCATTGAAAAAAATGTTCTCATTTTAATAAATATTTTTTAATTACAATTTTTTAATACGCTTAACACACAATAGTGGCAATTTTGATTTTGAATATATTTTTTTAATTGTTTCTTTTATGCCCATGATAACTACTTTTTTTTTGGCACCAAAAGCATGCACTAATTTTTTATTACTTAATGCAATTGCGACATGTCCTTTCCAAAACAATAAATCACCTTTTTTAATATTTTGAATAGAAATTTTTCTTTTGAAAAATTTTTTTTGATCTTTAGAGTCTCTAGGACAATATATATTATTAAATTTTAATAGTTCTTGCACTAAAGCAGAACAGTCAAGTCCTTGAGGGCTATTTCCACCCCATAAATATTTTGTATTTAAATATAATTTTATATTATCGAGAAAGTGATTTGTTTTAAAATTAATAGGTTTAATGTTTTTTTTTAAAACCCATCCATTATTGGTTTGAATAAAGTTATTTTTATCATTAAAAATAGATATTTTTGAATTAAAAAAGATTTTTTTATTAAGCTTATATTTTTTATTTGGTTTTTTATATAAATTACATTCTCTAGAAATAATTTTATGAGTTTTTTTATTTTTGTCTAAGTATAAATCTTTAGCTTTAATAAAACCTTTATATTTATCGTAAGTTTTATATCCCTTGAAAAAATTACCAATTTTTTTTTGGCATTTAAAATCTTCTCCTAAAAGAATTTGAGTAACAATTTCAGAATTTCTATTATTTTTTTTATAAATATTCGCTACGGGA
Source organism: Candidatus Fonsibacter ubiquis (assembly GCF_002688585.1). NCBI lineage: Bacteria > Pseudomonadati > Pseudomonadota > Alphaproteobacteria > Candidatus Pelagibacterales > Candidatus Pelagibacteraceae > Candidatus Allofontibacter > Candidatus Allofontibacter communis. The sequence goes on along the minus strand of NZ_CP024034.1, from coordinate 987,612 downwards.
TTTTTTACTGTAAGTAACATTTCTTTATACGTACCAAAAAGTATTATTTAATTTTTACTAAAAACTAAAATTTTTATATTAAATTATTGCTTTGGTGCTGGTGCTGGTACGTTTTTTTTCTGCTCAGCCTGTTTCTTTTTAGCATCCGCCTCTAATTTTTTTAATTTAGCTATAGCTGCATTTTCTTCATCTAAAGTAACGATTCCATCTTTATTAGCATCTGTATTATCAAATCTTGCCGTAGCTTCTTTTATAGGGTTTTCAAAAAATTCATCTTTTGAAATCATGCCATCTTTATTTTTATCAATATTATTAAAAATATTTTCTAATTCTTTTTTATTAAAATCTATGTAATCTTTTTTCTTCAGTGGGAAAGGAGAATTCTGAGCGAAAACTGAGTTGCAGAGTAAAACTAAAACTGTAGATAATAATATTTTTTTCACAAATGATGTATATGCCTCAGTATTATTTCTGTAAATCATCTTTTGCTAATTTTAACAGTTTTATTTATCCAGATAATTAGAAATAGAACTGGAACTCCAATGATTGCAGATAAAACAAAGAATGTTGGGTATCCAAATAAGTTTACAAAACTACCAGCATAACCTGCGATAAGTTTAGGTAAAAATAACATAGCCGAGCTAAAAAGAGCATATTGGGTGGCTGTAAATTTTATTGATGTTAAGGCCGAGAGATAAACTATAAAAGTTGCCCCAGCAAAACCACTTGCAATATTATCAGCGGTAATAACAAAAGCTAAAATTTTAACATCTGCTGTAATGATTGCTAACCAAGCAAATAATAAGTTACTTAAAGCTGAAATTAATGCGCCAATAAACAAAGATCTCATTACTCCTAAATGAACTGAAGCAAGACCACCTATAATTCCACCAACAATTGTTGCTATCGTTCCAAAAAATTTGGAATAGGTAGCAATTTCTGCAATTGAAAAACCCTTTTCTATATAAAAAACATTAGCCATTACACCTAAGACTACGTCCGAAATTCTATATAAGCCTATGAGTAGCAGAATAGATGTTGCTTTAGATCCGTATCTTTTTAAAAAATCTAAAACAGGTTTTGCATAGGCATTTTTTGCAGATTCTTTATTAATAAAATTTGTTTTTATTAGTAAATATATAATTAAGAAAAATATTAAAAAACAAAAAGTAATTTTAATAAATTCATTAATAAAATTTATTATAGGTTCCTTACTATTTATTAAATCTTTAAAATAAGAATAACATAAAATAAAACCAGCAAGAGAAAATAAAAAAGCAAAAAAGAATTTTATTTTTTGATTGTATTTTTTTTCAATATCTCTTTTAATTTTTGGCTCGGAAGAATAAAAAACAGTTATTACACCAAATAACATAAGTACGGCCATTATTTGATAAACTTGTTGCCATACTTTTTGATCATAGATTTCAGTTCCTAAGAATGATGCAATCCAAAGACTTCCAGCACCAGCAACAATCATTCCTATTCGGTAACCCGTTAAATACATTGATGATAGTGCTCCTTGCAAAATTTTTGGCGCAGACTCAATTCTGAAGGCATCCAAAACAATATCTTGGGTTGCACTTGAGAACGCAATAAATATTGCTCCAATAATTGTAAAGATTAAAGAATTTTTTGGATCGGTAAAAGAAATAAAAATTAATGAAAAAATAATCATTAATTGAGATAATATTAACCAGCTTCTTCTGTGTCCTAAGTTTCCTAATATTGGAATCTTTAAATTGTCCACAATCGGTGTCCAAATAAATTTAAAAGAGTAAGCAAAACCAACCCAACTAAATAAAGTAATAGTTGCTCTATTCACTCCTGCTTTAAATAACCAAACTGACAATGTAGAAAAAACTAGAAGGATAGGAAGACCAGCAGCAAAACCTAAAAAAAACATTCTTAGTGAATTGGGATTTAAAAGTGGACTCAAATAAGAGAGCGGCATTAAAAATTAATTTTATTTTTTTTATCTAAGATAGAAAGAAAACTATTTAAGAGTACTTAAATAAGCAATTAGATCTGCTCTTTCCTGATCTTTTGCAATACCCGCAAAAGCCATTTTAGTTCCTTTAATATAGCTAGCTGGTTTGTAAAGATATGCATTAAGTTCATCAACTGTCCAAGTTTTTCCAAAAGCAACTAAAGCAGAGGAATATTTAAAATCAGGATGTGAAGCTGATTTTTTTCCGACAATCCCCCACATTGGAGGTCCAATTTTTACAGCCCCACCGCTTACATTAGTATGACAAGCAGCACATTTTTTAAAAGTGTTTTCTCCAGCGGCAACATTTGCAGAAGCTAATAAAACTTTTATATCCGCAAGTTTTTCTTCTTTTTTATTTTCTTCTTTGCTAGCAGTTTTCGCCTCCTCAACCACTCCTTCAACTTTGTAGCCTGGAGTTTGAGGTTTTTTTACCTGATAAATAAAATCTGTAATTTGATTTAAACCAATTAATAATAAAGCAACAATTAGTACCGCTGCAGCAATTTTATTAAATTCAAAACTATCCATATTCTAGTGATTTTTATAAACTAAATTGTATAACATCATAATCTTTAAAGTAAAAAATTTTTTTTAAAATCTAATTTATGCGTCTTACGGTCGCATAATTTTAATTATGGACAACACAGTTATTTTAATACCAAGCCATTTACGAGCAACTAGATTACCCAATAAACCATTATTATTAATTAACAATAAACCTATGATCGTTCATTGCTGGCAACGAGCAGTAGAAAGTAAAGTCGGAGATGTATACGTTGCAACTGCAGACGAGGAGATTGCCAAAATTATAACAGCGGTTGGTGGCAAAAGTATTTTGACAAGCAAAGAGCACAAAACTGGCGCTGATAGAATTTATGAAGCTATAGAAAATAATTTTTCTAAAAAGCCAAAAAATATAATTAACCTCCAAGGAGACATGCCCAACATTGATCCTTTAGCAATAAAGTTGTTAGATAAATTTATTAAAAATAATTCTTATGAAATAGCAACGCTTGCCACAAAACTAAACTCTAAAAATGATTTAGAAAATAAAAATATTGTTAAAGTTGAAACTAAAAAAGAAATGCAAATTAATAATTTTTCTAATGCTTTAGATTTTTTTAGATTGAAAGATATTAATCAAAAAAATTTTTACTATCACCATGTTGGCATTTATGGCTATCAATATGAAACATTAAAAAAATTTATTTCTTTAAAAAGAAGCGATAATGAAATTGCTAGAAGCCTAGAACAAATGCGCGCTATGGATAATAATATTTCTTTAATTGTAGGACTGACAGATTCTTATCCTTTAGGCGTAGATACTATTGAAGATTTAGAAGAAATAAGAAATATTATGAAAAATGGGTAATAAAATAATTATACAAGGAGAACAGGGCGCTTATTCACATTTAGCGGCAGTCAAAATTTTTAAGAAACCCGAAATGTTATGTTGTAAAACTTTCGAAGATGCTTTTGCAAAAACTAAAAGTATAAAGAATAGTAAATTATTAATCCCTATAGAGAATTCTATTGCAGGCCGGGTTGCGGATATTCATTATTTGTTATCTTCTTCAAAGTTAAAAATAGAAGGTGAACACTTTCAAAAAGTTGAACACTGTTTATTGGGATTAAAAGAGGTTTCTATTAAACAAATAAAAACTGTAAGAAGCCATGCGCAAGCAATTGGTCAATGCAAAAAGAATATTAATAAATTGAAACTGCAGCCAATTGTTGCTGCTGATACGGCTGGTTCTGCAAAGTATATTTCCGAATATCAAATGGAGTCAGAGTCTGCCATTGCCTCAGCCCTTGCTGCAAAGATTTACGGATTGAAGATTTTAAAGAAAAATTTTGAAGATTTAAAAGGCAATGTGACAAGATTTTTAATCATGTCTGCTTCGGCAAGACCAAAGACATATAAAAAAAATAAAAAATATATTACTTCTTGTATTTTTCGCTTAAAAAGCGTGCCGTCAGCACTATACAAGGCACTAGGAGGATTTGCTGAAAATAAAGTTAATCTTACAAAACTTGAAAGTTTTTCAACTGGAAATTCTTTTAAGCAGGCAAGTTTTTATCTAGATATTGAAGGGCATATTGAAAATTTAGCAGTAAAAAAAGCTCTTTCTATTTTAAAAAAACATACTGAAAAATTAGATATTTTAGGTGTTTATTTTGCTAATTCATTTAGATATTAAAATTATTATAGCTGTCGTTTTTTTTTAATTATCTTGTTATAATATTTTGGGAGATTGGTGGCAGGTGGAGGTTACGCTAATCCGGTCAGGTCTGAAAAGAAGCAGCCGTAACGATAATTTTTCAGGTTGTCCTCAGTCTCCCGTTTTTTATGGAAAATAATCGTAAAGGTTTATCATTAAAGTATCGGCCACAAAGTTTTGATGAAGTCATAGGTCAAGATGTAATGGTTCAGATTATAAAAAATGCGATCAAGATGGATCGTATTCCTAATGCTTATTTATTAACAGGTATTAGGGGTGTTGGAAAAACAACAACTGCAAGAATAATTGCCAAAGCTATTAATTGTAAAAATTTAGAAAATTTAGAAAATTTAGAAAAAAAGTGCGATGGCTTTTGTCATTGTGAAGCAATAACAAATTCAAATCACATAGATGTTTTAGAGATGGATGCTGCTTCTAAAACAGGTATCGACGATATTAGAGAATTAATTGATTCAGCAAAATATTATCCAACAAGCGCTAAGTATAAAGTATTCATTATTGACGAAGTCCATATGTTATCAAAGCAAGCTTTTAATGGCTTGCTTAAAACTTTAGAGGAACCACCTCCTCATCTTAAATTTATTTTAGCAACCACGGAGGTTAAAAAAATACCACTAACCATTATTTCAAGATGCCAAAGATTTGATCTCAGAAGAATTAAACTTGAAGAAATGCTCTCTTTTTTAAAGAGAATTTCCGAGAAAGAAAAAGCAAAAATTAACGATAAGGCATTAATGTTAATTGCAAAAGCTTCAGAGGGTTCTGTAAGAGATGCTTTATCTATATTAGATCAGGCTATTTCAACATTTAATGTTTTAGGAGAAGAGATAACTGAAGTATCCGTTCGAACCATGTTGGGAATAGCAGATCGATCAAGAATAATTGATCTTGTACGCTTAATCATTGATGGCAAAAAAGAACAAGCTCTTGAAGAATCTCAAGAAATATTTGATTTAGGAGCAGATCCAAAGTTAGTCCTTCAAGATATGCTTGAAGTTATTTATTTAATTTCAAGAAGTAAAAGTTTTGGAAAAATTGAAAATGATCTGACAGTTTCAGAATCAGAGTCTGATCTTATCTTTAGTTTGTCTAAAGATATTGATTTTTCATATATCTCAATGATCTGGCAATTTATTCTTAAAGGAATTGAGGAGTTAAGTTTTGTTCCTAATTATTTTCTGTCTTTTCAAATGCTAATTATGAGATTGATACATTTAAAAGATTTACCAAGCCCAGAGCAACTTATTGATGATGTTTTAAGTTCAGACACTGTTGGAATATCAGAGTCTAATGAGCAAAAAGACGATTTTAATGAAATAAAACCTGGAACAATAATTAACAAACAAACATCAGCCAAGACACAAATTAAAAGCGTTACACAAGAAAAGACAGAGGAAATTGATCGAACTCCAAAAATTTTGGAAAAAAAGAAAGAATTAGAAAATTTCGAAATTATTAATTCATTTGAAAAGTTGGTAGAGATTACAAATCATAAAAAAGAAATAGAATTAAAATTTGATTTAGAAAGAAATGTTAGAGTTGTAAAATTTGAAAAGGGAAAAATTGATATTTCATTTAACGAAAAATTATCTAAAAACTTTGTCAGATCTTTAACAGAAAAACTTAAATTATGGACAGGTGAAAGATGGATTATTTCTTTATCGAAAGAAACAGGCAAAAGTACAATATTTGAAAATAAAGAAATTTATAAAAAAAAGTTATTACATGAAGCCCTTGAGAGTGAAGTTTATAAAAAAATCAAAGAAAATTTTCCAGATGCAGAACTAAGTGATGTAGAGGAGGTCAAATAATGGATTTTGGTGGGATGTTGAAAAAAGCCCAAGAGATGCAACAAAAAATGATGGAAGCAAAAGCCTCATTAAAGAACCTACAAGCTGAAGGAGTTGCAAATAACGGTGCGGTGAAAGTAATTTTGAATGGTGATCATGAAATGATCAAGATAGATATCGATCCAAAATTAATGACAGAAGATAAGGATGTTTTAGAGGATTTAATTATTATCGCGACTAATAATGCAAAAAAAGAAATTGATGCAAAGTCATCGGAGGAGATGTCAAAAATAACTGGTGGCTTAAAATTACCTCCTGGATTTAAACTTCCTTTTTAGTAATGAAAACTAATTCCCACCCAGATTTAGAAACACTAATGTTTCTAATTGCAAAATTACCAGGACTTGGACCTAAATCTGCAAGACGTATTGCTCTTTATCTTCTTAAAAATAGAGACAATATTATGAAACCGTTGTCAGGTGCTTTGGATAAAGTTTATCAAAATGTTGCGCGTTGTAATATTTGTGGAAATTTTAAAACTAATAAAATTGACTGTAATTGTAGTAACAAAAATAATTATGAGCAGATTTGTGTAGTAGAAAATGTAGCAGATATGTGGGCACTCGAGAGCACCAATGTTTATAGTGGCCAGTATCATATTTTAGGAGGAACTCTATCAGCTATAAATGGGATAAATCCTGAAGATCTTTTAATAGGTTCGTTAGTAAGCAGGATTAAAGCAAACTCAGTAAAAGAAGTGATCCTAGCAACAAGTGCAACAATCGAAGGGCAAACAACAGCTCATTATATTAAAGATAGTATTAAAAATCTAAATGTGAAAGTAACAAAGTTAGCTCACGGTTTGCCAGTGGGCGGAGAGATTGAATATTTGGATGATGGAACATTATTTTCAGCATTTAAATATCGCAGCTCTCTAAATAGTGATTAGTATCGAGTGCTTGATTAATTAAGTAGATTTAGTATTTTTTCATTATGACAATTAGGCAAATCTTAACAGAACCAGATCCACAACTGAGAATTAAATCAAAAACAGTTCAAAAAGTTGACGCTGAAATTAAAAATTTAATGAAAGATATGTTAGAGACAATGTATGCAGCTCCTGGCATTGGCCTTGCCGCTGTTCAAATTGGAGTTCACAAAAGAGTAATTGTTATAGATATCGCAAAAGACCCAGAACCAAATAATCCAATGTATTTTGTAAATCCAGAAATCGTCTGGACATCAGAAAAAAAATGTACTTTTGAAGAAGGGTGCCTTTCGTTACCTCAACAGTTTGCAGAAATTGAAAGACCAGAACAGTGTCATGTAAAATATTTAGACCAAAACGGAGAAGAACAGCTATTAAAAGCTAAGGGATTACTTGCAACTTGTATTCAACACGAGATTGATCATTTGAATGGAGTCTTGTTTATCGATTATTTATCGAAATTAAAAAAATCTTTCATTTTAAAAAAACTTACAAAAGCCAAAAAGGAAGCTGTTTCAGATCAGATCAATTTTTAGGTAATCCATGTCATTAAAAATAATTTTCATGGGAACACCAGAGTTCGCTGTTCCCGCATTAAAAGAATTAATTAGAGAAAAATTTGATATTGTTCATGTTTATACGCAGCCGCCAAAAAAATCTAACAGAGGCTTAAAAATTGAAAAGAAACCTATCCATGTAGAAGCAGAAAAAAATAATCTAAATATTCATCATCCAAGCTCATTAAAAAATGAGCAAGAATTAAATTTTTTTAGGAAAATTAATCCTGATTTGGTCATTGTTGTTGCGTATGGTCAAATTATTCCTGAAAATTTTTTAAGTTTATCTAAAAAAGGTTTTATTAATATTCATGCCTCTTTATTACCTCATTGGCGAGGTGCTGCGCCTATTCAAAGGTCAATTATGAATGGGGATCAATTTACTGGAGTCTCAATTATGAAAATTCAAAAAGGCTTAGATACGGGACCGGTTATGTTATCTGAAAAAGTAGAGATTAATCATAAATCTAATTATGGCTCATTAAGTGAACAATTATCTGTTTTAGGATCAAAACTAATTATTAAAGCAATTAATTTAATAAATGAAGATAAAGCTAAATTTGTAGAACAAGACCATACAAAGGCTACCCATGCTAAAAAAATTACACACGAAGATGAAGAGATTAATTGGAATAATGATGCAAAAAAAATTGTGCAACAGATCAATGCACTAAATCCAAGTCCAGGAGCTTTTTTCAAATTTAAAAATGAAAAGATTAAAATTTGGAGTGCAGTAGTTACAGATCAAAAAGGAAAAGTTGGCACAACTCTTAATGAAAATCTTTTAATTGCATGTAAAGATTACGCAATTCAAGTTTTAGAAATACAAAGACCTGGAAAAAAAATTCAAAAAGTAAAAGAATTTTTATTAGGATATAAAATTCCAAAAGCATCTCAACTATTATAAATGCCAAGATTAAAATGTATCGTTGAATATGATGGTACCCGATTTGTGGGCTGGCAAAGACAGTTGAATGGTCGGTCAATTCAAGAAGCAATTGAGCAAGCGATTGAAAAGATTGCTGAAAAAAAAATAACAATTTTTGGAGCAGGAAGAACAGATACAGGCGTCCATGCTGTGCATCAAGTTTTTCACTTTGATTTCAATAAAGACATTGATGCTAAAAAAATTACTGATGCTTTAAATTTTCATTTAAAAGATGACTCAATTAGCATTTTAAAAACTGAATTAATAAATGATGATTTTGATGCAAGACGAGATGCAAAATTGCGAATTTATAAATACGTTATTATTAATCGAGACTCACCACTTTCCATAGAAAAAGATCGAGCTTGGCAATTAAAAATAAAACTTAATGAAGAAAATATGAATGATGCTGCACAAATTTTAGTAGGCACTCATGATTTTACAACGTTTAGATCAACATCTTGTGGAGCAAAATCTCCAATAAAGACAATGAAGAAAATAAATATTTTTAGAAAAGAAGACTATATTTATAGCTATTTTGAGTCAGAGTCTTTTTTACAACATCAAGTTCGTTCAATGATGGGATGCATAAAGCTTGTAGGTGAAAATAAATGGACAAAAAAAGATTTACTTGATGTTTTAAATTCTAAAGATCGCTCTCAATGTGCTACTCCAGCGCCTGCAGCTGGATTGTATTTAGAAAATATTATTTATTAATTTAAACTTCTAATAAAGCCTCTACGTGATATTTAGCACTTTCTTGAATAGCTGAAAGATTATAGCCACCTTCGAGTATTGAAACTATTTTATTACTACAAATTTTTTTTGCAATTTTCATAATTTCTTTTGTTAGGATGTAATAGTCTCTAGACTCTAAATTTACATTGGCTAATGGATCATTCTTGTGAGCATCAAAACCCGCTGATAATAATATAAATTGCGGTCTAAACTCATTAAGTTTGTCATAAACTTTCTTATAATTATTAAAAAACTCTTCAGAAACCGTTCCCGCCTTTAGAGGAATATTTAAAATATTGTTAAATTTACCAATTTCATCCTTAGAACCTGTGCCAGGATAGAATGGAAATTGGTGGGATGAAATATATAAAACCTTCTTTTCATTATAAAAAATATCTTGAGTCCCATTTCCATGATGAACATCAAAATCAATGATTGCTACTTTATCTAGTTTATATTTTTCTAATAAATAAGTGGCACCCACTGCTACATTATTAAATATGCAAAATCCCATGGCCTGCTCTTTTTCAGCATGGTGGCCAGGAGGTCTTACAACACAAAAGGCATTATCAAATTCTTGATTCATTACGGCATCGATTGCGTTTATGATTGCTCCAACAGCATCGTAAGCCGCTTTTTTACTGCCCTTAGAGACAATTGTATCTCCATCAAGAAAAACTAGATCTTCTTTTGGAAATGATTGACTAATTTTTTCTAAATATTTTTTTGAATGGGTAAGCTCAATGTATTTCTCATCAAAAGACCCAATTTCTTTCCAGATTAATTTTTGTGATTGTATTTTTTTTAAACCAGTTAATATTGCTGGGATTCTTTCAGGACATTCTGGATGACCAGGGCCCGTGTCATGTTTAATGAAGGAATTCGATGTAAATATACAAGTTGTCACTTAAAATAATTAAAAAGAATGTCTCGATATATATTTTTTAATTTTTTTAAATCAGCAACCCTGGCCATTTCATCAACTTGGTGAATTGTCTTTGCAATTAAACCAAATTCAACACATGGAGATATTTTTTTTATAAAACGAGCGTCAGAGGTTCCTCCAGTTGTAGATAGTACAGGATTAATTTTAGTGCTTTTTTTTATAACATTTTTAATCATGTAAACTGTTTTATTAGGTTTTGTTAAAAATGATTCTCCAGAAACATGGTATCTAATTTTATAATTAGCTTTGAACTTTTTAGAAGTAGAAGAAAAAATTTTGTTTAGTTTTTTCTTAATAGAACTAGATGTGTGCAAATTATTAAATCTTATATTAAATGAGGCCTTTGCTTCAGCTGGGATGACATTATCTGCAGTATTATCAATATTAATTTTTGTAATTTCAAGATTTGATGGTTCGAAGTCTTTATTACCCTTGTCTAGTTTTAATTTTTTTATTTTATTTAAAATCTCAATGATAATTGTAGATGGGTTATTAGAACTATGTGGATATGCAACATGACCTTGAGTGCCAATTATTGTTAAATGACCAGTTATGCTTCCCCTTCTTCCAATTTTAATCATTTCTCCCAACTTATTTTCATTAGTAGGTTCTCCAACTATACAAAAATTAATTTTTTCTTTTTTTTGAATTAATTTCTCAATTACTTTTTTTGTGCCATTAACAGCTACAGTTTCTTCATCACCAGTTATAAGTAAACTTATTGATCCATTCATTTTTTTATTTTTTTTTAAAAATTCACTAACAGCTGCTATAAAACAGGCAATAGAGCCTTTCATGTCGCTAACTCCACGACCAATTAGTTTTTGATTTTTAATAACACCACCGAAAGGATTAACAGTCCATGATTTTAGATCTCCAACTGGAACAACATCAGTATGTCCGGCAAAGCAAAAGTTTGGAGAATTTTTTCCAACTTTTGCATATAAATTTTTAATTTGTGGAGTTCCTCTTTCTTTAAACTCCATAATTTGGCACTTAAAACCTAATTTTTTAAGATTTTTTGCAACAACATTAATTGCACCATCATCTTTTGGTGTTACGCTTTGGCATCTGACAAGATCTCTTGCTAAAGAAACTTCATTAATAGTCTTTAGCATATTAATCTCTTAGTAAGTCGTTTATTGAAGTTTTGCTTCTAGTTTTTTCATCGACTGTTTTTACGATAACAGCACAATACAAACTTGGTTTATTTTTATCTTCATTTGGAAGCGTTCCTGAAACAATCACCGAATAAGGAGGAACTTTTCCATAAATAATTTTATTTGTTTTTCTATCTATAATTTTAGTTGAAGCGCCAAGATAAACTCCCATAGAAATTACAGAGCCTTCGCCAACTATAACACCCTCGGCCACTTCTGATCTTGCTCCAATAAAACAATTATCTTCAATGATAACTGGATTTGCTTGAAGAGGTTCTAATACTCCACCTATACCAACGCCTCCAGAAATATGACAATTTTTTCCAATTTGTGCACACGAACCAACTGTTGACCAAGTATCGATCATTGTTCCATCATCAACATAAGCTCCTACATTTATAAAAGACGGCATTAGCACAACATTTTTTCCAATATACGCAGATTTTCTTATAACTCCATTTGGTACCGCTCGAAATCCAGCTTTGAGATGTTTTTTTTCATCCCAAAGAGTTGTCTTTCCCTCAATCTTATCAAACCATGCGGCGTAAGGACCTGATAAAACTTTATTATCTTGAATTTTAAAACTTAAAAGAATTGCTTTTTTTATCCATTGATGGGTATGCCATTCATTATTTTTTTTTTCACAAACTCGAATAGTGCCTGAGTCTAAGTTTTCTATAGTTTCATTAATTGCTGAAATAATTTTTTTATCAGAATTTTTATTTATTGAATTTCTATCTTCCCAGGCTTGTAAAATAATATTTTCAAAACTCATGATTATTTAATTAACAAATTACACTGTTCAAGAAAATGATCTAATTGCTTTATTTTAAAGTGAACATGGTCTTGATCATGACCTTCTTTTGCCCAATTATCCTCATTTATTACCCAACCTGTTTTCATACCGAGATCGTGCGCAGGTTTAAGATTTCTTGCAATATCCTCAAAAAAAATACTTTGTTCAGGTATAATTTCATACTTTTTAATAAGTCTTTCATAAGGAAATCTTTCTGGCTTTGGAATAAATTCACAATCTACAATATCAAATATTGAAAAAAGATTTTCATCCAGTTGTAAATTGCTCACCACATTTTTTGCATGTTTTCTAGAGCCATTGGTAAATATAATTTTTTTTCCAGGTAAATTTTTTATTTCGTTATTAAGTTTCTCATTCTTATTTAAAAAACTATAATCAATATTATGTACAAATTCTAAAAAGTGATGGGGATCAATATTATGATACTTCATTAACCCATTTAAAGTTGTACCGTGTTTTTTAAAATAATCGTTTTTTATTTGAATGGCTTCTTCATTACTCACATTTAAATTTTCAGTTATAAAACTTGCCATCAGTTTATCAATTTTTGAAAATAAATTTGTAGATGAAGGATAAAGAGTATTATCTAAATCAAAAATCCAAAATTTTACATTTTTTATTTCATTCATTATTTTACTATAAGCGTTCCAGCTCCAAGATTGGAGAATAATTCAAATAGAACAGCATGGGATTTTCTTCCATCAATAATAACAACACCATTTACGCCAGATTCAATTGCACTAATACATGTTTTTATTTTTGGGATCATTCCTCCGGTAATTGTTCCATCATTAATTAAATCAAGAGCTTGTTGTGTGGATAGCTGTGATATTAAATTTCCCTGCTTATCATTTACTCCCGGTACATCGGTCATAAGCAAAAGTCGTTCAGCCTTGATTTGATTGGCAATCGTTCCAGCAGTTGTATCTGCGTTAATATTATAAACTTGTCCTTTAGCATCCATTCCCATGGGCGCTATCACAGGAATAATTTTTTCTTTAAACAAGTTATTTAAGATTTTAATATCAATTTTCTTAGGTTCACCAACAAACCCCAACTGTTCATCAATCGCCTTATCAATGTGAATTATATTATTTTTTCTAACCGTTACGGACTCTGCTTTTCCACCATAATGATTTATAGCGTCTCTTAGATCAGGATTTATTTCATTTAATAAAACATCTTCAACAACTTTGATAACATTTTTATCAGTAACTCTTAGTCCTGAAATAAATTTGCTTTCTAGATTTTGAGCGTCTAACTTAGTCTTGATTTGTGGGCCTCCTCCGTGAATGACCGTTACATCAATATCTAATTTTCTTAAAATAGCTGCATCTTGTGCAAATGCTTTTGATAAACTTTGGTCAGACATTACTTGCCCACCGTATTTTAGAACTATTTTTTTATTTTTATATTTATTTAGATAAACCGAAGCTTCTTCAAGTGATGGACCAAGTTCTGGCCAAAAAGACTTTATGTCCATCAAACAGTCTTAACCGTAGTTTTTCTCATGATGTAATACTGCTGCGCCATTGTTAAAATATTACTAGCAGTCCAATAAATGACAAGTCCCGATGGAAAACTTGCCAACATAATTGTGATAATGAAAGGAAACCAGGCAAATATTTTAGCTTGAATTGGATCTGGAGGCGCTGGATTTAATTTTTGCTGAAGGTACATGGTGATGCCCATTAAAATTGGCCAAATCCCAATCATTAAGAATGTAGGCGGCTCCCAAGGAATTAGACCAAATAAATTAAAAATAGTTGTTGGATCGGCAGCTGATAAATCTTTGATCCAACCAAAAAAAGGCGCATGACGCATTTCAAGGGTTACAAAAAGCATTTTATACACAGCAAAAAATATTGGAATTTGTACTAAGATCGGCAGACACCCCGATAATGGATTAACTTTCTCTCTTTTATAAAGAGCCATTATCTCTTGCTGAGTTCTTCTTACATCATCTTTATAAAGTTCTTTTATTCTTAACATTTCTGGCTGAAGAACTTTCATTTTTGCCATGGACTTAAATGAGTAGTTAGAAAGGGGAAAGAAAACGCTTCTTACAAGCGCTGTTAATATAATAATAGCCACCCCAAAGTTTCCAACAACTTTAAAAATATAGTCTATTACGAAAAATAAAGGTTTAGTAATAAAGTAAAACCAACCCCAATCTATAGCTAAATCAAATCGGTCAATTTTTTCTTTTTCAGCATAACTGTCGATGGGATAAACTTCTTTAGCTCCAATAAAGATTTTGATATTTCCCGCGGCACTCTTTTGAGGGCTAATTGTATTAGGTTCTGATATTATAAAATTTGCTTTATAATTATTGGTAAAAGAGTACTCCCCTTTAAATGATTTACCGCTTTCTGGAATAATAGCTGACATCCAATATTTATCAGTAATTCCAAACCAACCACTTTTACCATTATAAGTTTTCTTTTCTTTTTCTACCGCTGAATAAGTTTCTTCTTTTAGGTTTTTATCAACAACACCAATTAGTCCTTCATGAAGAATATAAAAATTTTCTGTAGTAGGCTTTGCATTCTTAGTGATCTGTCCGTAATGGAATAAATCAACCGCTCTATTTTTATCATTTCTTACTGTTTCAGTAATTTTAAATAAATATTTGTCATCAATTTCAATTTTTTTTGAAAAAATTAATCCTTCTCTACTATTCCACTCTAAAGTAATTGGAGAATTTGGTGTTAATTTTTTACCCTCTTTAATTTGCCAAAGACTATTATTGTCTGGAACTTTGATATCAGATTTAGTGGTTGCCCAGCCCGACTCTACAAAATAACCTTGTTCATATTTTTTTGGACTAAGCAGAACAATAGGTTTGCTATTAGGATCTAATGTTTCTCTGTAATTTTTTAGAATAATGTCATCAATTAATGCGCCTCTTAAAGATATAGAGCCAGATAAATTCTTATTCTCGATTAATACTCTATCGCTTTCTTTTAAAGCTTCATTTCTAGAAATAGATTTGGCTGGATTTGCTTTTGAGGGTTGAGGCGCTTCTGGCTTTTGAATATTTGTTTGAGTTTCTGTTTTTCCCTGAATTTCGGCTCTTTTTCTTTGAGCCTCTTCAGGATTTTCAAAATAGAATGACCAACCAATTAAGATTGCAGTAGACAATATTACAGCTAGAAGAACGTTTTTATTTTCCATCTTTAATTTTTCTATTGATTACTGGATCATAACCAAATCCACCGCCTAAAAATTTAATAGGGTGACATCTTAAGATCCTAAGAATTCCTTTTAAACTTCCTTTGATAAATCCAAATTCTTTTAAAGATTGTATAAAATATTCTGAACAGGTTGGATCATAATGACATGCGTTATGAAAAAAGGGTGATATTAAAAATTTATAAAGTTTAATAAAGCCTGTTAGAATTAAAGAAAAAAGTTTATCAATTTTTTTTATCATTATTTTAACGAGCCAAATTTATATCCAAGTTCTTGAACTATTTTATTAAAATCAACATCATATATTTTTGATTTTGCAAAAACAGCATACTTATATTTATTGTTAAATGAATCAATCTCAGTAATCGCTTTACGTGCAGCCATTTTTAATCTTCTTCTAATTTTATTTCTTTTTACTGCATTTCCGAGCTTTTTAGCTGAAACAAAACTTATATGAATTTTATTTATTTCAGGAGCAGTTTCTTTGTTAGCATAATAAATAGTAAATAAATCAGAGCTTACTTTTTTTGCTGAAAGAATTTTTTTAAATTCAGAATTGCCTTTAAGACTTTCAAATTTTAGAGTCTTGGGCATGACTTAAGCGGATACAGATTTTCTTCCCTTAAATCTTCTTCGCGCAATAACTTTTCGACCACCTTTAGTTGCCATACGTGATCTAAAACCGTGTCTTCGTTTTCTTACTAATTTACTTGGCTGATAGGTTCTTTTCATTGTGATAATTAGAATTTGGCTATTTATAAGTAAATTGTTAAATCATGTACAGTAAAAGTTTTTATTTAATAAGTTTTAAAAATGACGCAATTATCAAAGCTTAAAATTATTTTAGGATTAATTTATCTTTTAATTGTAGCTTTCGTTACATACTTATTTTTTTATTATGAAATTTACAATTATGTAAGTTCTGATTTTATAAAGAATGATCGAAAAGTAATTATTACTTTTATTGAAAAAAATATTTTTACTTACTCTTTTTTATTTTTTTTATTTTCTTCTATTTGGTTTTTTTTACTTGGTTTCGGTTTTCCACTTGTAATTGCGGCGGGTTTTCTTTTTGGTTCGTTTTTAGGATCAGTGCTATTACTCATGGGTTTTGCTATCGGCTCAACAGCTTTATATATTTTTGCAAATCATTATTTCAAAGATTTAGTATTTAAGTATTTTTCAAGTAAATATAAAAGTTTAGATAGTCACTTTAAAAATAATGATTTTGCATATTTATTATTTTTAAGACTAGTTCCAGGTATCCCATCGCAAGCAGGAACACTGATTCCAATATTATTTAATATGAAACTTAAAAAAATATTTCTTTCAAATATTTTTGGAGTAGCGCCTAGTATTTTTATTTCTGTGAGTTTAGTCTCTGGAATTAGTTCTAAAATTGAGGAGGGGGCACAATTTAATTTAGATTTACTCTCGGATCCAAAAGTCTCAGTGCCCTTAACAGCTCTCGGTGTAATGGTTTTAGTGGTTAATTTTATAAAGCAGAAATTTTTTAAGAGTAAAATTTGAATACATTTTTTAAAAATAGTTTTTTAGACATTAAAGACATTTGTTTACCTTTATATAAAATATTAATTCCTTTTATTTTCATCATCAAAATTTTAGAAGAGATTGGAATTGTAAAAGTTATTTCAAATTTCTTTGAGCCCATTGTTCAATTAATGGGTCTACCTGCTGAGTTTGGTATTATTTGGGTCACAGCTATTATTGTAAATGTTTATGCTGCCATTATTTTATTTATCAATATTGTACCAACTTTAGATTTAACAGTTGCACAAGTTACAGTTTTAACTTTAATTATTTTAATTGCTCATAACATTTTAATTGAAAGTGCAATTTCAAGAGCTGCTGGAGTATCATTTTTTTATGCATCGTTTTTACGAATTGGGATTGCTTTTTTAGCAGGATTTATTCTTAATAAAATTTATTTTCATATAGGATATCTACAGGAAAAGTTTAGTTTAGTTTTGGAGCAGAGAACAATTGCAACAGATTATTATTCTTGGTTCTTAGGGCAAATTGAAAACCTTATTTATATATTTTTTATAATTTGTATTTTAGTTTTCTCGTTAAATATCTTAAAAAAAATTGGTGTTGAGCAATTTATAAAAAAAATCCTTGAAAACCCATTAAAGCTTATGGGCATAAGGTCTGGTGCTATTAATATAATTATTGTCGGTTTAACCATTGGTCTTCAATTTGGAGGCGGATTATTAATAAAGGAGGCAAAATCCGGTACTATTGATAAGCAGAGTATTTTACTTTCCTTGTCTTTATTAAATTTAATTCATGCAATTATTGAAGATACAATTTTAATGATGATTATTGGTGGACATATTTCAGGAGTTTTATTTTTTAGAATTATATTTTGTTTAATAATCGTTTTTTTAATTCTTTATTTATATAAAAAATTTAGTGGATTATTTAAATTTGTCTTTGTTAAGATTTAAATTTAGAGGCGCAAAAAGTAGCTATTAATCCTGCTATTCCTAAAAAAGAAAATGCTAAAATCCAATTTGTATTTTCTCCAATAGGTTCATGATTATTTGTAATATCAATAATAAATCCAAAAATAGCTGGAGTTGCCGATCCAAATCCAATTCCTAAAATTGAACGATAAGCAATAGTTCGGCCAACACAAAACTTTGGAGTACTTTCTGTTAAAGCTGCTGTTAATACACCAGAGTCTCCAATTGCAAAAAAACTATAAAGAATAGAAATGATAATAATAAAAAATATATTTAACTCTATTGTCCATCCAATTAAAAAAGATAATCCTGCACTTAGCAAAGAAAAAGACACTAATATTTTTTTTCTACCTAAGCTATCAGACAAATAACCTGCAATAACAGATGAAAAGACTCCTGATAAATGTATGGAAAAACCAATTAGAATACCCACGCTCAAAGCAGTCATAGACATCTTATTTACGATAATGATGCTTAAAAATACTGGCAGCCAAGACCAAAGCCCAAATAATTCTACAGCATGCGCTGTATATCCTGTTATTAAAAATTTTGTTTTTTTATTTTGATTTAGTAAAAATTTTTTATTTGATTGTGGAAATAAATATTTTTTAAAACAATCTTTATAAACTGCAATTAAAAGAAAAACCGCTCCTATTAGACTAATTAAAGAAGCACTTAAAAAACTAATTTTATATCCATAATTTGTTGTGACAATATAACTAAGCGTTAAAGATAAAGC
Organism: Candidatus Fonsibacter ubiquis; assembly: GCF_002688585.1. Taxonomy (NCBI): domain Bacteria; kingdom Pseudomonadati; phylum Pseudomonadota; class Alphaproteobacteria; order Candidatus Pelagibacterales; family Candidatus Pelagibacteraceae; genus Candidatus Allofontibacter; species Candidatus Allofontibacter communis. The sequence goes on along the minus strand of NZ_CP024034.1, from coordinate 969,029 downwards.
ATATCCAAATGATTGACTACCAAGCATAATTCCCATTGCTGTGCCTTTATTTTTTGATTTAAATTTTTCAGAAATTAAAAGTATAGAAGGCCCGTATATCCCTCCCTGCGCAAATCCTATAAAAAAGTTAATAATAGTCGCGCTCCAAAAATCTTTAGCAATTAAAAAAAATATAAAACTAGATAAAAAATTTATAATTAAATGAATGACTAGAATTCTATTTGAATTATAAAAATCAGAGCAGTAAGAGCTTATAAATAATGCTGCCGCAAAACCTATGACAAGTGAGGTTTGAATAAAACCTGCTTCTGTTGCGGATAATTTCCACAAGTCAATCAATTGCGTGATTGATCCTACGTACATGAAAAAAGTCAAAGCAGACAATACTCTGCCAATTGCAATAAATTTTAACCAACTCCAATTATTTGTTTGCATGAATAAAAGCCTATGATTATTTAATTAAAAAAATAAAATAAGATATCAAATTATTTTCTTTTCGCATAAGCGCCCGTAGTTCAATTGGATAGAATGCCAGACTACGAATCTGGAGGTTGGAAGTTCGACTCTTTCCGGGCGCACCAATCAATAGGTTATTTAACTTTGATATAAATAGGTTAATTTGATAAGAATTATCGACTATGAGAGTAAGTAGAAATTCAAAATACATAATTCCCTATTTGGAAAAATTTTATGAAGTGACTTCATACTATTCTTATTCACTCATTCGATTCGTAGCTGGCGCCATGATGGTGCCGCACGGATATAGTAAACTATTTGTTAATTTGAATGGCACAGTTGATTTTTTTAAAAGTGTTCAATTAGAGCCTGCTTACCCATTAGCAATCTATATTGGTATTTTAGAATTTTTTGGCGGAATATTTTTAGCATTAGGTTTTTTAACTCGATTTGTTGCAATTCAACTTATTGGTTTATTAGCAGTTGCAACTTTTTATATTCATTTAAAAAATGGCTTTCTCTGGATTAAAGGTGGATATGAGTATCCATTATTTTGGCTAGTCGTCATGATTGCAATATTTTTTAAAGGCGGAGACAGAGTTTCAATAGATAATTCTCTACCAAAAGAATTTTAATTTGTGTTTAGATATTTATATAATCTTCCTTTAAACCAAGCAGTCATTGCATTTTTAATTTTTATTGCAGTTATAATTTTATTAATCAGTTTGTGTGTTTAATTTATTTTTCAGCAAATAATTATTATTTAAAAGGCCATAAAGAAATATGATAAAAATATTATCAATTCTTGGCTTTACCAGTAGTTTTATATTATTTTATTTTGAAGCAATTCAAATTGAAGCACTAGTATTAATTAATATTTTTTTTGCAATTATTTTTTTTTATAAAACAGAGAATAATAGACCAAATAACATACCAATAATTTCTGGTTCAAAAAAAGAATTAAGCAAAGACGATTTGCAAAAAATTTTTATTGATGAATTAGAAGATATAATAATAATTTTAAATAAATTTAATATTATTGTTTATAATAATAAAGTAGCCATAGAAAACTTTGGTGCTGATTTAGAAGGCAAACACATTGGTAGCGAAATAAGAATTCCTGAATTACTAGAAGCAATTGATCAAATTAAAATTGATAAAAAACAAAAGAAATTAGAAGTCGAGTTAAATATACCGCTATTCAAATTTTATAAAGTCAGTCTTGCCATAATAAAATCTGATCAAATTTTAATTTTAATTAGAGATTTTACTGAAATGAGAAAAAGCCATAATATGCGTTCTGACTTTATTGCAAATGCCAGTCATGAATTAAGAACACCATTGGTATCATTAAAAGGATTTCTCGAGACTATTTCCGACTCAGCAAAAGATGATCCATTATCTCAAAAGAAATTTATAAATATAATGAAAGAGGAAGCAGGAAAAATGGAAAGATTATTAGATGATCTAATGTCTTTAAGTAGAATTGAGTTACAAGAACATATTCGCCCAAAAGATAAGGTTAATATAATAGAATTAATTGAAAATATTATTTTATTAAATTCAAATAAGGCTAAGGAAAAAAATATAATTATAAAATTTAAAATTAATGATAATGAAAAATTTGTTATTGGTGATAAAGAAAAATTATCTGCTGTTTTTCTAAATCTTTTAGATAATGCAATAAAATATAGTCATAATTCATCAATAGTTGAAATTAGAAATTCTGATAAGAAACCAATTTTTAATAATTATACTTCGATTTCTGTAATTGATAATGGAGTTGGAATAGCACAAGAGGACATTCACCGAGTTACTGAAAGATTTTTTAGGGCTGAAAATATAAAAAAATTAAAAATTAGCGGCACAGGGCTTGGGCTTGCCATAGTAAAACACATTGTTAATCAGCATAGAGGTGAATTTAAAATATACAGCAATTTGAATAAAGGCAGTGAATTTGAGGTGCAACTACCTCTTGCTTAAAGTTATAGTTGAAAAATATTAGATTTTTCAATCAAAAAGTTAGTTTTGTCACAAAACTGTAACCTAAATGTAATAATAAAATCATTTAAATAAACTACTTCCTTAATCAATTAAACAATTAAGGAAAATAAAATGATTAAAAACAAAATAATAATTCTCTCAGCTTTTGTGATGATGATTACTTCATATGCAAATGCAAGAGATCAAATAAAAATAGTTGGATCTTCAACCGTATATCCCTACACAACAGTAGTTGCAGAAAGATTTGGAAAGCAAGGAAAATTTAAAACACCAGTAGTTGAAAGCACAGGTACAGGCGGTGGCTTTAAATCTTTTTGTGGCGGCGTAGGCGTGCAACATCCTGATATGACAGGAGCATCTAGAGCAATTAAAAAAGATGAAATGGAACTTTGTGTTAAAAATGGTGTCACAGAAATTATTGAGCTACCTATCGGTAACGATGGTTTAACACTTGCTCATTCAATCAAAGGTAAAGATGCTAATTTTACAAAAGCTCAACTATGGAAAGCAATTGCACATGATGTAGTGATTGATGGTAAGCTTGTTAAAAATCCATATAAAAATTGGAATGAGATTGATAAATCCTTACCAGCTATAAAAATTGAAATTTTAGTTGCTCCACCAACATCTGGAACACGTGATGCGTGGGATGATTTGATAATGAGCAAGGGTTGTGACGAAGCTTTTAAAAAATTAACAGATCCAAAAAATTGTACAAAATACAGAGAGGATGCTGCTGTAATTGAAGCTGGCGAGAATGATACGTTAATCGTTCAAAAACTTGGCTCTTCTCCGAATGCTTTTGGTTATTTTGGATACAGTTACCTTGCTGCAAACAAAGATAAAATTAAGGCTGCAAAAATAGATGGAATTGCACCAACAATTGAAGGAATACAAAAGTATACTTATCCTGTCGCGAGGCCATTATTTTTGTATGCCAAAAAAGCTCACGCTACTGTAATTCCTGGATTTAGAGAATTCTTGGCTGAATACACAGGAAAAACAGCAGTTGGTGCAACGGGTTATCTTTTTAAAGTTGGTTTAGTTCCAAATGCTAAAGAAACAGAGGAAAAAGTTAGAGATGTTGCAACTAATTTAGTAGCGATGAAGAACTAAATTTTAGTTAATTAATTGAACTTGGAGCCGAAATTAATTTTTCGGCTCTAGGTTAAAAAAAGTTAAGGTTAAAGTTAAAAGAGAAAAAAAAGTTTATATGAATTTAGTTATTTTAACCTTAATAGTAATTTTTAGCTTTTCTTGTTATTTCTTTGGAAAATCAAAGATTTTAAATACCTCAAAAGTTAGTGGAAAAAAGTTTCATTCTTTGCCAGAATATTATGGCTACTATCTTGCAGCTTGGTGTGGAATTCCAGCTTTAATTATATTATTTTTTTGGTCTTTTTCAGAGTTATTCTTAGTTAAAATTTTTATATTAGCAGATTTTAAAATTGATCCTTTATTGGATGAAAATAAATTAAATTTAATATTTTCTGAAATTAAAGCAATTGCTGAAAAAAAATTTACAGGACCTATTCCTGAAAATTTAATTCCTTATTCTGAAAAATTTTTAAGTATAAATAGAATCTTAGAATTATCTAAATTAGCAGTTATTTTAAGTGCAATAATATTTTCATTAACTTTTGGATATTTACAAATTTTAAAAAATATAAAGGCAAGAGAAAGTATAGAGCAAGTAATAAAAGTTTTAATGTTTTTTTGTGCAGCGATTGCAGTATTTACAACTCTTGGAATTGTACTTTCTTTACTTTTTGAGAGTATTAAGTTTTTTACATCTGTTTCTATTTTTGACTTTATTACAGGTACAAACTGGGCTCCCGGACGTGCATTTGTTAGAGATGCATCTGTTCAGACTGCAGATGTTGAGAATGTTTTTGGTGCAGTACCATTATTTTGGGGAACTTTTTTTATTGCAATGATTGCAATGTCGGTTGCGGTTCCAATTGGATTATTTTCAGGAATATACATGGCTGAGTACTCTTCAAGAAAATTAAGAAAAATTATTAAACCACTAATAGAAATTTTAGCTGGAATTCCAACCGTAGTTTACGGGTTCTTTGCAGCACTTACTGTTGGTCCTTTTTTTAGACTTATTGGAGAAAATTTTGGCCTAGACGTTTCCTCAGAAAGTGCACTTGCAGCAGGTGTTGTAATGGGAATTATGATAATCCCTTATGTATCCTCATTAACTGATGATGTTATCAATGCAGTTCCAAAGTCCTTAAGGGAAGGATCTTTAGCAATCGGTGCAACAAAATCTGAGACGATAAAAAAAGTTGTTTTACCAGCAGCACTGCCAGGAATCGTTGGCTCTATATTGCTTGCAATCTCAAGGGCCATTGGAGAGACAATGATTGTAGTTATGGCAGCTGGTCTTGCAGCAAATTTAACCTTTAATCCTCTTGAGGCATCAACTACAATTACTACTCAAATTGTAACAATTTTAATTGGTGATCAATCTTTTAACAATCCAAAAACCCAGGCAGCCTTTGCTCTTGGAATTACATTATTTTTTTTCACACTAATAATAAATATTATCGCACTTAATATTGTTAAAAAATTTAGGGAGAAGTATGAATAACATTCAAAAAGAAGTGCTTCTTAAAAAACGTTACAACGCTGAAAAAAGATTTAAATTATATGGAATTTTATCAATATTTTTAGCAATTTCGTTTTTATTTATATTAATTTTTAATATTTTTAGCAAAGGCTCCGGTGCTTTTTTAAAAACAGAAATATTATTAAATGTAAACTTTGACCAAAAAAAATTAGGACTAAATAATAATTCTTCTGAGAAAGAAATTAGGGAAACTAGTTTTGATGAAATTTTAAAGGATGCTTTACTTGCTCTTGCTCCATCTGCCCCTGAATTAAAGCAAGCTGAATTAATAGATATTGTCAGTATTGATGCAGAACTTGAGATTAAAAAGTTTTTTTTAAACAATAGAGATGTTTTAAATAAAAGTTATGAAGTTTCTCTAACACTTTCTGATGATCTAGATCAGGTTTATAAGGGTAACTTTCCAAGGGATATTCCCGAGGACAGAAGGAGATTTTCAGATTTTCAACTAAAAATTTATGATGAATTAATTTCAAATAATAAGATTGTTTCAAAACTTAATTGGTCTTTTTTAACTAATGCAGATTCAAGAGAGCCAGAACTTGCTGGAGTGGCATCCTCATTGGTTGGGTCCTTTTTTACATTATTCGTATGTTTGCTTTTATCCTTCCCACTTGGAATTTTAGCGGCAATCTATTTAGAAGAATTTGCTCCTAAAAATAAGATAACTGAAATCATAGAGGTAAATGTTAATAATCTTGCAGCAGTTCCATCAATTGTATTTGGACTTTTGGGCCTTGGAGTATTTTTAAATTATTTTTATTTGCCAAGATCAACTCCATTAGTTGGAGGGATGGTGCTTGCTTTAATGACATTACCTAGAATAATTATTCCATGCCGCGCAGCTTTAAAAGCGGTTCCCCCATCAATTAGGGAGGGAGCACTTGCTCTTGGCGCCTCTAAGGTACAGACAGTGATGCATAATGTTGTGCCGCTTGCAATGCCAGGCACCTTATCTGGAACAATTATTGGCCTTAGTCAGGCTCTTGGAGAAACAGCTCCTTTACTTTTAATAGGAATGGTTGCTTTTATTAACGTTGTCCCTTCAACTCCACTAGACCCTTCAGCGGTATTGCCCGTTCAAGTTTACTTATGGTCAGAATCTGCAGAAAGAGGTTTTGTTGAAAAAACTTCAGCAACAATAATTATTTTGATATTCTTTTTGATAATAATGAACTCTTTTGCAATTTATTTAAGAAATAAATTTGAGAAAAAATGGTCATAGAATGAATAACGATAAAATTAAAATCTCAACTAGAAATTTAAATGTTTATTATGGAGCAAAACAGGCTCTCTTTAATATTAATTTGGACTTGATGGAAAAAAAAGTAACAGCATTAATTGGTCCCTCTGGTTGCGGAAAATCTACTTTTATACGTTGTCTTAATCGAATGAATGATGTGATTGATATTTGCAAAGTAGATGGGTCAATAAAAGTTGATGGAAGCGAAATAAATGAAAAAAATGTAGATGTTAATAAAATTCGAGAAAGAATAGGCATGGTATTTCAAAAACCAAATCCATTTCCAAAAAGTATATATGATAATATTGCATACGGCCCAAGAATTCATGGGCTAGCAGAAAGTCAGAATGTACTAGATGAGATTGTAGAGAATAGTTTAAAAAAGGCAGCCTTATGGGAAGAAGTTAAAGATCGATTAAATCAGCCAGGAACAAGTTTATCTGGAGGTCAACAACAAAGACTTTGTATAGCAAGAGCAATATCAATTAACCCTGAAGTTATTTTAATGGATGAACCTTGTTCAGCGTTAGATCCAATAGCAACTGCAAAAATTGAAGAATTAATTGATGAATTAAAAAAATCTTATACAATCGTTATAGTGACTCATTCTATGTCTCAAGCAGCTCGAGTTTCGCAAAATACAGGATTTTTTCATTTAGGTAAATTAATGGAATTTAACTTAACTGAAAAAATTTTTAAAAACCCAGATAATAAAATGACCCAAGATTACATAACAGGAAGGTTTGGTTAAATGACAGAGCACATTGTAAAATCATATGAAGGGCAGCTGCAAGAGTTAACAAATACAATTGTTAAAATGGGTGGATTGGCAGAAGGCCAATTTTCTAATTCAATGATTGCACTTCTAAAAAGAGATCAAGATCTTGCCGATAAAGTTTCTGGTAAAGATTTTTTAATGAATGAGTTTGATATAAAAATTGAAAATTTGGTAATTAACCTAATCGCCCTAAGACAGCCTATGGGGATTGATCTTCGAGAAACTGTGTCTTCAATGAGAATTTCATCTGAATTAGAAAGAATAGGAGATCTTTCAAAAAATATTGCAAAAAGAGTTAGGCATTTAAATTTCGATGTCCCTAATGAAATAGCTGATAGCTTTAGAAGAGCTGCAAATGTAGTTCAAAAAAATTTAAAAGATGTTTTAGATTCATATTCCAAAAGAACAAAAGATACGGCATTTAGGGTCTGGAATAGTGATTTAGAGGTGGATCAACTCGTAAATTTTGTAATGGATGAATTAATTAAATTTATGAAGGCTAATAAAAATAATTTAGAGATTTCTACACACTTACTCTTTGCAGCAAAACATATTGAAAGAATTGGAGATCACGTAACAAATATTTGTGAAAACGTTTACTTTTTAATAACAGGCGATCAAATAAAAGGAACAAGATCAAAAAAAGGAGATAAGTCTGCTTCATTAAATAAGTAGTATGGGAGCAAATATTTTTATTGTTGAAGATGAAAAGCCAATTATTACACTTCTTCAATACAATCTTGAAAAAGAAGGTTATAAAGTAAACTTTTCCGAAACTGGCGAAGAAGGAATTCAAAGCATAAAAAAAAATGTACCTGATCTAGTTATTTTAGATTGGATGTTACCTGATTTTTCCGGGATAGAAGTTTGCAAACAAATTAAAAAAATTAATAAATTAAAAAATATTCCAGTAATTATGCTTACAGCTAAAAGTGAAGAGGAGGATAAGGTTCGTGGTTTTGAGTCAGGTGTAGATGATTATGTTACAAAACCTTTTAGTTACAAAGAAATTTTATTAAGAGTTAAATCTTTGCTAAAGAGAACAAAACCTACTCTTGTAGAGGACATTTCAATTTTTCACGATTTAAAAGTTGATCGAATTACTAAAAGAATATTTAGGGGAGATAAGGAAATAAAAGTTGGGCCAACCGAATTTAGATTATTAGATTTTTTAATAAAAAGCCCAAAAAGAGTTTATTCAAGAGAGCAGCTATTAAATAATATTTGGGGTAATGAAATTAACGTAGAAGCTAGAACGGTAGATGTACATATTCGTAGACTTAGAAAAGCAATTAATATTGAAGGTTTGCCAGAGCTTATTAGAACTGTAAGGTCTTCTGGGTATTCTTTAGATATTTAAATTAAGCAGACTTAATTTTCTTTTCAAAAAACTCTGGAAGCTCTTCTGTTACTTTTGTATTCTTATCCTCTTCTTCATTTTTCCAACCTTTAGGTTGGTAAGCATGAAGAACGTGTAATTTACAATAAACTCTTTCTTCCATGGGATTTCTTCCGCAGAAGTAAAAATTAGCTTCATCAGGATGACCGATTGGCCATCTACAAGTTTTTTCGTTTAAATTTTCTAAGCTTGTTGGATTTTCAGGTTCAAAATCTTTTTCAATTACAATAGCTCTAAGACCTCGAGGTTTTCTTAATCTTTTTAATGGAACACTATTTTTGTGATGAAATTTATTTTCACTTTTTTGAATATAAATATTTCTAGAATGAGATCTGCTAGCAAGTCCTAAGCGGTGTGACTTTCCAATAACAGCATTTCTTGAAATTCCATCGCCAAGCATTGCAGCGATTTGACTTGCAGTATGCCCTTCGTTCCAAAGTTTTTTTAACTGCTCAGTTTTTTCTGGTGTCCATCCCATAAAGACGTGTTAAATACTATATGTAGTCTAAGCTAAAGTAAATTATACCATATATAGGTTAAAAAAGTGCAGAAGAATCAGTGATTTATTTAATTTACATAAATTTATCCACATTTATCTGTATATTTTAATAATACTTAAAAATATGAACGCAATTAAAGATTATAAAATTAGAGTTCCTAAGGCGATGTCCATAAATTGGATTGGTTTTTACACGCTCTATAAAAAAGAAATTTTAAGATTTTTAAATGTTTGGATACAAACAGTATTTTCTCCAATAGTTACTCTTGTACTTTTCTTAGCAGTTTTCACTGTGGCTCTAGGCCTAAATAGAAACAATGTTTTAGGTCATGATTACGGTGTATTTATATTACCGGGCCTTATCTGTATGCAGATATTGCAAAATGCTTTTGCAAATACTTCTTCTTCATTAATGATCGCTAAGATACAGGGAAATATTGTTGACATATTATATCCACCGTTAAGCGCAATGGAGGTAACATGTGCGATGTTGCTCGGCGCAATAACTAGAGGATTAATTATTGGATTATTTTCAATTTTAGTAATGATACCTTTTGCTCATATCCCGATTTATAACATCTTTATAATTATTTTATTTGCGTTACTTGGATCTTCAATGCTTGCATGTTTAGGATTTATTACAGGTTTGTGGGCACAAAAGTTTGATAATATGGCAACAATTACAAATTTTATTGTTGTTCCCCTATCTTTTTTGTCAGGTACTTTTTATTCTATACAAAATTTACATTCAGTATTTTATTTCATTAGTCATGTTAACCCTTTCTTTTATGCCATTGACGGATTTAGATATGGTTTTCTAGGCCAAGCTGATGGATCAGTTATATTAGGATTTTTTTATTTAACATTTATCAATTTAGCTTTATGGGTAATATGTTATATCCTTTTTAAAAAAGGCTATAGAATTAAAAGCTAATTTTCATGAGTTCAATATTAGGCACATATAAAAGGAGAGATGTTTCTTTTTCTGAAGGAAAGGGAGTTTACCTTACTTCAACTGCAGGTGAGAAATATTTAGATTTTGTATCGGGCATCGCAGTAAATTCATTGGGCCACTGTCATCCTTATTTAGTAGAAGCTATAAAAAAACAATCTGAGAAGTTGTGGCATGTATCAAATGTTTTTACAATTCCGGAACAGGAGAGATTAGCTAAAAGATTAACGGATAATAGTTTTGCAGATTTTGTTATTTTTGTAAATTCTGGAGCAGAGGCAACAGAGGCAAGTATAAAAGTGGCAAGAAAATATTTTTTTGAAATTGGCCAACCTGAAAGAAACAGAATTATTACTTTTGAAGGAGCCTTTCATGGAAGAACTTTAGCTGCATTATTTGCAGCCAATAATAAAGAGCATACTCTAGGATTTGGGCCTAGAGTGGATGGTTTTGATCAAGTTCCATTTGGTGATCATGAGGCTTTAAAAAAAGCCATTACAAAAAATACCGCCGCAATCATGCTTGAAACAGTTCAAGGCGAGGGTGGAGTTAGAGTTGTTCCGGATTATTGTCTAAAGCCTTTAAGAAAACTTTGTGATGATAGTGGAATTTTACTTATTTTAGATGAGGTTCAGTGTGGAATTGGAAGAACTGGAAAACTATTTGCATTTGAATGGGCAAATGTTGATCCAGATATTGTTCCTATCGCAAAAGGAATTGGTGGAGGTTTTCCTATAGGCGCATGTTTAGTAAATAAAAAAGTTGCAATTGGAATGAAACCTGGAACACACGGAAGTACTTTTGGAGGAAACCCTTTAGCAATGAGCATTGGTAATGCTGTGTTGGATATAATTTTAAAAAAAGGATTTTTAGAAAATGTTCAAGAAGTTGGTAATTATTTTGAAAAGGAATTAAAAGAGCTGCAAAAAAAATATAGTAATGTCATTGAACAGGTCAGAGGGATTGGTCTTTTAAGAGGAATTAAGTTAAAAATAGATAATAATAAGTTTTTAGATCATTTATTTCAAAATAAGATGCTAGCAGTTAAAGCTGGCGATAACGTTGTAAGATTATTACCCCCACTTATTGTTGAAAAAAAGGATATTGATAAAGCGATAAGAATAATCGCAAAAACTTGCTCTGAATTTTAATTATGAAACATTTTTTAGACTTAAGTTTGATTGAAAAAAAAGAATTAAGACAGATTGTTGAAAATTCTAAGACAAGAAAAAAGAATAGAAACAACAAAGGTAAAGTTCTAGTTGATAAAGATAATCCTTTAGAGGGAAAAATGTTACTTATGGTTTTTGAAAAACCATCAACAAGAACAAGACTTTCTTTCGATTTAGCAATGAGACAGTTAGGTGGTCAAACAATTGTTATTAATTCAGAAAATTTGCATGTGGGTATTGGTGGTGAGACCATCGAGGACACTGCAAGAATATTCTCTGTTTTTTCTGATATTATTATGCTTAGAACTTTTGAACATAATACTTTATTAAAATTTTCTAAACTTTTAACCGTTCCAATTATTAATGGGTTAACCAATGATAGTCATCCTTGTCAGATTTTAAGTGACGTTATGACTTTTGAAGAAATCAAAGGATCTATTGTAGGCAAAAAAATTGCTTGGGTTGGTGACGGTAATAACGTTACTAACTCTTTAATAGAAGCTGCTGCACAATTTGATTTTGAATTAAAAATTGCTTGTCCAAAAGGTTACATGCCTTCTAAAAAAGTTATAGCTTGGGCCAAAAAGAAAAAGGCAGATTTTGAAATATTACACGATGCAAAAGATGCAGCAGTTAATGCAGACTGTATTATGACGGATAAATGGATTTCCATGGGAGATAAGGGAAATTTAAGTAAAAAAAGAAAAGCTTTTAAACACTTTCAAGTTAATGAGAAATTAATGAAAGTTGCAAAGAAAGATGCAATTTTTATGCATGATTTACCTGCACAAAGAGGAGAAGAGGTAAGTGCTGGAGTGATTGATGGCAAACAATCAGTTGTTTGGCAGCAAGCTGAAAATAGACTGCACTGTCAAAAAGGAATTATTGAGTGGTGCCTAAAAGGTAAATGATTGAAAGAGCAATCGTTTTAGCTGCAGGCTTTGGAAAAAGAGTTCTTCCCCTTACTAATACTACGCCAAAACCACTACTAAAAATTAATAATGTAAGCTTACTTGCAAACACTTTAAATTTTCTAAAAAAATTTGGAGTTAAAAATTTTGCAATTAATACTCATCACCTTGGTGAACAAATAGAAAATTTTGCAGAAACTAATAAAGGTATTTACGATATTAAAATTTTTAAAGAAAAAGAAATCTTAGGGACAGGAGGCGGCATTAGAAATGCTTTATCATTTTTTTTAGACAAACCATTTATCTCTATTAATAGCGATACTATTTGGTCTGATGAATATTTATCACCTCTAAAAAATTTATATAAAAATTTTACTAAATTTAACGCAAATTCAGGTCTTTTAATGATTAAAAGAGAAAATAGTTTCGATGAAACTTTAAAGGGAGATTTTACCATAAAATCAAATCCTTTTTTGTTTAGACAAGCTGGCGATACTAATAATTTAATTTTTACAGGCTGTCAGATTATTAATCCTATTTTATTAAAAGATAAAAAGAATGAAAATTTTTCAATTCAACCTGTTTGGGATGAAGCAATTGTTGATAAGAAAATGGTTGGCGAAGTTGCACAAAATATATTTTATCACGTAACTGACTTAAATATTTACGAGAAGTTAAAAAAGTTAGATCTTATTAGTTAATTAAGATTTTTTTGGCTCGTTTTTGATCTAAATATAAATACTTTGATAAACTCATATCATCTTTAAATATAATATGAATTGGATTTCCTGTTGGAATTTCAAGTTCAATAATTGAGCTGTCTGTAATATTAAATATTTTTTTACAAAGAGATCTTAAGCTATTTCCATGAGCTGAGATAATTATATTTTTTTCTTTTTTTAAAACTGGCAAAATATTTTTTTCATAATAAGGAATAACTCTTTTAAAAGTATCCTTAAGGGACTCTGTGTCAGGAATTAAATTTTGATTAATATTTTTATAAATTGGGTAATGAATAGGGTGATTAGGATTGCTTTTATCCATGGGTGGAGGAGGGATATCATAACTTCTTCGCCAAATTTTTACTTGTTGTTCACCGTGTTTTTTTGCTGTTTCTTCCTTATTGAGCCCTTGTAAAGCTCCATAGTGTCTTTCATTTAATTCCCAAGCTTTAAATATATTTTTAATACTTAAATTAAGTTTTTTGTTTATTTCTTCCAGTGTTAAAATCGCTCTTTTTTGAAAAGAAGTGAAAGCAAAATTAAAATCAAGTTTGAGGTTTTTAATTAAAGAACCTGCTTGTTTAGCTTCCTCTACTCCTTGTTTAGTAAGTTCAGCGTCATACCATCCTGTAAATCTGTTTTCTAAATTCCATTGACTTTGACCGTGTCTTACTAAAATTAAATTATACATTTTTTATTTTTTAAATTGTGATACTAAAAAATTATGAGTGATTATAAATTATTTTATATGACTTGTAAGAATAAAGTTGAAGCAAATAAAATCGCTTATGCTCTAGTAAAAAAAGATCTAGTTGCCTGTGCAAATATTATCCCAAATATAAAATCTTATTTTAAATGGAATAATAAAGAAGTTAACATTATAAAAGAAAGCGTTCTTATTGGAAAAACCGTAAAAAAAAATATTAATAAAATTATTTTATATGTAAAAAAAATTAGCTCCTACGATTGTCCGTGCGTTGTCTTTGTAGATATTAAGAACGGTAATAAAGATTTTTTAAGTTGGATTAAAAGCTCTACCAAATAAAATTATTTAAACTAAGTTTAGTTTAATGATTCGAAATAGATTTAAATTTTTATTATATTTATCACTTCTTATTGTCACTTCTTGTATTTCAGCCCCAAGGGATACTTCTAATACATGCTTAATGTTTACTGATAATTATTTTTGGTACAAATTTGTAAAAAATTCAGAGAAAAAATGGGGAGCTCCAGTGGAGTTACAAATGGCAATTATTCAAAGAGAATCTGACTTTGATTGGTTAGCTGCACCAGAGTGGGATAAATTATTTAAAGTTATTCCCTATAAAAGAAAATCTAGTGCATTTGGATATTCGCAAGCAATTAATAAAACTTGGGAGCAATTTAAAACGGAAACTGATCAACCCCTTGCACTTAGAATAAGCTTTAACGACTCAGTAGATTTTATTGGTTGGTACATTAATAAAAGCAGTCAATTATTGAAAATACCAAAAGATGATTATTTTAAACAATACATTGCCTATCATGAGGGTTGGGGGAATTTTAAAAATTATAAAAAATCACCTAAAGTTATTCCTTATGCAAGAGAAGTTGATAGAGTTGCTAAAAAATATAAAGCACAACTCAACCAGTGTAAAAATCAGCTAACGACGAATAAGTATTTTATTTATTAGAACTTTCTTTTAGCTGCTTCTCAAGTTCAATTTCAACAGCATCTATTCTTTCTGTTTTTTGCCCAATAAGTAAATACATGGTTGGGATCACGTATAATGTAAAAAAAGTTGAAAATATAACGCCCATAAAAATAACTATTCCCACAGTTTCTCTACTTGCAGATCCAGCACCAGTTGCAATAACTAAAGGCACAACTCCCATTACTGTCGAGGCAGATGTCATTAGAATTGGTCTAAGTCGAACTTTACAAGAAGTAATAATTGCCTCTTTAATTTTCATTCCTTCAGCTCTAAGTTGATTTGCAAACTCAACTATCAAAATTCCATTTTTTGCAGCTAACCCAATAAGAACAATCAGTGCAATTTGACTGTAAATATTTAAAGAGCTACCAATTGTCCAAAGCCCAATAATTCCACCTAAGATAGCAAGCGGTACAGTTAACATAATTGTTAATGGGTGCCGCCAACTTTCAAATTGAGCAGCTAGAGAAAGGTATGCAGTAAATATTGCAAGCAAAAATATAAAATAAATATCTGAACTTGTATTTTTAAACTCCAAAGACTCTCCTTTGTAATCAATACCTGCATAAGAGGGTAATTTTTGTTTAACAATACTTTCTAAATATAGAAGAGCTTCATTAATGCTGTAACCTGAAGTAATTCTAGCACTTATAGTAACTGCTCTCTGTCTGTTGTATCTATTTAAACCGGTGTAAGTTGATTCAGGGATATAAGTAACCAAGTTTGCAAGTGGAACTAATTTACCAGTGTTAGATCTTACCGAGACTTTATTTAAATTTGATGGTTGCTGCCTATTACTAATGTCAGTTTGTAATATGACAGAATATTCTCTTCCATCACGCGTATACTTAGTAACTTCCTTTGAGCCAAATAATGTTTCTAAGCTTTTACCAATAGCATCAATTGGCACGCCTAAATCTGCTGCTTTATCTGTATTAACTTTAATTTTTAATTGTGGTTTAGTAAGATCAAGATCATCGTCCACATTTACAAAATTTTTGTTATTTATAATCTCAGCTTTAATAATTTCTTTCCATTTAATTAGCTCCTCATAGGTATTTCCTTTAAGAACGAATTGAACAGGTTTGTCCGCAGCTCCACCTCTTAAACTTTGAGGCATGATTGGAAAAGCTTTTACTGCTGGGAAAGAATTAAGTTTTTGGAATATTTCACCTAAATCTTGGCCACCAAATTTTTTTCTTTTAGCCCAATTTTCAAGCAGAACTATTATAAATCCGTTATTTACCTGATCAGGACCTGAACCAAACCCCGGAATCCTTGTCAAAACTTCTCGATAAGTGCCTTTACCTAATTCTGATAAGAATATTTTTTCAATATTTTCGCTCTGTTCCTTTGTATATTCAAAACCTGATCCATCGGGGGCTTGAATAATAACAAAAAAAACACCTCGATCTTCAGGGGGTATTAATTCTTTTGGAGTAATTTTAAATAAAACAATTACCGAAATAAGAACTGCACTTAAAAATATAATTACTTCTTTTTTTTTATAAAGAAGCAAAAGTAAACTTTCAAAATAAAAATTTGAGAACTTATCTAAATAATGATCAAATTTTTTTAAAAATTTTGGCTTTTCGTGAGTTACTTTTAAGTATTTTGACGCAAGCATCGGAGACAAAGTTAGAGCAACAAATGCAGAAATGATGACAGAAAAAGATAAAGTTAAAGCTAATTCTGTAAATAATTTTCCAACAATTCCTTTTATAAATATTAAGGGCACAAACACAGCCACTAAGACAACAGTCGTTGAGATAATTGCAAAAGAAACTTGACTCGCTCCTTTATATGAACCAACAAGAGCTGTTTCTCCTGTTTCCATCCTCCTATAAATATTTTCTAACATTACAATGGCATCATCAACAACGAGACCAATGGCTATGACTAATGCCATTAGAGTAAATAAATTTAAACTGAAGTTAGCAGCATAAATTAATAAAAAAGTAGAAATTATAGAAACAGGAATTGCAAGAGTTGGTATAATTACCGAAGTTAAATTTCCTAAAAAAAGATAAATAATTCCAACAACTAAGGCCACTGATAAAAAAAGAGCAATATAAACTTCTTTAACCGCCACTCTTATGTAGCTTGATCGGTCAAAGGCCACCTCTAACTGAATACCCTCCGGTAGACTTTTCTTAACTTCTTCTAATCTTTTTTTAACCCCATCCACAACTGCAATGGTATTAGCGTTAGATTGTTGATAAAGACCAATGCCGAGAACTGGAAATCCATTTCCTTTAAATAAAGTATTTACGTTTAAAGGGCCAAACTCAACCTTTGCAACATCTTTAAGTTTTGTGATAGATCCATCTCTTCCTTTTTTAATTACTAGATTTTTATAGTCCTCGAGATTTTTATAACTTTTGTCTAACTTTAATATTAGATCTATTTTTTTAGACTCTAATTTACCAGATGGAAATTCTATATTCTCTTTCAATAAGATATTTTCAATTTCACCAACCGTAACGTCCCTAGCTGCAAGAGCAGTAGGATTTAGCCATATTCTTAATGATAGTTCTTTTTCTCCAGATAAAATTATATTTCCAACGCCATCTACACTTGAAAAATAGTCCTTTAAATATCTTGATGCATAATCACTTAACTCTAGGGCGCTTAATCGTTCACTTCTTAATCTCAACCAAATAGCAACTTGATTTCCTTCAGAAGTTTTAAATATTTCTGGCCTAGTAGCATTATCTGGAAGATTATCTATTATTCTAGAAACTCTATCTCTAATATCATTTGCGGCTTCGTCCACTATCACACCCGGTTCAAATTCTACGGTTACCACTGATCTTCCGTCTTCACTTTTAGAGGAAATTGTTGCAAGACCCGGCGTTCCACCAACTATATCTTCAATTTTTTGTGTAATTTGCGAGTCTACAATTTCAGCAGAGGCACCTTTATAAAGAGTTCTAATTGTAACTATGCTCGGATCAATATCTGGAAGTTCTCTTACTGCAATTCTATTAAAAACAACAAGACCGAATATAACTAAAACGATGGACATCACAGTTGCAAAAACTGGACGTTTTATACTTATATCGGTTAGAAACATTTAAAAATTATTTACTAATTAATTTTATTTTCGATTTATCTCTAACTTTAGAAACACCTTGAACAACAATTTGGTCACCCTCTGTTAGTCCAGAAATAATTTGGACATACCCCAAGTTTCTGACACCTGTTTTAACTTCTGTTCTTGCAACTGTTTGATTATCGATTATTTTATAGACAATGGCAGTATTTCCTTGCTGCACCACAGACTCCTCTGGCACACCTAAAGAAGTAACTTCATTATAAATAATTTCTGTATTTAGAAGCATTCCAGGTGTTAGTTTATTATTAGAATTTTTAATTTTTATTTGTGCCAATACTGATCTTGAAGAAGGATCTACTCTTGAGCTAACAGTTTCTATACTCCCATCAAAAGTTTCATTAAGGTTTTCAGTTGTAACCCTTACTTTTAAATTTTTTTTTAAAATATTTAAATAAATCTCAGGAATTCTAACATCGATTTTAATTACAGAAATATCATCCAGTGTTGCTATGATTGAGTCTGCACCTTGCAAAATGCCTGGTGATATTTCTCTTATCCCTAATTTTCCAGAAAAGGGTGCAATAATTTTTTCATTTTTAAGTTGAGCTATAAGCTGTCCTTTTGTTACTAATAAATTTTTATCAAAGTCTAGTGAACTTATTAAATCCTCTTTTCTAATTCTTATTGAAAAAGACTGATTTGCTAGTGCGGTACCGAAAGTTTCGATTTTTTCATAAAACTCACTTTTCTTTACATTTATTGCAACAACTTCTGTTGGATTAACCTGATTAATTTTTTTTTGAATTACATTATTCAAAACTATTCGCCCCACAATAATTCCAACGACTAATAAAATTATAATTCCAAATACAAGGGCAATTTTTTTATATGTACTCATTGAGCAGATTTAATATCATGCTTTAATATTAAAAAAAAATTTATATTTTATACGATAATTGCTTATTTATTTTGGTTGACTAGCCCATTCTGTCCAAGAACCGTCGTAAATAGAAAAATTTTTTCCATCTATAATTTCAAAAGCTTTTGCAACAATACACGCGGTAACTCCTGATCCGCAAGAAAATGCAACTGTAGAACTTTTATTAATATTTATTTTTTCAAATTTTTTTTTAAGTTCTTCTTTAGATAAAAAACATTTGCTAATAGGATTAATACATTCCATCCATGGTAAATTACAGCTTTTAGGGATTGATCCGCTTTTTATATCTGGCCTTGGTTCATTTTCAGTGCCATCAAATCTCCCTTTACTTCTGGCATCTACTAATTCAAATTTTTTATTGTTAATATTTTCTTTTACCTGGGCAATGTTTACAAGCATTTCATTTTTTGTAGTACATTTAAATTGACTCTTTTGAGATATTTTTTCAGGTCCATTTTCTATTTTTTTATTTTCATTTTTCCACTTTATTAACCCTCCATCTAAAATAGATATTTTGTTATGCCCAAAGTAATTAAACATCCACCAAACCCTAGGTGCGCTGAAAATACCAAGACTATCATAAACAATAAGATGATCTGAATTTTTAATTCCAATTTCGGAACTTAGATTTTCAAATAAATCTGAAGTTGGAATAGTATGGGGAAATTTTGCCAAAGGATCAGAAAATTTGTCAATATCAAAAAAAATTGATCCTGGAATATGTTCTTTTAAAAATTCATCTTTGCCATTTCTTTTAGTATTTGGCATATGCCAAGAACAATCTAGAACTTTAATATTTTCATTTGTAAGATTTTTTTCTAACCAATCTGTTGTAACCAGAGACATTAATATTTTCCAAGTTTTTTTAGATATTTTTGATGGTATTCTTCCGCTAAATAAAATACATCAAATTTTGTAATTTCAGTCACAATATTATTATTAAAGATTGTTTCATTCATTTTTTTTTTAGACTCTTCAGCTTCAGTTCTTTGTTTCTCATCTAAATAAAATATTGCAGAGCGATATTGTTCACCAATATCAGGACCTTGTCTATTTAAAGTGGTGGGGTTATGACATGACCAAAAAACATTAAGTAGTTCTTTATAAGTTATAATTTTATCATCGAAATTTATTCTCACTGCCTCAGCATGACCCGTATCTTCATAACAAACCTGCTCATAAGTTGGATTTTGAGTTTTGCCACCTGTATATCCAACCTCAACTTTAGTTACGCCCTTTGTAAGATCAAATTTTTTTTCAACACCCCAAAAGCAACCAGCTGCAAAAATAGCAATATTCATAAAATGTTATACTAAAGTTATTTTTATATGTTATGAAAAGATTTAGGTAAAATATATTCATGCCATCATCTAATAGAACTGGTTCATATTATATGCTGTTGAGTGTTATCTGCTTTTCTATGATGGACATTTTAGTGAAATTAACAACTAAAGATTATCCAATTGGAGAAATTGCTTTTTTTAGAGGACTATTTGGATTGATACCTATTTTTTTTTTAATTCCTAAAAATAAAATTTTTACTTTTTTTAAAACTGATAAACCTACATTACATTTTGTTAGAGCTTTTGCTGGAACATTTGCAATGATTTCAACGTTTATTGGCGTAAAATATATGCAATTAGCAGACGTTGTTTCTATTGCTCAAGCAACACCAGTGTTTGTAACAATTTTTTCTATAATTTTTTTAAAAGAAGTTGTTGGATATCGAAGATGGTTATCAGTTATAGCTGGTTTAATCGGCGTTTTGTTTATTACAAAACCTGGAACAAGTGTTTTTAATGTATATAGCATTTTTCCAATTTTTTTCTGTATTGGCTTTAGTATTGTTGCAGTTTCAATAAAAAGATTATCAAAAACTGAACCAGATTATTTAATTGCTTTTTATTTTACTGCTCTATTAATAATTGTCAGTTCTACAGCTTTTTTTTTTGAAGAATGGAAGATGCCAAATATCTTAGATTTTTTTTATTTATTTATGATTGGCATTTGCGGATCTATTGCAAACTTATTTATGACTACAGCTTATAGAAAAGCTGACGCATCTTTAATAACTCCACTTAAATATTTAAGTGTACTATCCGCAATTGTTTTTGGTTATTTAATTTTTTATGAAATTCCATCGGTAACCACTATTATTGGAGCAATAATAATAATTATAAGTACTTTTGTTATATTTAAGCGTGAGCAAGTAAAAAATAAAAATTCCTAGTTTCTGATGAAAAAAACAAAACC
The DNA here is from genome assembly GCF_002688585.1 of Candidatus Fonsibacter ubiquis. Classification (NCBI taxonomy): domain Bacteria; kingdom Pseudomonadati; phylum Pseudomonadota; class Alphaproteobacteria; order Candidatus Pelagibacterales; family Candidatus Pelagibacteraceae; genus Candidatus Allofontibacter; species Candidatus Allofontibacter communis. Next base: position 948,310 of record NZ_CP024034.1, on the reverse strand, counting down.
GCCACATTATTGGCATGAAGCAAAGAAATTTTTATCAAAAAAAGATAAAAAATTAGCAAAAATTATTAATCAGTATGATGGATATTTAGTCTCAAGAGATGACCCTTTCTACTCATTATGCAGGTCTATTATAGGTCAGCAAATTTCAGTTAAAGCTGCAGATTCAATATGGTTAAAATTTGAAAAAATTATAAAAAAAATCAAACCTATTAATTTAATAAAATTACCAAAAGCAAAACTTGCATCAATAGGATTATCACGTCAAAAAATTTTATATTTAAAAATAATAGCAAAAGAATTTTTTAATAAAACGTTAGATATAAAAAATTTGCAAAAAATGTCAGATGATGAAGCCATTAAGAGCTTGGTGAGAATCAAAGGCATAGGAGTCTGGACTGCGCAAATGTTTCTTATTTTTAATCTTAAGCGTTCAAATATTTTTCCATTTTCAGATATTGGATTAATTAAAGCAATTTCTAAAAATTATAAAAAAGAATATCCGTTAAAAAAAGAGGAGTTAGATTATTTTAAAAATAAGTGGCACCCTTATTCAACGGTTGCTACTTGGTACATGTGGAGAAGTATAGATCCTGTACCAGTGGAATATTAGACTCCTTCAACAATCATAAGATCTCTAACAATGGTATTTTTTGCAAGATCCCAGGCCTCCTGATAATCCTTTGAATTATGACATTTTGTTGCAACATCAATATTTTCGAATTCCCAAATTACTGTTCTAATAAAATCTTCTCCCTCAAAAGTGATATATTTTCCTCCTCTTACTAATGATCTCCCCCCAAATGCTTCTATAACTTTTTTTGCTCTTTCGGCATATTTACCAAGGGCCTCAGGATCGTTGATTTTTTTATATTTTGCAATCCAATATGCTTTTTTCATTTTTTAGATAATTATTATTCTAACCAATCTAAATATTTTTCTTTGTTAGAACTTATATATTTTGGCAATAATTCTAAATCGATTTTTTCAAGTTTTTGTCCGCCTCCAAATTTATACCGAGTTTGATCAACTCTATGATCATAAATGACTGATTTGGAATTTATCAAATTTTGAATTTTTTCTATACCTATAGGTTCAATATCATACTCTCTATGATGTAGATAAGATCTTAATTTTTTTTCTATATCTTTAGGTTTTTTTACAAAAGAAAAATGCCAGCCTCCGTTTTCTACGAAAAATATATCATTATATTTTTTTTCCGAAAATAAAATATCTATCCTCCATTTAGGATAAATTTTATCTTTAATGTTTCTTAACCACTGAGGAGATTTTAAATGTTTTTTTCTACAAGCTTTTGTTCCAATCCATCTAAGTGTTTTAAGTTCTAAATTCAATTTATAGTAAAAAACTTTTTGCTTAAAAAAAATTATTTTATTCTTAATATTATTAAAATTTAATTTTGTTAGATCTGGTATTTCATCAAGATCTGATACAATAATCCAATCATTACTATCTGCATTTTTTAAACCATTAAAAATTGTATTTCGCTGTAGGTTTTCCCGCTTTAAAGCATTTAAAATTTCTTTTCTTGATATTTCACCTTCACTATCATGACTATTAATCACTTCTATCCCCTCTGGAGGGTCTTTTAAAATAATATAATTTATTTTTTCTTTGAATTTTGAGTATTTATTTATATCGAAAATTAGTTTTTTTTCTTTACCACTATGAGTATATGAACTTTCAACAATTACAAACTGATCTACAAATTTATCTAAAATATTTAATCTTAGATCTAAAAGCATTTCTTCATCAAAAAACATGAAGCAGTCAATTATTTTCATTAAATTTTATTAATTATTACTTTATAATTACGCTAACATAGATATTATTAATTTTAAATTAATTTTAGATCTAAATTAAAATATAAAATTGAAATATATAGAAAATAAAACCCAGCTAATAAATTATTTTATAGAAGGCTCAAAGTCAAAGACAGAATGGAGAATCGGGACGGAGCACGAAAAATTTTTATTTAATTTAAAAAATAAGAATTCCATTCCTTATGATGGTGATATTAGTATTTTAAAAATCTTTTCAGAGCTCATAAAAAATAATTGGACACCTATTAATGAAGGAAAAAATATTCTAGGATTAATTAAGGATAAAAAAAATATAACTTTAGAGCCTGGTTTACAGTTTGAATTATCAGGTGATGCAGTCAAAAATATTCATCAAACCTGTAATGAAATTAACTCCTATCTAAAAGAATTAAAAATTGTTTGTGCTAAATTGGGAATAGGGTTGCTTGGAAATGGATTTGCTCCTATTGCAAAATTAAATGATATTTTTAAATCCCCAAAAAAAAGATATGAAATTATGAGAAAGTATATGCCAAGTGTTGGAAAAAATGGACTTGATATGATGCATAGAACATGTGCTACCCAAGTAAATTTAGATTATTTAGATGAGGCTGATTATAAAAAAAAATCTAAATTAATAGCTGCAATCACTCCCGTAGCTGTTTCTTTATTTTCAAATTCACCATTTAAAGAAAAAGAATTGAATGGATATTTATCTTACAGAACTCATATTTGGCAAAATACTGACAAAAATAGATCTGGGATTCCTGAATTTTTTTTACAAGAGGAAAATAGTTTCGAACGGTATGTGGATTTTGCACTAAAAGTGCCGATGTATTTTATTATAAAAAATGATGAATATATTGATTGTGCCGGTGAAAGTTTTAATGATTTTATTTCTGGAAAATTAAAAAATTATCCAAATAAAAAACCAACCATCAAGGATTGGGAAAATCATGTATCAACAATTTTTACTGAATTAAGATTAAAAAAATACTTAGAAATTAGGTCAGCAGATTCATGTTCCTCTGCCGGCATATGTTCAATTCCTGCGTTTTGGACAGGACTATTGTATGACGAAAACTCCTTAGATCAGGCTTTAGAATATGTAAAAAACTGGAATTATAAAGATATTTATAATGGATATTTAGAAGTTCCAAAAAAAGGTTTTGATACTGAAATTAAAAATAAAAAAATATTTGAGCATGCTAAAAAATTAATAGAATTTTCAGCTTTGGGATTAAAGAATAGAAAGCAGTTAAACAGTAAAGGAATGGATGAAAATATTTTCCTTAAAGATATTCATAATTTTATTAAAGATAAAAAATCACCAGCTCAATCTCTTATAGAAAAGTATAATACTCGATGGAAACAGGATATATTTAAGATATTTGATGAAGAAGCATTTTAAGATAGCAATTCAAATGGATCCATTAGAATCCATCAATATTAAATCAGACAGCACTTATATTTTAGCTTTAGAAGCACAGAAAAGAGGATACTCTTTATTTCATTATTTACCCGAAAATTTGAACTACGAAAATGGAAGAGTATCTGCAATAGGCAATAGTTTTAAATTATTTCCGAGTCAAAAAAAATTTTTTAAAAAATCTAAAATGATCAAAATATTTCTTGAAGATTATGATGTTGTTTTAGTTAGGCAAGACCCGCCATTTAATATGAGTTATATTACAGCAACCTATCTACTAGAGATGGTTTCTAATAAAACACTGATTTTAAACGATCCAAGATCAATTAGAGATCATCCAGAAAAATTATCAATGTTTAATTTTAAAAATATTATACCGCCAACTGTTATTTCTAAAAACATTGAACAGTGTTTCAATTTTCAAAAAAAATATAAAAGAACAATTATTAAACCACTTTATGGTAATGGTGGGGAGGGAATTTCTAAGTTAGAAGGAACAAGTACTACTCTAAGTAAAAAAATTTTTAAATTAATAGATAAATACAAACAGCCAATAGTAGTACAAAAATACTTAAACGAAATTAAAGATGGGGATAGAAGAATTATTTTAATAGATGGAGAATATGTAGGTTCAGTTGCAAGAATACCAAAAAAAGGAAGCGTGACTGCTAATTTTCATACAGGTGGGATTGCTAAAAAAGTTGGTTTAGTTAGAAGAGATAAAAAGATTTGTAATACTTTAAAACCTTTCTTAAAAAAAAATAAATTATTTTTTTCAGGAATAGATGTGATTGGAAATTATTTAACGGAGATTAATGTAACTTCTCCTACTGGAATCCAAGAAATTAATAGATTAAATGGAGTAAGATTAGAAAAGTTTTTCTGGGACCGAGTTGAAAAAAAATTAAGATAATATTTTACAAATTTTCAAAATAAATCCATATTCCATTGCAATCTCTTTAAGATAATCAAACCTACCACTAGCACCACTGTGGCCGGCGGTCATATTCATATGAAGCAATAGTAGATTATTGTCTGTTTTATTTTCCCTTAGTTTTGCAACCCATTTCGTCATTTCCCAGTAGGTAACTCTTGGGTCAGAAATTCCTCCAGTAATTAACATGTGCGGATAGTCTTGTTTTTTTACGTTATCGTAAGGAGAGTAACTTTTTACGTAGAGAAAAGATTTTTTGTCATTCTTAATATCTCCCCATTCTGGAATTTCGGTAACTGTTAAGGGCAAATCTTCATCAAGCATTGTATTGCAAATATCAACGAAAGGTACTTGTGCAATTATTCCAAGAAATAAATCTGGTCGTTCATTTGCAATAAATCCCATTAATAACCCACCAGCAGAACCACCTTGAGCAATAATTTTTTTGTAAGATGTATATTTTTCTTCACATAATTTTTCTGCACAACTTATAAAATCTAAAAAAGTATTTTTTTTACTTAATAGTTTTCCATTTTCATACCACTCATATCCTTTTTCTTTACCCCCCCGTATATGAGCAATGGCATAGATAATTCCCCTATCAACTAAACTTAGTCGATTAGTGGAAAAACTACTTGGTATGGATATTCCATAAGATCCATATCCATAAAGTAATAAATAACTATTTGAGTCTAACTTAATTCCTTTTTTATAAAGAAGTGTAATTGGAATTTTTTCACCATCGTGAGCGACTGCAAATATTTTTTTACAAATATAATCATCCTTATTATGACCAGAGGGAACCTCTTGAGTTTTTTTTAATTCTTGCCTTTTTGATTTACAATCATAATCAAAAATACTTTTTGGCGTTGTAGGGGAGGAATAAGTATATCTAAATATATCTGTTTCGTATTCATAGCCATGATCTAATGAAAGATGATATGCCTCTTCATCAAAGGTAATCTTATGTTCAATATTACTATCTAGATTCAATATAATTATATTTTCACAGCCTTCTGTTCTTTCTAATCTAATTAGCCAGTCTTTTAACAAAATAAAATCTAGAATTAAGTTATTTTTTTTATATAAAATAAAGTCTTCCCATTTTTGAAAAGATTGCTCATGACTCTTCATTATTTTAAAATTTTTCGCAAAGTTTATGTTGGTGTGTATTAAAAAAAAATTTTCATGATGCTCTAGATCATATTCAATTTTTTTTTCTCTTTTCTTAAAAAGAGTTGGTATTGTTTCATTTAGCTTTAGATTGATAAAAAGATATTCCGAAGTTTCGTGATCTGCTGTTCTAATAAAAAGATATTTTTTTGTTTTAGATAAACTAAGTGAACAAAAAAAAGATGGATCTTTCTCCTCGTAAATCAAAAGATCATTCACATCACGTGTTCCAATTTTGTGCCTAAAAACTTTTGTAGGTCGATGATTTTGATCTAATCTAACGTAGAAAATATAATTATTATCTAAAGACCAAATAATATTTCCAGTAGTATTTTTTATCTCTGAACCTAGTATTTCTTTTGTTTCAATATTCTCAATATATATAGAAAAATACTCAGAGCCATTTGTATCAATATTATATGCGATATATTTATGATCGTGACTATGGGATATCGATCCCACATTAAAGTAAGAGTGTAATTTAGATTTTTTTTCACAATCTAAAATAATTTCCTCATAATTATTTTTAATGTTTTTTCTGTAATAGATGGGATATTCGCTATCTTTGTTATATTTATAAGCATAAAAATAACTTCCATCTTTTTTTGGAACTGAATTATCCTCATTTTTTATTTTAGATTTTAACTCTTGAAAAAGTTTATTTTCTATATTTTTGATGTCTTCTAGTTGATTTTCTTTATATAAATTTTCTTCATCTAAATATTTTTTAACTTCGGCGCTTAATTTTTTGGGATCTAATATTACTTCTTTCCAATTTTTTTGTTTTATCCAAGAGTAATTGTCAATTAATTCTTCGTTATGTATTTTTATTATTTTTGAAACTTTATTTAATTTTGGCCCTAATGAATTCATCTAAATGTGTATTGCTATAATTTTAATTTTATATATGGATATATTACAATGGTCATTAAAGATTTTTTAGAAGTAATAAAATATTTTTTTGTTAAGAATAAATTAATAGGCTTTATTTTGCTATTTCCTATAATTTTAATGATTTTATTTTTTACTTTATGAATAAAAAAAAAATAATTATTTTTTCTCTACTTTTTTTTGGAATAATATTTTTAATCTTTGATTTTTTAAGTTACAGAGTTAACAAAATAGTAAAAAATTTAATTATCAATCAAGGAAGTCAAACTTTAGGTCAACAAGTGTCTGTTGGGCAGATAGATACCAGTATATTGGGTTCGTCTGTTAAAATTAGTAATATTGAAATAAAAAATTTAGAGGGTTTTAAGAATAAGAATATTATTCAAATTAAAAATATTAATGCAGATTTTTTATTCACTAGTTTATTTAAAGATACTATCGTTATTAAGAATATAAATATTGAAGGCGCTACTTTGTATTATGAGGTGTTAATTAGTAATAGAGAGGTTAAGGATAATGTAAGTTCATTTAAACCTGCTACTAAAAATACAGTCTCTTCGTCAGTTAAAACATCAGATAGCAGTAAAGAACAAGAAAATAGCAAACAATCTCAGAAAAAAAATAAAGACTTTTTAGTTAATCAGCTAACTATCAATAATTCTACAATAAATGCTTCCTCTGAATTTTTAGATATTAAAAAAGATATTAATCTCAGCAAAATGTCATTTAATAATGTGGGTACTGTTGAGCAGGCAACAAAGTTCAAAGAAGTACTTCAGATGATTTTTTCAAATGTTTTGTTAAATATTAACAATGAAATTATACAGGGTGATTTGAAAAATAAGATAAAAGATAAACTAAAAAACTTAAGAAATAAAATCTCTTCAGAGTCTTTAAAAAAGTTAGAAAGAACTTTTAGATAAATTTTTTAACTTCTTTTAGGACTTGATCCACTGTTATTTGTTTCATGGCAAAAGAGTTGTGCCCCACAGTTTTAAAATTTTTTGGAATAATTGGAAAAATATTTTTATTATAATTTGCATAAGACAATGGCGTGTCTCCAAAAAGACCAATCGCTGGTATATCCAAACCGGCACTTAAATGCATAAATCCAGTATCATTCCCGACATATAACTTACTGGAATTAATAACCGGAATAATGTCCTCAATAGTTAAAGAACATAAAGATACAACTGAATTTTCTTTTATCTCGCAAATAATTTTATTAGCAATTTGATTTTCAATCTCATTATTTCCTCCAGCTAAAAAAAATTTTATGTTTTTATTATTAATTCTTTTTATTAGCTCAATATAGTTTTCTGTTGGCCATTTTTTGGTTGGACCCGAAGATCCTATCCCAATAATAATTTGATTATTATTTTTGTTATTATTATGTGGGTAAGCTATTTTCGTTTGACTAGATAGATTATTATTGTTTAACCATCGTTTATTTTGCTCTAGAGCATTTAAATAAATATCTACATTCTTTTTTATTATTCCATATTTATAAATATTTTTTATTCTTGATATTTTAGCTAATAAAAACCAAAAAAGACTAAAGTGCATAATATAAATTTTAGAAAAATTATTTTTTTTTATAAAACTGAGTAGTTTAAAAAAATTATTAATTTTTGATTTGGTTATTTCTAAAATTTCATCCTCCAAAAAAATAATATGTTTAATGGACTGTTCATATTTTAATATTTGTTTTGCTGCGGTTCTTTTTTTAGTGATCAAAGTAAACTCACAATCTTTATTATGTTCTTTAATTTGTTGTATGTATGGAAGAAACATACACAAATCTCCAATGCCTGGTCTGGTTTGAACTATTAAGCCTTTATTCATTAAATTTTTAAAAGATAAATTACTTGTTGATATTTATTTTAAATTATTGTTTTTTTATAGATAATATCTACAACCGTTCTAATTAAAAAATTATATTATGGAAAAAGCAGTTTATTCAGCAGTCTTGACCCCTTTTAAAAAGGATTTCAGTATCGATACTAAATTATTCATCTCGCATTGTGAATTTTTACTAAATAATAATATTAGTTTAGCGCCATTAGGAACAACAGGAGAAGCAAACTCTATTTCTGTATCTGAGAAGATAGATTTAATTAAAGTCTTAGCAAACAGTGATTTGCCCAAAGAAAAGGTAATTATTGGAACTGGAAATACTTCTTTTGTAGATGCCAGTTTACTTACTAAGGTTGCTGTAGAAAATGGAATATACTCAGTATTACTACTTCCACCATTTTACTATAAAAATGTTTCAGATGAAGGCGTTTATCAATATTACAAAGAGATTATCAGTGGAGTAAAATCAAAAAATCTTCGTATATTTCTTTATAATATTCCCCAAGTAAGTGGTGTAACTATTTCCATAGATCTTGTTAACAGACTTAAAAATGAGTTTTCAGATATTATTATGGGAATAAAAGATAGCTCAGGAAATTTCGAAAATACAAAAAAGTATAAAGAAATAAAAAATTTTATTGTTTACCCTGGAAGTGAAAAATTTCTTTACGATGGACTTCATATTGGCTGCTCTGGCTGCATTAGCGCTACTACCAATGTAAATATCGAAGCGTCAAAATTAATAAATTCTTTTGATAAACCAGAAGGACAAGTAATTAACAAAAAAATAAAAGCTGTCAGAGATGTTTTTGAAAAATATCCTGTAATTGCAGCTTTAAAAGCTACGAAAATTAAAGAACATATTAATTGGTCTAGCCTTAGACCACCTTTGGTTGCTCTCAGTGATCAGCAAAGATTAAATTTAACACAAGATCTGAAAGACGTAAATTTTTTGTAGATAATTAATTATCTATTATTTTTTCATTTTAATGTTAGTTATAATTATTCTTATTTGACATAATATTTTTGCTTATTAGTAATGAAAAAAAAGAAAAATAATAAAAAAGCGTCATCTAAAAAAAATAAAATAATTTCAAAAAAAAAGTTATTTAAAAAAAAAATATTTAGAAAAAAAATATCAAGAAAAAATAAACCTTTAAAAAAAAAAATAATTAAAAAATTTATCGTCAAGAAAAAATTTTATAAAAAAAAAATAATAAAAATTAAAAAAATAAATAAGAATAAAATAAAAAAAAAGATTTTTATTAAAAAACGTAAAACTAAAAAAACAAGAAAAAAAAGAAAATCTTTAAAAAAAATAAAAATTACTAAAAAAAGATTAAAAAATAAAAAAATAGTAAAATATAAAAATAATCTCCTAAATAAATTTAGCCTTTATATTAAAGATCAATTAAATAATTTTTTTGGATTAAAATCTTATTTTCAAAATAAGATTGTTTCTTGGAAAGAAAATAGACAAAAAAAACAACTTAAGATTGCCAAGCAACAGGCTATCTTGAGAAAGCGAGAGCTTGAATTATTAAAAAAAAAAAATTTACGTGAAATTATTGAGCTAAAAAAAAAGAAACATCAATTTAATAAGGAATTACTCAGAGCAAAGCAACTAGAGCTTCGTCATCTAGAAAGAGAACAGAAGGCTTTAGAAAAAAGAATTATTATTGAGCAAAAAGCATTAGAAAAACGATTAGATTTACAACTTAAGGATCATAAACGACAAGAAAAAGAAAAAATATATCAATTAAAAAATCAATTAAGAGGTATTGAAGAACGACTAAAAGTTTTTAGAGATAAAATAAAAGAGATTAAGCTTAAAAGAAGAGAAGCAAAGTTAGCAGAGCTCGAAATACAAAGAAGAACGAGAGAAGAGGCCAGAGCTATATTAGATGCACAAAAGCGAGAGAATGAAATTAAACAACAAGTTGTTGAACGATTAGAAAAATATTCTAGAAATATGAAATCAATTGTATTTCAAGTTAACAAAAGATACTTAACTAAAAAAAGACCACCACTCGCTTTTATTGACAATATTGCTGAAAGTGGTGAGTGTTTTATAAAAAATCAAGACACACCTGATAATGACTATTTATTTTTGCTTTATATCAAAGGAGAGAATGCATCAGAGCGTTTAATAAATGATATTACATTAGAAGATAGAACCGATACTGTTGAGACAAAAGTATTTAATCCAAAAAATGTTTTTGAGGCTTCTGATTATATTATTGATCGTTTAGCTTTATTATTTGAAAAGGAAAGATTAGTTAAGAAATAAAAAAGCCCCAGATAAAAAGTTATCTGAGGCTTTTATAAAATTTTTTTAATTAGAAACTCTTTCCAACCGAAATTTTTGCAGCATATAACTTTGGATCTGCAGTAAATCTTGTACCATTACTATTTGTATAAGTCACAGTATCGTAGTCAGTGTAGTTTGCTTCAAATCTAACAAAAGTACTTTTATCAATATTCTTTTGAACACCAACACCAACAAGGTAACCTTCTAGATCATCTTTCTTATTTAGAGTGGATCCTGTTGCAGCGTTATTCGATGTAACTTGCAAATCTGCATGAGAGTATCCAACTTTTCCAAAAACAGAAAGACCACCACCTAAACTATAAGTTGGTTGTAAATATAGTGTCGCGTGATTTTCTAATTCTAACTTTGCTTTTTTTGTAGAAGTTGTTGTAGGGTTACTTCCGCTACCAGCTCCACCACCGCCTAAATTTGTATCAGCTCTTGATGTATCTTCAATCTCAGTGCTAAGCGGGACATAATCCAAGCCAAGTACCATAGTCAAAGATTTATCAACTACTAAATTGTATTCTGCAAATATTGAAGCAAATGGGAAATTTGCATCTCCTGATTTTTTTGCTTTTGCAGTAACGTTAGTTTCTGTTCCTTCAGCATCCATTTTTCCGAATGCACCAGAAATACCCACATTAATATTTTGAGAATATGCAGCTGTGGAAAATGAAGTAGCTAGTATTGTTGTTGCCAACAAAGTTTTTGTTTTATTCATTATAATAACCTTATTAATTGTTTAATTAAACTTAAGAACCTTTATAATTAATATTGAGAAACTTACACCTTATATATACATATAAATGAAGTACGTTATTATTAGTTGTTTAAAAATACTGATTTTATTGAGTTTTATTGTTGCTTTTTTGTCACTTTTTTTTTTTTTTAAGATACAACTTACTGATTAATGCCTTTTAATAATTTTTTCCTCAATTTAAGTAATGAAAGTAGGGGATTTATTTATGGATTCGTTGGAATATTAATATTTTCAATTACTCCAGTTGCAACGAAAATTGCATTAGGACCAAGTAATAGCCAACTTTCTGCAGAATTTATTACCTTTGGAAGATCAACGCTTGCTGGTTTTTTATCACTCTTATATTTACTTACTTTAAAAAAAAAGATCCCTCAGAAAAAAGATCTACTAAATTTTTCTGTAATTGCTTTATGCCTGTCCGTTACGTTTCCTTTGACACTATCTTTTGGTTTAATTTATTCTACCTCAATTCACGCAGGTGTTATCTTAGCTTTCTTACCTCTTGCAACAGCGATTTTTGCATCATTTTATTTTAAACAAAAGGCATCTAAAAGTTTTTGGTTATGTGCTTTTTTTGGAAGTATTATTGTTGTTATTTACATCCTGCTTCATAACGAAAATTCAAATACTACATTTGAAATATCCCATTATGATATACTTTTTTGTATTGCTGTAATTGCTGCAGCTGTGGGTTATAATTTTGGAGCTAAACTTACTAAAGTTATGGCTGCACCAGAGGTTATTTCATGGGCGCTTGTTCTTGCCATGCCATTTCATTTCGGTTTTGCAATTTATTATTTTCCAAAAACTGAAATTAATATTATTTCATGGATTGGTTTTTTATATGTTGCAATATTTTCGCAGTGGATAGGATTTTTTGCCTGGTATAAGGGGCTGGATTTAGGAGGAGCTGTTCGTGTCAGTCAGATTCAGTTACTGATGCCTTTTTTTACTTTTGCATTTTCAATTTATATTCTTGGAGAAAATTTGGATTTCCTTACAATTATTTTTTCAGTTGCAATTATTTTGTTAATTTATCTTTCAAAAAAAACTGCAGTTTCTAAAAAATAATTTAACTTATTTTGACAGATACACTACCAAGACCTTTAATATTTCCGTAAAAAAGATCACCTTTTTTTATAGGAATAATAGGAGTAGATGATCCTGAAGTTACCCAAAAATCAAAACTTAATATCATATTATTTTTCTTAATCTCATTAAGAAGCCAAATTAGAGAATTAATTGGATTGCCAAGGACAATTTTTGTATTACCTGGGTAATTTTTTTTGGCAGTTTTATTTATTAAAGTAGTTGGGACTGAAGTTATTTTTTTTAAACTATATTTTTTTAATTTCCCAGCAACAAAGGCAACGTTTAAGCCAAAATCTGAAATCATTCGACCAAGACAATCTATTGCTTTTAATTTTTGTCTAAATCCTACAACTTCAATTGCAGGAGCTATCCCAATAATAAATTTACTTATGTTTGATTTAGTAATTTTTTTATTAAAATTAAAAACTTCATTCTTAATTTTAAAAGCAACCTCAAGTTCTGCTCCTAATAGGTTTTTTTGAAATGGCACTTTACCATTATTTTTGTATGTGCTTTCTTCATATAAATAAGAAAAGAAAGGTTTTTTTGCTTTTAATTTATTCCACATACTTTTATTTGTAGCTCCAGCTTTAAAACCAATTGGATTCCATAGTAATTCCATCTCAGCATCTCGACAGATTTGAGTTGCGGTATTAGGATTGCTAATTAAATTTTTAGAAATTTTTGGTAAAAAATTTTTTTTATATCTAGCGTAAGCTATTTTTTCAGAAATATTTTTTATTAGTTTTGCTTTCATTTTGAATTATCTTTGTTTTAAGATTATTTTATCCTGAGGCCCCATAATCATATCAGGAAGAATAGTTGATATTTTTGGAAAGTAAGTGATAATAACTAAAAAAACCAACAAAACACTTAGCCAAGGAAAAGCCGCTTTAACTACACTCAATAAAGGCATACCGGTTATGCCAGATGTTACAAAAAGGTTTAGCCCCACAGGCGGTGTAATCATTCCAATTTCCATATTAACCACCATTATAATTCCAAGATGAATTGGATCTATTCCTAGTGCGACTGCAATTGGAAAAAATATTGGTGCTAAAATTAATAAAATTGCTGTTGGTTCCATAAAATTACCAGCAACTAATAAAATAAGATTTACGATAATTAAAAATACTATAGGTGAAAGACCCATGCTTGTGATTTGTTCAGTTATGAGTTGTGGTATTCTTTCTGTAGTTAAAATATGTGCAAATAAAATAGCATTTGCAATTATAAACATCAGCATCACTGTTGTTTTGGATGCATCAACAAAAACGTGGGGAAGAGTTTTAAAAGTAATATCTTTGTAAATAAATAATGAAACGAGTACTGCATAAACGGCTGCAACGGCCGCTGCCTCTGTTGGTGTAAAAATTCCTCCATAAATTCCACCCATAATTATAAATAAAAGAAAAAATCCCCATACAGCATCTTTAGCACTATCGATAAGTTCTTTGGTTGATGCTTTAGGTTGAGAAGGCAAACCTATCATGCGCGCTCGTATATAGATTGCAAGCATTAGTGAACTTGCAAGTAATAATGCAGGAATAATTCCTGCTAAAAATAATCTTCCAACTGATTGTTCAGTGACTGCACAATATACAACCATCACAATAGATGGAGGCATTAAAATTCCAAGAGTTCCTGCATTGCACATCACTCCAGCCGCAAATTCTTTTGTATAACCAGCGCTAACCATACCCGCAATCATGATACTGCCTACAGCAACAACTGTTGCAGGCGAAGATCCTGATACTGCAGCAAAAAATGTACAAGCGAGAACTGCAGATATCGCAAGACCTCCTCTTATGTGTCCAACGCACGCAACAGCAAATCTAACTAGTCTTTTTGCAACTCCTCCAGTACTCATTAAAGCCCCTCCTAAAATAAAAAAAGGAATTGCCATTAAGGTGTAATGTTCTGAGGTATCAAAAAGTTTAAGTGATAAGGAGGCAAGAGAATCTTTACCAAATAATAATATTGCAATAAGACTTGATAAACCTAAAGAAACTGCGATTGGCACTCCAATAAGAATACAAACAAATAAAACTGAGAATAATGTTAATGTTGTCATTGTTTTGGATTGTTATTATCAAATTTAAAAGATTTTATAGCATCCTTTGCTTCATCTAATAAATTAAGGTTATCTTGTTTACCAAGAATAATTCTTATTAAAATTTCAACTAATCTAAAAATGATAAGGCCATATCCGATAGGCATAATTAATCTTGGCACCCACTGTGGTAACCATTTTATATCTTGCGAAAGAATTCCAATTGAGTAGATTTTTTCAACATAATTGTAACTGCCAATTAAAATTATAACTGCATATGTTAAACATAATAAAACAGCAAATAATGCAAATAATCTTTTAATTTTACTTGAAAATAAATTTACAAAAGACTCCATGCCAATATGAGCACCAATTCTAATGCCCCAACTTGCTCCAAAAAATATAAGCCAAGCAAACATGAAGATTTTTGCCTCCATTGCCCATGTAATATTTCCTTTTAGAACGTATCTTACAAAAACATTAACGACAGCTAAAAGTGTCATTCCAGCCAATAAACAAGCTACAAAATATTGTTCAAAGTTTTCGTAAAATTTTTTCATAAAGTATTAAAAAAAATCCAGCGCAGACTTTAGCTGCGCTGGATTAATAAAAAATTATTTTTTTAAACTATGACTTTGAGCAGCTTTGATTAAATCTGCCCCGATATCTTTTTCAAATTGAGCATAAACAGGCGCAACAGCTTTTCTCCATTCAGCCAATTGTGCATCAGTCAACTTAACTACTTTTGCTTTTCCAGAATCAACGATTAATTTTCTAGCCTCATCATTTTTCTGTTGACCAATTTGATTATTATAAATTGTTGCCTCTGCCATTGCTTCGGACAAACCTTTTTTGATATCAGCTGGCAAACTATTCCACCATTTAGCATTTACAACGACCATGTAATCTAAAATTCCATGATTTGTTTCAACTATTGTTTTTTGAACTTCATGGAATTTTTGTGAGTAGATGTTAGAAAAGGTATTTTCTTGACCATCAACTACTCCAGTTTGTAAGCCTTGATAAACTTCTGCAAATGCCATTTTTTGAGCACTGCCCCCAATTGATTTTATAAAAGATTCATAAACATCAGAAGGTTGAATTCTAAATTTTAAACCTTTGACATCAGCTGGAACTCTAAAATCTTTATTGGTAGAAAAATGTTTCATACCGTTATGCCAGTAAGCAAGTCCAATTAAACCTTTATCTTCCATCGATTTAAGTAAAGCTTGACCCTCTTTTGATTTTTGAAAATCTGCTGCCGCTTTAGCATCTTTAAATAAGAATGGTAAATCAAATACAGAAATTTTCTTTGTATAACGATCAAATTTTGAAAGTGAAGGATTTATAATTTGTACGTCATTCAGTAAAAGAGCCTCAAGTTCTTTAGCATCACCAAATAATTGTGAACTTGGAAACACTTGAACTTGTACTTTTCCAGGTAGTTTTTTTTCAGCAAGTTCTTTAAATTTTAAAGAAGCAAGACCTTTTGGTGTATTTTCAGCAACTACGTGACTCAATTTAATTACCATTGGAGTTTGAGCAGATGCAGATAAACCAAATAGTGAAGTTACAGCAATAAAAGTTATTGCAGTAAATAAACTTGTTATTTTTTTAAACATTTAGTTATTTCCCTTATTTTGTTAATTTAAAAGTATTTCAGTTTATATAGGCTAATAATATTGACAAGTTTAAATATACTAAGGTTTGAGTTTCAATTCGTTTGCATATAATATTAAAAAAAGCTCAATTTAAGCCCAAAATATACTTAAAAATGAATATAAAAAATCAAAGTTTGTTAATTTACAAATGCTACGTAAATGGGTCTTGGGTTGGTTTAGAAAAAAAAATAAAAATTATTAATCCTGCAACCGGTAAATTATTGGCGGAAGTTCCAAATTTTGGAAAGAAGGAAACATCAGATGCAATTAATGCTGCTGAAGTTGCATTTAGAAGTTGGTCAAAATTAACTGCTCATGAAAGATCAAAAATTTTAAAGAAGTGGTATGACTTGGTTATTGAAAACCAAGATGATCTTGCAATAATCATGACCACTGAACAAGGAAAACCTTTAAGTGAAGCAAAAGGTGAAATTGTTTATGCTGCAAATTTTATAGAATGGTTTGCTGAAGAAGCAAAAAGAGTTTACGGAGATGTTCTTCCGGATCCAATAAAAGATAAACGAATGATAACTCTTAAGCAGCCAATTGGAGTTTGTGCTGCTATTACACCTTGGAATTTTCCAGCAGCAATGATTACAAGAAAATGTGCGCCAGGACTTGCTGCGGGATGTACTTTTGTAATTAAACCTGCGGAACAAACTCCTCTTACAGCAATTGCATTCGTAGTCCTTGCTGAAAAAGCAGGTTTTCCAAAAGGGGTTATAAATATTATCACAGGTGATCCTGAAGAAATTGGAAAAGAAATTACTTCAAATCCAAAAGTTAGAAAAATCTCATTTACCGGAAGTACAGCAGTTGGAAGAATTTTAATGGAGCAAAGTGCAAGCACTGTAAAAAAGCTTTCATTAGAGCTTGGAGGAAATGCTCCATTTATCGTATTTGATGATTGCGATCTTGATGCTGCAGTTGAGGGATTAATGCTAGGGAAATTTAGAAACACAGGACAAGTCTGTGTTTCTCCAAATCGAATTTACGTTCAAGAAAAGATTTATGATGTTTTTGTAAAAAAAGTAGTTGATGTTGTTAAAAAATTAAAAATGGGAGATGGATTAAAAGGTGATACTCAACTTGGACCATTAATTGATGATGCGGCGATTGCAAAAGTTGAAGAGCATATTAAAGACGCTGTTCAAAAGGGAGCTAAAATTGAACTTGGTGGAAAACGTCATATGCTAGGTGGTAGATTTTACGAGCCCACAGTTTTAGCGAATGTTAATAAAAGTATGAAACTTGCAAACGAAGAAACATTTGGACCTGTGGCCCCTTTTTTTAAATTCAAAACGGAGGAGGAAGTTATTGAGTTTGCAAATAACACTGAGTTCGGGCTTGCCGCATATTTTTTTTCAAAGGATATTGCAAGAATTTGGAGAGTAGCAGAGGCTATTGAAGTTGGAATGGTTGGAATTAACACAGGAATTTTTGCAAGTGCCTATATGCCATTTGGAGGAATTAAACAGTCTGGAATTGGTAGAGAAGGTGCAAAATATGGAATGGAAGAATATTTAGAACTAAAAACTTTGTCATTTGGAAATATAAAATAATTTTATGACTGAGATTTTTAATATCCCATCTAAAAAAGTTAAAGATTTTTTAAACGACAATTCTAACAACATAGTTCTTGATGTAAGAACTGAAGAGGAGTGGAATAGTGTTGGAAAGCCTGATGCTGAATTATTAAATTCTAAAACATTATTTATCTCACTGTTAGTGGGGCCTGATAGAATAAAAAATGAGAATTTTATAAAAGAATTTCTTGATAAAAAAATTTCTAAAAAAGATAATATTTTAGTTATTTGTAGGTCTGGGGTGAGATCAATGGCTGCTGCAAAATTATTACAACAAGAGGGTTATAAAAACGTAATTAATATTTCAGATGGCTTTGAGGGAAATCCAGCAACAGGAGAAGGCTGGAAGAGATCGAATTTGCCTTGTAAATAATTATTTCTTATTATTATACCAATTACCAATATTTTCGTTTTTAATTGCACCAATTGCTTCAATAGGTCTTGAGTTTACTGCATATTCAGAGTGATCGTTTGCATTTAAAGTAGCTCTAATTTGATTAATTGGCTGAGTTAGTTTTTCATCTTCAACATGATACCATTCAGAATAAACTCTATTCTTAACTCCGTTAATATAAATATGTGCATGGCCTTCATTCATGACATTTTCTTTATTAATTTTTTCTGGAGTAAATTTAAAATTTTTAGTAATTAATTGAATATTGTAGCCTGACTTTGCGTCTTTAATAACTCTTATATCTACTGATGGATAAGGCATTTTAGCCTCAATACTTTTATGACTATGGTTTTTGGAGTCTTTATGTTGAGCTGATACTTGTGAAATAAATAAACAAAGTAATATTAAAAAAATATTTATATATTTCATTTTAAAAATTTATTGTTTAAATTATTATATTACTCCGTGACAAAATGACAAAACGATATAGTGGAAAATCATCAAAGGATCGTAGTTTTAAAAAGAAACCAAAATTTAGCAAAAAAATTAAGTCTTTAATCAAAAAGAGCAAGTTTAGTCTCTAAAATTTACAAATTCCATAGGCTGACCAATATCAATGGTTCTAATAGCCGCAATTGCCTCTTGTAAATCATCTCTCTTTTTGCCGTCTGCTCGCAACTCTTCTCCCTGAATTTTAACTTGAATTTTAAGTTTTAAACTTTTTACTTGCGCTATGATTTTTTTTGCACTCTCTTGATCAATTCCCTCTTTTAATTCACTTATTTGTCTAACGGTTCCACCTGTTGCAGTTTCTGAATTTTTTATTTTAATTACTCTTGGATCTACTTTTCGTCGAATTAAATGAGTTTGTAATAATTCATTCACTTGTTTAAGTTTTAAGTTATCTGGGGCAAGAGTTGTAATCGTTTTATCCTTTCTTTCAATTGATATTGCAAGTCCCTTAAAATCATAGCGTGTTCCAATTTCTCTTAAACAATTAGCTAGAGCATTATCAAACTCTTGATAATTTATTCTACTAACTACATCAAATGATGGCATATTTTTATAAAAAATTTATCTAACTATTTTATTTCTTTTAAAGATTTTTTTAGATTTTTATTTACGTGACAACTTTTTTTACAAGAAGCTAGCAGTAAACAAAATCCTCTCCAAGTTTTAAAAATGCACATTTTTATGATCTTAGTTCAAAACAACATATAAAATAAAATACAAAAATAAATATTTATTAATCTTCTAAATATCGCATTATTCTTGAATAATTTTTTTCTGAATAACTATCAATTGTATCTATTATCTTAAAACCTGTTCTTTTTGAATATTTTGCTTCAAATTTTCGACTAATTGTAATTCCTTCAAAATCTCCCTGATCTTTAACAACTCCAAAAAAATATTTTCCCTTCACAAATTCGATTAAATCTTCATCTTCAGAGGTCTTTTTGGCTTTTGATTTTAGTAAATCAACTAGAGTTTTTAAATTTTGCATTATTTAATTAGTCCAATTTTTTTTTGTCTAAAAATAATAAATATACCACTACTTATAATTAATATGGATCCAAAAATCATATTAATTGAAGGTGTTTCATTAAAAATAAAATATCCAAGAATAATTCCAAAAATAATTATTGTGTAGCGAAATGGAGAAGTTGTTGAAATATTCGCAACTTTAATAGTTAGTACTGAAAAATAATATCCAGCAGTCACAAATATTGCTGAGAGAAAAATAAAAATAAAAATTTCGAGATTTATTGGTTTGAAGTTTAATAACATTCCAAAGCTAAAAAAAATTGTAACAGACAACGAGGTTATAAAAACAACTTGAAGACTATCGAATTTTTCTAAATATTTTCTGGTTATAGTATCTCTTTGGGCTATAAAAATTGCCGAGATCAGGGGATAAATAAAGGCATATCCAAATTGTAAGTCGTGAGGTTTAATTACAATCATAACTCCAACAAAACCTAAAATTACTGCAGTCCACCTTCGCCAACCTACTTTTTCTCCTAATATAAAGGCACCTGATGCAGTTATTAATATCGGAGCTAAATTTAACAAAGAATAGAGTTCTCCAAATGGTAAATACATAAGCCCTAAAAAAAAGAATATCGCTGCAATTGACTCTATAGCTCCTCTGGCATGTAGAGGTTTTGATTTAATTATATCCAAAGTTAGTTTTTTTTTAGAATAAAGATATAAGCCTAAAATAAATGTAGAACAAAGCCCTCGTATAAAGATTACCTGTCCAAGCAAAGTAATGTCTTTATAAATTAATAGGATGTATTTTATAAAAGCATCGTTAATTGAAAAAAAAAGCATACATAAAAGCATGTATGTTATGCCTAAAAACTCTTTATTTTTGTTGTGTAAAAACATTTATCTAAGTTTTAGGGCTATTATCTGGGTAAATAATAAATTCAATAGAATTAATTTTAATTTAATATAGTTTATTTTTATTATGGGAAAAAGTCGCGATACAAGAAAAGAAAAGAAAAAACCTAAGAGCACAGGACCAAAAGAATCTAAATCTAGAAAACAATACTAGTAGCTCATTATTAGGCTTTTTTTTTAGTTTAATTCATTATAGGTAGTAGCTAAACCTATATGTGAGAAATTTCATGCCCCAAGAAGCTAATCAAACTTCTAAAGTTCGAACTGGGCATATTTTTACTGAAGAACAAATTAATTTACTAATTGAAAATGTTAAACAGAATAATTTCGTTTCTGTTCATCAATTATTAGATAAATATCATCCAGCAGACGTTGCTGATTTAATTAAAATATTACCAAATGAAGTTCAGATAAAATTATTTAGCCATAAATCGGCAGATTTAAATCCAGAGGTTGTGCTAGGATTATCTGATGTATTACAAAAAGAAATATTAGAACAGCTTACTCCAGATACAATATCTTCAATTGTAAAAGAATTAGAATCGGATGATGCTTTTCAAATTATCGAAAATGTTCCTGAAGAATTTCAGAATCAAATATTAAATAATCTTCCACAAAAAGATCAAAATTTTTTTAGATTAGGGTTAAAATATCCTAAAGATTCTGCTGCTAGAATTATGCAGAGAGAATTTGTTACTATCGATGTAGATTGGACCGTTGGTCAGACGATGGATTTTTTAAGGGACTCAACAGATTTACCTGAGCAATTTTTAGAAATTTTTGTTGTGGATCAAGATCGAAAGCCTATCGGTAATGCTTCTATTTCAAATATTTTAAGGTCAGATCCAAATATAAAAGTTAAAGATTTAGTTGCTGAAAATAAAACTTTCATTCCAGCAGATCTTGATAAAGAAAAAGTTGGTAATATTTTCACACAATATAATTTAGTGTCAGCTGGAGTAATTGATAAAGAGCAAAAATTAATCGGAGTTATTACCGGAGATGACGTTGTAACAATTGTAAAGGAAGAAGCAGTTGAGGATGCCTTAAGATTAGGAGGAATTAGTGCCGCAGAAGATATTAGCGATAATCCAGTAGAGACGACTAAAAATAGATTCTTATGGCTATTTTTAAATTTAGTTACTGCGGTACTAGCTTCATTTGTTATTGGAATTTTTGAAAGTACAATACAAAAAGTTGTTGCTCTTGCGGTCTTAATGCCAATTGTAGCATCTATGGGAGGAAATGCGGCAACACAAACGTTAACAGTTACAATTCAATTGATCGCATCCCAGCAGCTGAATGTAAAAAATGTAATGAAAATTATAAATAGAGAAATTGTAACTGGTTTATTAAATGGGATAATATTTGCAGTTATTACAGGGGTTTTTGTTTATTTTTGGTTTAATGATTTAAAAATTGCAATTCTTATTGGTGCTGCAATGATCGTTAATTTAACCGTTGCTGGCCTTGCCGGAATTGCTATTCCAGTCACTCTAAATAAAATGAAGATAGATCCAGCTATTTCTGCCACAGTTTTTGTAACAACTGTTACTGACGTTGTTGGTTTTTTCGCCTTTCTTGGAATTGCAAGTCTATTTGTTTAATTAATATTACTTGTAAAAGTAAATTTAGAAACATTATTATTTTTTTTTAAACAATCAAAAATAATTTCTAGACTATTTTTTATATCTTTTTCTATAGACCAGGGACAATTAAGTATAAATAAGCCACTACCTTGCATTCCGCTATTTAAATTATCCGTAATCATTTCTATGTGAGATAGATTTTTATAATTTCTCTTTAAAATATTTAAAGCAAATGAAACTGCTTTCTTACTTTTTAATATAGGATACCAAATAATATAAACTCCTAGAGGAAATTTTTTATAACAATCTGATAGCATTTTAAACACTTGATCATATTCATCTTTAAGTTCATACGAAGGATCTATTAAAATGACAGCCCGTTTTTCTTTTGGAGGAAGTAATTTGCTAAGCTTTTGATAACTGTCTTCATTCTCAATAATAATTCTAGAATCATTTTTGAAGTTTTTTTTAAGGTTTAAAAATTCTGTAGGATGTAACTCAAAAAAATGAAGGTTGTCATTGGGTCTTAAACTTCTTGCCGCAAGATAGCATGATCCTGGATATATTTTAAGATCAGAATTAAAATTTATAGATTTAATTAAGTCTAAATATTTTTTTAAAAAAATATTATCATTTTTTAGTTGTAATATTTTTTTGATACCTTGAAGGTATTCTTTATTTTTTTGCATGTAGGGATCAGAAATTAAATATTTTCCAGCTCCTGCATGTGAGTCTATAAAAATAAAACTTTTGTCCTTTTTTTTTATATAATCCAAAACATAAGTAAGTATAAAATGTTTTAGTACATCAGCTGCATTGCCAGCATGATATCCGTGCCTATAACTCAGCATATTAAATAAGTTTTTGTATCTTTTTTATTGTCTCACTTAAGTGAGTTTTTTTATAAGGTTTGCCTTTTACTACCCAAACCGAGAGTGGCCATGAACTATCTTTTTTTTTCCTTGCAATAATGTGAATGTGTAATTGGGGTATGATATTGCCAATTTTTTCTACATTTAAATTAAAAGCACCAAAAGCTTTTTTCATAACTCGACTACAATAATCAATTTCTTCCATAAGTTTTATTTGATCCTTTTTATTTAAATCTAATATTTGTTTAACATTTTTTCTTTTCGGAATAAGAATGAGCCAAGGAAATTTCGCGTTATACATTAATCTTGCTGTGCACAAATTTAGATTAGCTACAGAATGAGTAGTTTTGAGTAATTTTTTGTGTAATTTAAACATTAAATTAAATTAAATAGCTATTTTGTTATGGATTTAAAGAAAATTAATCAAAAAATTAAAAACTTTGTAAAAGAAAGAGACTGGGATCAATTTCACTCACCTAAAAATCTATCCATGGCTTTATCAGTAGAGGCTTCAGAATTAGTGGAGATTTTTCAATGGTTAAAAGAAAGTGATTTTAAAAAAGTAGATAAAGAGAAAGTAGCAGACGAAATTGCAGATATATTATTTTATCTATTAAGAATTTCACAAAAAATGAATATTAATATTGAGAAAAGTTTTTACGCTAAATTAAAAAAAAATGTTATAAAATATCCAGTATCTCTGTCTAAAGGAAGTAGTCAAAAAAGATAATGAAAAACATTATAAGAATATTAATTCTTACTTTTTTTTTAATCAATACTTCTTTTGCACAACTTTCTAAAGTTCAAATTGAAATCGGAACAAAAAAATTAATTGCAGAAATTGCAGAGACTGACGAGGAACAAAGTGAGGGTTTAATGAACCGTCAGGTTTTAGGAAAAGACAATGGTATGTTGTTTATTTTCGAAGAAGGCTCAACACCTTGTTTTTGGATGAAAGATACTCAGATACCATTATCGATCGCCTTTATTAGCAAGACAAACACAATAGTAAAAATAGCAGACATGCAACCTTTGTCTTTAACAGAGCATTGCTCTGGACAACCTATAGTATTGGCTCTTGAGGTTAATAAGGGTTGGTTTGAGCAGAATAATATAAAAGTTGGAGATAAAATATTAAGTATAAAAAGAATTAATTAAAAATTATTGTTATTTTATATTTTGAATATTATAAGAAATCACCTTGAAAGAATTTAAAGTTAAAGTCTATCCATCAAAAGTAAATTTACCAAAAGAAAATCAACTTGCTTATAGGATTGCAAAAGTTGCAAGTGATAACTCTCCTATCGATAATAAGGCAGCCGATATGGTGATTAATAGAATTATAGATAATGCTTCTGTTGCTATTGCATCTTTTTCAAGACAACCAGTTACAACCGCAAGAGAGATGGCATTAGCCCATCCAAGAGTAAATGGGGCCACAGTTTTTGGAATTAATTCTACTAAAAAATTTGATTGTGAATGGGCCGCTTGGGCAAACGGTACAGCAGTTCGAGAATTAGATTTTCATGATACTTTTTTGGCTGCAGACTATAGCCACCCAGGAGATAATATTCCCCCAATTTTAGCAGTGGCACAACAGAAAAAATCAACTGGTCTAGATTTAATAAAAGGTATTTTGACAGGTTATGAAATTCAAGTGAATTTAGTTAAAGGAATTTGTCTTCATGAACATAAAATTGATCATATTGCGCATTTAGGACCAAGTGTTGCAGCAGGATTAGGCACACTTTTAAAATTAGACACAGAAACTATTTATCAGGCTGTACAACAAGCCTTGCATACAACAATTTCAACAAGACAATCTAGAAAAGGTGACATTTCAAGTTGGAAAGCATTTGCTCCTGCTCACGCTGGTAAACTTGCAATTGAAGCCGTTGATCGTTGTATGAGAGGAGAGAGAGCTCCAAATCCAATATATGAGGGGGAAGATAGCGTAATTGCTAGAATTTTATCAGGACCCAATGCTGAATATTATGTTCCATTACCAGAAAAAGGTGAGCCTAAAAAAGCAATTCTTGAGACCTATACAAAAGAACATTCAGCAGAATATCAAGCGCAAGCTTTAATAGATTTGGCTCGCGATATGAGGAAAAAAATTAAAGATTTTTCTAAAATAGAAAGCATTGAAATTCACACTTCTCATCACACTCATTATGTAATCGGCACAGGTGCAAACGACCCACAAAAAATGGATCCAAACGCTAGTAGAGAAACCTTAGATCATTCTATTATGTATATTTTTGCAGTAGCCCTTGAAGATGGAAATTGGCATCACGAAGATTCATATAAACCGCAAAGGGCAAAAAAAGAAAGCACAGTAGCACTTTGGAAAAAAATTAAAACATTTGAAGATAAAAAGTGGACAAAAAAATATCATGATAAAGATCCAAAGAAAAAATGTTTTGGAGGCAGAGTAATTATCAAGATGAAAGATGGAATTAAGATTGAGGATGAGTTAGGAATTGCTGATGCAAATCCTTGGGGCAAACGACCCTTTGAAAGAAAGAATTATATAGAAAAATTTAGATCTTTAACTAAAGACTTTATTAGCAAATCTGAGTCAGAGCGTTTTTTAAAGGCTGTGCAAAATTTAAGAGATCTTAAGAGTAGTCAGTTAGACCAACTGAACATTGAAGTTCTTGATAAAATTCAAAAAATTCAAAGAAAAAAAATAGCAATTTTTTAAATAATTTTTTATGAAAAAAATTATTATTTTTTTTGGATTAATATTTTTCTTATCAGCAACTGTATCTGCGGATACAAAAAAAGTTAAAGTAATTGATGGTGATACTATTCATATAGGAACCATCAAATATCGCCTTTTTGGTATTGATGCTCCTGAAATAAAACAAATTTGTGAAAAAGATAATAAAAAAATTGAATGTGGTATTCTTGCAAAAAATTTTCTTAAAAATAAAATTGGCGATAAAATTCCCTCATGTATTACAAATGATAAAGACCGCTATCAAAGGTTTGTTGCAGAATGTTTTATTGGCAATGAAAGCTTATCAAGATTTATGGTTAGGGAAGGTTATGCAGTTGCATATAGCCAGTATTCGAAAGATTTTGTTGAGGATGAAAAATTTGCTAAGGAAAATAGGCTTGGTATTTGGGCAATGAGTTTTCAAATGCCCTCTGATTATAGAAAAGCTTCAAAAAATAAATAAATTTTATCAAAAGTATTTTTTAACTTTTTTTCTATTATATTTTTTTTTATCTTTAATAACTTTTTTTTTAAATTTTGGTGTTCGTAAAGCCTTAGCTATCGGATTTCTTTTCATCTTAAGTTTGTATATTGGTCAGTAGATAATTAAATTCTAAATTGAGAACCTAAATAAAGTTGTCTAGCTTTTTTATTTTCAACAATTTCTTGTGGGGATCCTTCAGCAATTAATTCTCCATTATTGATGATGTAAGCCCTATCAACAATGTCTAGAGTTTCTTTAACGTTATGGTCGGTAATAAAAATACTAATCCCTTTATCTTTTAAATGTCTAAGCATCTCCTTAAGTTCGATAATTGCAATAGGATCTAAAGCTGCAAATGGCTCATCTAATAATAACACTTTTGGTGAAGTTGTTAGACATCTTGCAATCTCAACCCTTCTTGCTTCTCCACCAGATAAACTTAGTGCCGAGGCTGTTCTAAGATGTGCAATTTTAAATTCATTAAGCAAGTGTTCTACTAACTCATCTTGTTTTTCCTCATCTTTAATTGCAACTTCTGCAACTGCTCTAATATTTTCTTCAACCGTTAACCCTCTAAATATAGATCTTGCTTGCGGAAGGTAGCTGATACCTTCTTTTGCTCGCATATGGATTGGAAGTTCATTAATTACTTTATTATTAAAAATAACTTTGCCTTGGGTTGGATTTAAAATTCCAAGTACCACAGAGAACATCGTCGTCTTACCTGCTCCATTTGGACCAAGTAAAGCAACAATTTCTTGAGGATTTACTGTAACACTGACATCCTTAAGAATAACTCTTTTTTTTATTATTTTAGTTAAA
Organism: Candidatus Fonsibacter ubiquis; assembly: GCF_002688585.1. Classification (NCBI taxonomy): domain Bacteria; kingdom Pseudomonadati; phylum Pseudomonadota; class Alphaproteobacteria; order Candidatus Pelagibacterales; family Candidatus Pelagibacteraceae; genus Candidatus Allofontibacter; species Candidatus Allofontibacter communis. The sequence continues at coordinate 921,448 of NZ_CP024034.1, read as the reverse complement.
TGACTAATTTCAAGCGTTGATGGCTCTCTATTATAATAATAGTCATCAGAGATAAGTTTAAAAATATTATTATTTAATTTTTTATTAATTTTTTTAACAACTGTAGGTTCTTTAATTTCTTCCGGCTCGGATTTTTTAATTGTTTCGCCTTTTTCTAAAATTATATTTTTTTCATTTACTATTTTATCTTTAGAGAGAATAAGAGGATTTTCTTCAATTATCTCTTTTTTTGACTCTTTAATTTGTTCGGTTGGATTTGAATTGTTAGAGTCAATTACTGCTGCAAACCTTTTGACTATTTTTTTGTTAGATATAACAGTAAATTTTTGATCTTTATCTTTCATTACTTAATGTACCTGTAACTTGTTTTCCTTTTTCTTCCATTACAACTTCAACGGTTTTTTTAAAGGTATCAATTATTACCTTATCTGCTTTAATTTGACTAGTACGCCGCTTTTTAGTTTTTGGGTCATTCTCAACAAAATCTGCAATTACATTACCACTTACAAATATATTATTTGATTTTACAAGATACTCAGCTCTATTTGCAGTAACCACTCCATCTCTTTGAGTAATTTTTACATTTTGCTCATATAAAATATCATTTGTTGTTTTATTAAACAAACCTGTTTTGCTTAAAATTTTTATAATGCTACCGTCTTTCAATAAAAAATCGCTGTCTACTTCTTTTAGACTTATAAGATCTTGATTATCTTTATCAATACTGGCAAGTTTTGCTCTAACATTATATTGTTTTCCACTTGCATCCACTCCGATGTAACTAATATTTTCAAATACATTACTTTCAGCTCCTTCAGTAGGTTTGATATTTTTTGATGTGAGTTTTAATCTATTAGTATTGAGAGTTGGATAAACAAAATAGACAATAAAAATTATTATAAGACCAACGCTTATAATTTTAAGCTGTTTTTTTCTGATCTCGTTGAGTTTCATTAAACTCCAAAACTAATTAGAGAATGTATATGAATTAATCCGTAATTATTATTTTTACCCTTGATAATAAGAGAGGTAATTTTTTTCTTATTCATTATATCAAGAGCCAGTCCCGCTAGAGTATTTTCTGAAATCATTTTTGGGTTTTTAGTCATAACTTCTTTTGCGGTCTTTTCTAAAAAATTCTTTTTATGTATAGAGCGTCTAATATCTCCGTCTGTTATGATTCCTGTAACTTTTTTGGATTTATTTATAACAAGTACGCAGCCATAAGTTTTTTTCGTAATTTGAATCACAGCGTTTTTTACGGACATATTTTCATTGATGAAAGGTACATCTCTTTTTTTAATCATAATATCTTTAACACGTGTAAGTTGTTTTCCTAATGCTCCAGAAGGGTGATAAACAGCAAATTTTTCTTTGCTGAATTTATTTAATTTCATAAGTGTGATTGCAACGCTATCCCCCCAAGCAAGCAACATTGAAGTAGAACTTGTTGGTACAATATCGAGCCCAGCTTCTTTTACTTTTGGAAGAACAATTTTAATTGTACTCGCATTAATCAAAGTTGAATTTTCTTTTGATGCTACGCCAATAATAGGCATTTTAAATTTATGTGCATAGTTTAAAATACTTTTCAATTCATCGGTATTTCCAGAATAAGACATAATCAAAAAACAATCTTGTTTTGGATTGCACGCACCAAGATCTCCATGGGCCGCTTCAGACGGATGTAGGTAAATAGATGGTACTCCCACAGAACTTAAGGTTGCAGAAATTTTTCTAATAATATGCCCTGATTTTCCCATGCCAACGCATATAACTTTACCTTTGCATTTTTGAATCAGGTCAATAGCTTTAATAAAATTACTATTATAAGACTTAGATAATTTTTTTAATGCATTAATCTCTTGAAAAATTACTTCTTTTGCAAATTTTATTTTTTGATTATGGATCATTTAATGCGCAAAAATATCTTGATTATTCCAACCAGCAAGATCTAAGGTTACTCGATGTTTTAAAAATTTAAAACAGTGATTAGCTAATTCCATTCGATTTTCTCTAATTAAAATTTTATCAAGTTCATCTTTAATTTTATGTAGATATAAAACATCGGACGCAGCATAATTTATTTGCTGTTCAGTTAAATTTTCGGCACCCCAGTCGGAACTTTGCATTTGTTTTGATAATTCAATATCTAGGAGTTCTTTACATAAATCTTTAAGACCGTGTTTATCAGTATAAGTTCTTCCAATTTTTGAGGCAATCTTTGTGCAGTAAATATTATTAATATCTGCTTTTAAATAATAATTTAAAACTGCAAGATCAAATCTTGCAAATTGAAAAATTTTTACAATATCATTATTTTCCAAAATTTTTTTTAGATTATCAGCTTTAAATGTTTTTCTATTAATTTGAATCAAATGTACTTCTTTATTACCCGAGGATATTTGAACAAGACAAAGAGGATCTCTTTTATAATCAAGACCCATAGTTTCGGTATCGATTGCGATAATTTTTCCTAGATTTAAATTGTTAGGTATGTCGTTTTTATGGATTTTGACTTTCATACTATTGTTAAATAAAAGGTATTATCGTTAATTATTATGATTAAACAATGGCAGAAAAAAAGACAATAACAGTCTTCGGCGGAACAGGGTTTATAGGTCGAAATCTAATAGCTAAGCTTGCAAAAAAAGGTTTTAAAATAATCGTCCCAACCCGAAATCCTTATCTTCATGGTTATCTAAAACCAATGGGAGAACCTGGTCAAATTGATGTTTTAAAATTTAATCCTTATAATTTTTCAAATCTTAATGAGTTTATCGATAGCTCAGAAATTGTAATTAATTGCATAGGAGTTTTATACGAAAAAAAAAATCAAAAATTCGATCATGCACATCATCTTTTTCCAAAATTTCTAACTAGTATCTTAAATAAAGATGTGACTAAAAAATTTATTCATATTTCAGCACTGGGTGCAAAAGAAAATTCTAATTCTTTATATATTAAATCAAAGTTTCAAGGTGAACAGGTTATTACTAGTAATTTTAAAAATTCCGTTATTTTACGGCCCAGCATTGTATTTGGAACTAACGATAATTTTTTTAATTTATTTAATAAATTAATAAATCTTTTGCCTATCATTCCGCTTGCTGGTGCCAAAACAAAATTTCAACCTTGCTATGTAGGAGATGTTACTGACGCAATTATTAAAATTATAGAAGATATCAATCCTGGTCAGGTTTATGAATTGGGAGGGCCTAAGGTTTATACGTTTAAAGAATTAATTGAGACCTTGCTGGTTTCTCTAAATAAAAAAAGATTAATAGTTGGACTTCCAGATTTTATTTCAAGAGTACAAGCAAAAATAATGCAATTATTTCCTAATCCTTTACTTACAGAAGATCAGCTTGAAATATTAAGATCAGATAATATTTGCTCTAATCACTACCCAGGTTTTTCAGAACTTGGCATATATACAAGAAGCGTTGAGATTATTTTACCTAATTATATTTTTAGCCAAACAAATCGTTAAATAAATAATAATATTATTACCCCGAGTATTATTCTGTAATAAACAAAAAGATTTAAATTAAATCTTGATATAAAAGATAAAAAATATTTTATTGTTAGATAAGATGAGATAAATGAAACTATAAATGCAACAATGGCAATATAGTTAAAATCTGTACTATCCATTTTTATCAAATCTAAGATCCCAAGAAAACAAGCTCCAGCTGTAGTGGGTATTGATAAAAAAAAGGAAAATTTTGCGGCATCGAGTCTTGAATACCCAAGAAAACGTCCAGCCGTTAATGTAATTCCAGATCTGCTCACTCCAGGAATTAAAGCTATCACCTGAAATAATCCAATTATAAAAGAATTCTTTGCGTTAAGGTCTGTGTATAGTTTTTTTGTAATTTTTATTTTGTCGCTAAAAAATAAAATAATTCCAAAAATAATTGTGGTTATCGCAATTATTTTAATGGGAAAATTTCCATAGTCTATAAGTCGAAATTTAAATATAAAATATCCAATAATAACCACTGGTAGAGTGGCAATAATGAGATTTAAAATTATTTTAGGTTTTTTTAATAATCCTAAAAGTTCTGAAAAAAAATATGAAATAATTGCAAATAAAGATCCTAAATGAAAAACAAGATTTAGTATTTCATTGTTATTTTGGAAATTTAATAATTGCTCCATTATTATTAAATGTGCATTGGAAGAAATGGGTAAAAATTCAGTAATACCTTGGACAATGCCTAGAATTATTATTTTTAGTAATTCGTCCATTAGGAAAGCTTTAGTCTAGGAGAATGTTATTATAAATTAGATAATTAGTTATAAACTGTTTACAATTTTAAATTGAAAAATACTAATTATCTTAGTTTTAATTGATTAATTAGTATTTCTAAAGAATTTGATCATAAATACTGACCTAATTAATCTTTTAAAATTTATGTTTTTGTGAAAATATTCATAAAAAACGAAAAAATACAGGTACTTTAAAATAATGTCAGAAAAAATGTTAAAGTTTGTGACAACTAAGGGGCAAACACCTGAAAAATCCAGCGTGGATGAGAGAGTAAAAAATTTCTCCGAAATATATAAAAACTATATTGCTCCAAAAGCTGAAGAACAATCAAGCAGATGCTCGCAGTGTGGGGTTCCGTATTGTCAAATTCATTGTCCATTATCAAATAACATTCCTGACTGGCTGAAACTAACTGCTGAAGGAAGATTGGAAGAAGCTTATGAAGTTTCTTCAGCAACAAATAATATGCCAGAGGTTTGTGGAAGAATATGTCCCCAAGATAGACTTTGTGAGGGCAATTGCGTAATTGAGAGAGCAGGACACGGGACAGTGACCATTGGATCAATTGAAAAATTTATAACGGATACCGCATTTGAGAATGGTTGGGTAAAACCAATTAAAGTTAAAAAAAGTTTAGGATACAGTATTGGAATAATTGGAGCGGGGCCCGCAGGTCTTGCAGCTGCAGAACAACTTAGAAAAATTGGATATGAAGTTACAGTTTATGATAAGTATGACAGGCCTGGTGGTTTGCTAATTTATGGAATTCCTAATTTTAAATTAGAAAAAAATATTGTTGAAAGAAGAACCAAGCTTTTAATTGAAGGTGGAATAAAATTTCACTTAAATTTTGTTGTCGGAAAAAATGCAACTTTATCTGATTTGAAAAAAAAACACGATGCAATACTCATTGCAACCGGCGTATACAAGGCAAGAGAAGTAGAAATTCCAGGATCAGACTTAAAAAATATTTATCCAGCAATGGAGTTTTTAACAGCATCAAATAAAAAAGGATTAGGAGACAAAGTAAAATTATTTGATGAGGGATATTTAAATGCTGAAGGAAAAGACGTAGTTGTAATAGGCGGCGGTGATACAGCAATGGATTGTGTTAGAACTTCAATAAGGCAGAATGCAAAATCAGTTAAGTGCTTATATAGAAGAGATAAAAAAAATATGCCAGGATCAGCAAGAGAGGTTAATAATGCCGAAGAAGAAGGCGTTGATTTTCAATGGTTAACAAATCCTAAAGAATTTATTGGAAAAAACGGTAACGTGAGTGAAGTTATAGTAACTAAAATGAAATTAGGAGAAACAGATGCAACTGGAAGACAAAAACCAGAAATCATTTCCGGATCCGAGGTTAAAATTAAAGCTGATATGGTAATTAAAGCATTGGGATTTGATCCAGAAGATATTCCAGTTATGTTTTCAGAACCTAAACTTGATGTATCAAAGTGGGGAACAATTAAAATTGATCTTAAAACAATGCAAACAAATATTGAGGGAGTTTTTGCAGCAGGAGATATTGTAAGAGGCGCGTCGCTAGTTGTATGGGCTATTAAGGATGGAAGAGATGCTGCGGAAGCAATTGATGTTTTTTTGAAAAATAAAGCTCTTAAATCAGTAAAAAAAAGAATGGTGGCATAAATTGAGAGATATCTTAAAAAAAAATTTAAAAAAGCTAATAAACGCTGGGGTTTATAATGCAGCAGATGAACATGATGCTTGTGGTGTTGGGTTCGTAGCTTCGATTGATGGAAAGCCTAGAAGAGAAGTGGTTGAAAATGGAATTGAAGCTTTAAAAGCTGTTTGGCACAGAGGTGCCGTTGATAAGGACGGAAAAACAGGAGATGGAGCCGGAATTCATATTGAACTATCTAAAGTTTTTTTTGAGGAGCAGATAAAAATTACAGGACATCATACTCATAAAAATGATCAATTATGTGTTGGCATGATCTTTTTGCCGAGAAATGATTATGGAGCTCAAGAAGCTTGTAGGACTATTGTAGAGCATGAATTGTTATCTAATAACTTTTACATTTTTGGATGGAGACATGTTCCGGTAAAAGCAAAAGTTCTTGGAATAAAAGCAAACGATACTAGACCAGAAATTGAGCAAATATTATTTTCTCCAATTAAAAAAACAGAGTCAGAGGAATTAGAAAAAAATATTTATATTGTAAGAAAAAAGATTGAAAGAAAAATTACTCAATCTCAATTAAAAGATTTTTATATTTCATCAATTAGTTCAAGATCAATTATTTATAAAGGAATGTTTCTTGCTGAGCATTTATCAGATTTTTATCCAGATTTATTAGATAAAAGATTTATTTCTAGATTCTCAATTTTTCATCAAAGATATTCAACAAATACTTTTCCAAGTTGGGAGCTTGCTCAACCCTTTAGAATTTTAGCACATAATGGTGAGATAAATACTTTAAAAGGAAATGTGAATTGGATGAAGACACATGAGCAGGGATTAGAGTCTGAATTATACGATAACATTGACGATTTAAAACCAATCTTAAAATCAGGAAGTTCTGATACAGCTTGTCTTGATGCTGTTTTTGAATTGTTAACAAGATCAGGAAGATTATTGCCTCTTGTTAAAATGATGTTGATGCCAGAGGCATGGTCTAAAAGAAGCAAAATTATCCCTCAAGCTTATAGAGACATGTATAATTACCTAAACTCAGTCATAGAGCCTTGGGATGGACCAGCAGCAATTGCCGCAACTGACGGTAATTGGATTTTAGCCGCGACAGATAGAAACGGTTTAAGGCCTTTAAGATATACTATTACAAAAGATAAAATTTTATTTGCAGGTTCAGAAACTGGAATGGTTCCAGTGCAAGAGGAAAATGTTATTTATAGAGGAAGAGTTGGACCTGGCCAAATGATTGCTGTTAATCTTGATGAGGGAACTTATTATAATGATAAAAAAATTAAAGATTTTTTATCTAGAAATCCTATATATAAAAAATTTAGTCAAAATTTAATAGAGATCAGTAAAAAGTTTAATAATTTACAAGAATTTAACTCTTTTGAAGGAGATAAGTTAAGACAAAAACAATATGCTGCTGGGATCTCCATTGAGGATTTAGAAATGATTTTACATCCAATGGTGGAGGATCAAAAAGAAGCTGTTGGTTCAATGGGGGATGACACTCCAGCAGCTGTTTTATCTGATATTTATAGGCCTTTATCTCACTTTTTTAGACAAAATTTTAGTCAAGTCACAAATCCACCAATAGACTCTCTAAGAGAAAATAGAGTGATGTCTCTTAATACAAGAATTGGAAACTTACAAAACATTTTAGGTGAAGATTTGTTTAATAAAAAAAGTTACCTTTTAGAAAGTCCAGTTTTATCCAATGCTCAATTTAAAAAGTTATTTGAGGTTTTAAATGAAGAATATAGAGAAATAGATTGTACATTTAATTCTGAAGATTCAGAAATTTCCTTAAAAGAAGAATTAAAACGAATTCAGAAAGAGTCCGAAATTGCAGTTAGAGAGGGCGCTAAGCATATTATTCTTACAGATGAAAAAATTTCAGAAACAAGAATTGGGATACCAATAATACTTGCAACAGGTGCAGTACAAAGTCATTTGGTCAATCATGGTCTTAGAAAATATGTTTCATTAAATGTTAAATCGGCAGAATGCTTAGATGTTCACTATTTTGCAGTTCTTATCGGTGTTGGTGCGACTACAGTTAATCCCTATTTAGCCTTTGATTGTATTTATCAGAGATATCAAAAAAAAATCTTTGGAAAATTAACTTTTACCGAATGCGTTAACAATTATATTAAAGCCGTTAATGATGGATTGTTAAAAGTGATGTCTAAATTAGGCATTTCCGTTATTAGCTCTTATAGGGGTGGTTTAAATTTTAGTGGTCTTGGATTAAGCAGAGCTCTTGTTGCTGAATATTTTCCTGGAATGTATTCAAAAATTTCTGGAATTGGTGTTTCTGGAATTGAACAAATGATCAGAACTCAACATCAAAAGGCATTTAGAGGTAATGTTATTAGTTTACCAATCGGTGGATTTTATAAATTTAGAAAAGGTGGGGAACAACACTCTAATCAGGCTATGACCATGCATATGTTACAAACTGCTGTTGCAACAGATTCCTATGATTTATATAAAAAATATTCAAAAATTATTAATGAGCAGCACCCTTTAAATCTTAGAGATCTTTTAGATTTTAATTTAATTAAAAAACCAATTTTAATTGAAGAGGTAGAGTCTATTACAAATATTAGAAAAAGATTTGGAAGCGGCAGCATGTCTTTAGGAGCTCTTTCTAAAGAGGCACACGAAACATTAGCAATTGCTATGAATAGAATTGGTGGCGCATCTTGTAGTGGAGAAGGAGGAGAGGATGCAAAAAGAGCAATACCTAAAGATAATGGTGATAATGCTAATTCAAGAGTAAAACAAATTGCATCGGCTAGATTTGGCGTAACTGCAGAATATTTAAATAATTGTGATGAAATAGAAATCAAAATATCTCAAGGGGCAAAACCTGGAGAAGGTGGCCAGTTACCTGGTTTTAAAGTTACAGCTGAAATTGCAACTTTAAGACATTCAACACCAGGAGTTACATTAATATCTCCACCACCTCATCATGATATTTATTCAATCGAAGATTTATCGCAGCTAATCTATGATTTAAAACAAATAAATCCCAAAGCAAAAATTGGAGTTAAATTAGTTTCCTCAACAGGAATAGGCACTATTGCTGCAGGAGTTGCAAAAGCAAAAGCAGATGTAATTCTAATTAGCGGACATTCAGGCGGAACAGGGGCTTCTCCATTAACAAGTGTAAAGTATGCAGGGCTTCCTTGGGAAATTGGACTAACAGAAGCTAATCAAATTTTAACTTTAAATGGTTTAAGACATGAGGTTATTTTAAGAACGGATGGAGGGATTAAAACAGGCAGAGATGTTGTTATGGCTGCAATGATGGGTGCAGATGATTTTGGAATAGCAACGACTTCTTTAATAGCAATGGGTTGTATAATGGTTAGACAATGTCATTCAAATACTTGTCCTGTTGGAATTTGTACTCAAGATGAAGAGCTTAGAAAAAAATTTACAGGCACACCTGAAAAAGTTGTTAATTTATTTTCATTTATAGCTGAGGAAGTAAGAGAAATTTTAGCAAGTCTTGGTTTTAAATCTTTAAATGAAATTGTTGGTAGAACAGATTTATTAAAACAAGTTAGTAGAGGATCTACCAACTTAGATGATTTAGATTTAAATCCTCTTTTAGTTCAAGCAGATCCAGGAGAAAATCCAAGATATTGTTTAAAAAGAGAAAGAAAAGAAGTTCCTGATAGTTTAGATAAGCAAATTATAAAAGACTCACTTTCTCTAATTGAAAAAGGACAAAAATTTCAATTAAGTTATGCAGTAAAAAATACTCATAGATCCGTTGGAACAAGATTAAGCTCGATTATTACAACACAGTTTAAAAATAAAAAATTATCGGAAGACCATATTTTAATTAAATTAAGAGGCTCAGCAGGACAGTCTCTAGGCGCATTTGCAGTTTCAGGAATTAAGCTAGAAATAACAGGTGATGCAAATGATTATGTTGGTAAAGGGTTATCTGGTGCAAAAATAATTATAAAACCAGCCTCTAACAGTAAATTACAAACCTCAAAAAATACAATTATTGGAAATACAGTTTTGTACGGAGCAACTTCAGGATTGTTGCTTGCAGCGGGACAAGCAGGAGAAAGGTTTGCAGTTAGAAATTCAGGGGCCACTGCAGTTATTGAAGGATGCGGAACAAATGGCTGTGAATATATGACAGGTGGCGCTGTTGTAATATTAGGAGAAGTTGGGGATAATTTTGCAGCAGGCATGACAGGTGGAATGGTATTTGTTTATGACCCAGAAAATAGTTTTGAAAATTATGTAAATCCATCATCAGTCATTTGGCAAAGAGTTGAGACGGACTATTGGAATGATTTTCTTTTAAATCTAATAAAATTACATGAAAAAGAAACTCAATCGTTGCACTCAAAAAAGATTATTCAACAGTGGAATAGTGAAAAAAATAACTTTTATCAAGTTTGCCCTAAAGAAATGTTAGATAAATTAAGACAACCATTATCGAATAAGGCAGTTCATGAAAAAGCTGTCTAAATCAATTACTTTAGTTTGTTTTGGTTTTGGCTTAGTAGCTAAGTACTTTGTAAAAGAGCTGTTAAGAAATAAGTATAAAATAAAATTAATCACAACTTCAAGATCTAAAAGTTCTAATAATAAATTCTTAAATATTAATTATAAAAATTTTTGTTTTGATAATAATAATTTTGATAAAAAAATTTTAAAATATATTTTAAATGCAAGTCATATATTAGTTTCGATACCTCCAAAAGATAGAAAAGACTTTGTTATCGAAAATTTTTATAATGAAATTTTATTAAATAAAAAAATCAAATGGCTGGCATATCTTTCGTCAACAAGTGTTTACGGAAATCATAATGGTAAGTGGGTTGATGAAAGAAGCAAATTATTAAGTAATAATGACACAGGAATAAATAGAATTGTAGCTGAAAATGAATGGTTAAAATTAAATCGCTACCACCTTGTTCCAACAAGAATATTTAGATTATCAGGAATTTATTCCCCGGAAAGAAACATATTTTTACGATTAGCAAGGGAGCAAGTTAGTTATGTTAAAAAAAGTAATCATATTTTTTCAAGAATTCATGTTGCTGATATAGCTCAAGTTTTATCTAAGTCTTTAATTTACTCAAAACCTGGTGAAATTTATAATGTAGCAGACAATTTCCCATGTTCTTATGATCAAACAATATCATATGCTTGTAATTTAATGGGAGTTAAAATTCCACCTTCTGAAAATTTTAAATCACCAAATAATAGTGACCTGAATAATTTTTATAAAGACTCAAAAAAAGTTAGTAACTTGAAAATTAAAAAAGATTTAAAAGTAAAATTACAATTTCCATCATACAAAGAAGGTTTTAAAAGTATTTTAAATAATATTTTTAATCGCTAAATCTAGTTTTTTTAAATCTTGAACTCTAGACAGGGAATGATCACCATCATCAATAATTGTTAATTTAAATTTTTTTGCTATTAGAGTTTTTGTTAAATTTATTGAATAAATCCAGGGAACAGATGAATCTCTAATTCCATGTAATAATTCAATTTTAAAATTGCACTTAATTTTTTTATTAAGAATTAAGTTTTTTTTTCCACTATATATAAAATTTTTAGTTATAGGGTAAAAATTATTGTGACTACTTTTTAATTTATAAATTTTATTTCTTCTTATATTATCTTTTTCAAAACTATTTAATTTTTTCCATATTAATTCTTCAGTAAAATCAGGGGCAGGAGCAATTCCGATAAAACCTTTAATTCTTTTATGAAAATGTTTAATTAGCATAATCCCAATCCAAGCACCCATGCCTGAGCCAATAAGGATTATTTTACCTTTTTTAACTAAATTTTTTATAATTGACCTTGAGTCTTCTATCCAATTCTTAATACTAAAATCTGTGAATTGTCCCGAGGATTTACCATGTCCACTATATTCAAATAACAATAAATTAATTTTATTTTTATTAGAAAATTTTTTTAAAAATTTTGCTTTTTTACTTTTAATATCAGACATTAATCCGTGGAGAAAAATAATTGTGATTAAACTTTTATTATTAATAAATTTGTAATGAATTTTTTGATTATTTTTTGTTAAAAAAAAATTTTGCTTTGTATTATTCATTTTTAAAAGTATAGCATATAAATTCAATGGATAAAAAAATTCGCTTGTTACAAGTTATTCCAAGATTAGATGTAGGTGGTGCAGAAACAGGTTGTAAGGATATTGCAAAATTTGTAGCCAATCAATCTTACTTTTCTGGAATTTTATGCTCTGGCGGTGAACAAATTAAAAAAATTGATCAATCAAAAGTTAAAATTTTTAGATTTCCTGTTCAAAGTAAAAACCTTTTTATAATTTTTTTTAATATATTTATAATTTTATTTATTATTCTTTTTTATAAAATTAATATCATTCATGTTAGAAGTCGCGCGCCAGCTTGGTCATGTTATTTTGCAAGTAAGATATTGAGAATTTCTTTAGTCTCTACTTTTCACGGCACTTATAATTTTAGTAATTCTTTAAAAAAATTTTATAATTCAGTAATGTTAAGAGGAGATGTTGTTATTGCAGGCTCAAAATTTATTTTCGATCACATAAAAATTAATTATAATTATAAAAAAACAATTTCTTTTATACCAAGGGGAATTGATACTAATTTCTTCAGTCCAAAAAATCCAAAAGTTGAACAGTCAAATATCGTAAGGAGTCGTTGGGATGTGTTAAATAGTGATTTTATAATATTACTTCCAGGAAGATTAACCTTTTGGAAAGGACAATTTTTTTTCTTAAATACCCTTTTGTTTTTAAAACAAGAGAAATTGTTAAATAATATTAAAGCAATTATAATCGGTGATGATCAAGGTCGAACTGAATATAAAGAGTACCTTTTAAATTTTATAAGACATCACCAATTAGATAATGATGTAAAAATTATCTCGCATGAAGTTTCTATGCCCTCAGCCTATAATGCCTGTGACTTAGTGTTGTCAGCTTCTATTGAGCCTGAAGCATTTGGCAGAGTAGCCGTTGAAGCCCAAGCAATGGAAAAGCCAATACTTGCAAGTAATATAGGCGGTTCTAATGAAACAATTATTGATGGGCAAACAGGCTTTTTATTTAAATCAGATGACGAAAAAGATTTAGCAAAAATGATTATTGAGATTTCAAAAAAAGATAAAAATTTTTTAAAAAAATTAGGAGAAAAAGGTAGGGTCAATGTTATTAATAATTATACTGTTGAGCAAATGTGCTCTAAAACACTAGAAATTTATAAATCCTTAGTTTAATAAGAAGAACATGCTCAACATCACGCTCTTAGATGGAAAAAAACTTAAATTTCCAGGAAAAGTTAATGGCCATGATATAGCAAAAACTATTAGTCCCTCACTTGCAAAAAAAGCTTTAGTAATAAAAGTAAATGACAGTTTTAAAGACTTAAGCACCATAATTGAAAAAGATTCTACAGTACAAATTATTACACTTGAGGATGATTACGGATTAGAGGTTATAAGACATGATACCGCACATGTTCTCGCCATGGCAGTTCAAGAATTATTTAAAGATACGCAAGTTACTATTGGTCCAGTTATCGAAAATGGTTTTTATTATGATTTTTCTAGAAAGAAACCTTTTACTGACGAAGATCTTTTAAAAATTGAAGAAAAAATGCGAGAAATTATAGATCGTGACGAACCTACTACAAGAGAGGTTTGGGATAGAGAAAAAGCCATAGAGCATTTTAAAAAAAAAGGTGAACTTTATAAAGCTGAAATAATAAAAAGTATTCCAACTAAAGAGGAAATTTCAATTTATTTCCATGGTAAGTGGCACGATCTATGTAGAGGACCACATTTAACTTCTACTGGAAAGATAGGAAAAGCATTTAAACTTACTAAACTTGCAGGAGCTTATTGGCGCGGAGATTCTAATAATGAGATGCTTCAAAGAATATATGGAACATGCTGGAGAAATAAAAAAGAATTAGATGATTATTTACACAGAATTGAAGAAGCTGAAAAAAGAGATCACCGCAAACTTGGAAAAGTTATGAACTTATTTCATTTTCAAGAAGAAAGTCCCGGGGCTGTTTTTTGGCATGAAGGAGGTTGGCAGTTATTTCAATCACTTATTGATTTTATGCGCGAACGACAAACAGAAGCTGGTTATCGAGAGGTAAATACACCTGATATTTTAGACAAAACATTATGGGAGAAATCTGGTCATTGGGAAAAGTTTCAAGAGCATATGTATACAACCAAAACTCCAGATGAGAGAGTTTTTGCAATTAAGCCTATGAATTGTCCTGGCTGTGTACAAATTTTTAATCAAGGATTAAAAAGTTATAGAGATTTACCATTAAAATTATCAGAATTTGGTAAAGTTCATCGTTATGAGAGTTCAGGATCTTTGCATGGATTAATGAGAGTTAGATCTTTTACACAAGATGATGCTCATATTTTTTGCACTGAAAATCAAATTACCGAGGAGTCTTTAAAAGTTACAAAGTTGATCTTAGATATTTATAAGGCTTTTGGTTTTGAGGATGTAATTTTAAAATATTCAGATCGTCCACTAAAGAGAGTTGGAGACGATAAGTTATGGGATAAAGCGGAGGCTGCATTACTAGAGGCTGTGAAAGCTTCAAAATTGGACTATTTAATCAATAAAGGTGAAGGTGCATTTTATGGACCTAAAATTGAATTTGTTTTAAGGGATACCATTGGTCGAGATTGGCAATGTGGAACTTTACAAGTTGATTTAAATTTACCAGGAAGATTAGGTGCAACGTATATTGACAAAGACGGAGTTAAAAAGAATCCAGTGATGTTACACAGAGCATTATTTGGCTCACTTGAAAGATTTATAGGTATTTTAATTGAACATTATGCAGGCAAACTTCCGTTGTGGCTATCTCCAAAACAAGTTGCAATACTTCCAATTTCACAAGAATTTGATGATTATGCAAAGAAAGTCTCAGCTGAACTTGATAAAAATAAAATAAGGAATATTATCGATCTCAAGAATGAAAAAATTAATTACAAAATTAGAGAACACTCATTGTCCAAAATTCCAATTTTAATGATTTGTGGATCAAAAGAACAAGAAAGTCAGTCAATTACCCTTCGAAGACTTGGCCAAGAAAAACAGGATACGTTACCTTTAAGAGAGGCTTTGAATTTATTAGTTAAAGAGTCTTCAGCACCAAAAATCTAGGAGTATAGTTATTAATCAAAATTTTCAAAACAATAGAAGTAATTTTAGATCTAATAGCTCTTCAAATCGTGGGCCAAAAGTAAACGATAGAATTAGAGCAACGGATGTTCAGTTAATTGGCAGTGATGGTCAAAATATTGGGATTGTTTCCTTAAATGATGCATTAATGACTGCAAAGGAGCAAGGTTTAGATTTAATCGAAATTGCTCCCAATGCAAAACCCCCTGTTTGTAAGATAACTGATTTTGGAAAATACAAATACGAGTTACAAAAAAAAGCTAGCCAAGCAAAAAAGAAACAAAAAGTTGTAACACTTAAAGAGATTAAAATGAGACCAGGAACAGATGTTCATGACTATAATTTTAAAATGAAGGCAACCGAGAAATTTTTAACTAAAGGGGACAAAGTCAAATTTACAATAAAATTTAAAGGAAGAGAGATGCAGCATCTAAAGCTAGCTCAAGATCTTGCGGATAGAATTGTAAATGATTTAAAGGTTACTGGTAAAGTTGAGCAAGCTCCTAAAATGGAAGGCAAGCAAATGACTTTCATTATTCAGCCGCTTAAATAGCAGTTTCTTTATATTCATACTTATTGTTTTTCACCTTTAATATTAGTATAACCCGCAGGTATTTATTTTATGTATAAGATTAAAACTAAGAGCTCAGCTAAAAAAAGATTTAGAATTACAGCAACAGGTAAAGTAAAAATGCCCCAAGCTGGCAAAAGACACGGCATGATCAAAAGATCCAATGCTCAGATCAGAAGGCAAAGAGGAATGGCAATTATGTCTAAACCTGACGCAAAGATAGTCAAATCATACATGCCTAACAGTTTAAGAGGATAATTTATGTCACGAGTTAAACGAGGAGTCACCAGTCACGCAAAACATAAAAAAGTTTTCAAAGCTGCTAAAGGTTTTTACGGAAGAAAAAAAAATACTATTAGAACTGCTAAACAATCAGTAGAAAAATCTTTTCAATATTCTTATAGAGATCGTAGACAAAAAAAAAGAAATTTTAGGTCACTTTGGATACAAAGAATTAATGCTGGCGTTAGAGAACAAGGTTTAACTTATTCTAAATTTATTAATGGTCTTAATAAAACTAAGATTTCTATTGATAGAAAAATTTTAGCAGATTTAGCTTATCAAAATCCAGAGGCTTTTAAATCCATCGTAAAAAAGGTACAGTCTAGCTTAAACTAGAAAAACTAGTTCCATCAATACTAGAATACCATGGATGAAATTTTACATTTAGAAAAAGAATTTAAATCTAAAATAGATCAATCCGATAATCTTCATAAAATTGAACAAGTAAAATCAGAAGCTTTTGGTAAAAATGGAAAGATAGGAGAACTTTTTAAAAAAATTACAACTCTTCAAGGAGAAGATAGAAAAAATTTTGCTTCAAACCTAAACAAATTAAAAGACAATATTAACAATCTTATTAATTCTAAAATAAGTCTATTTGAACAAGAAGAGATCAATAAAAAATTATCTGAAGATAGAATTGATGTTACCTTGCCAGGAAGACCTATTACTTTTGGAAAGATTCATCCAGTTACACAAGTTATTGATGAGGTAACAGCTATTTTTGGAGAAATAGGATTTTTAGTAGCAGAAGGACCTGACGTTGAGAATGAATATAATAATTTTACAGCCTTAAATACGCCACCACATCATCCAGCACGGGACATGCATGACACCTTTTACTTAGGTCAAAACAAAGAAATTTTATTAAGAACTCATACTTCGCCAGTGCAAATAAGAACAATGATGTCTGGAAAACCTCCATTTAAAATTATTGCGCCAGGCAGAACTTATAGATGCGATAGTGATCAAACCCATACTCCTATGTTTCATCAAGTGGAGGGTTTGCATATTGATAAAAATGTAAACATGGGACATCTAAAAGGGGTTCTTGATTATTTTATTAAAAAGTTTTTTGAGGTAGATAAAATTAAGATGAGATTTAGACCTAGTCACTTTCCTTTTACTGAACCGTCAGCAGAGGTTGATATTGGTTATGAATTAAAAGATGGAAAAATTGTAATTGGCGAGGGTGATAAATGGCTTGAAATATTAGGTTGTGGGATGGTTCATCCAAATGTTTTAAAAAACTGCAAAGTAAATACTTCAGTTTATCAAGGTTATGCTTTTGGTATCGGCATTGATCGTTTGGCAATGCTAAAATATGGGATAAATGATTTAAGATCTTTCTTTGAAACAGATGTTAGATGGCTTGAGCATTATGGATTTGATCCATTAGATATTCCTGCAAATTATAGAGGTTACAGCAGATGAAAATAACTTCTTCATGGTTAAAAGACCATTTAAAAACAAATGTGAACCTTGAAAAAATTATTTCAACTTTAAACAATATAGGACTTGAAGTTGAGAGTGTTGGAGCAGAAGATAAAAGTAATTTTTTTTTAGTAGCAAAAATTATTAAAGCAGAAAAGCATCCAAATGCTGATAAATTAAAATTATGTGATGTGGATATTGGATCTGGAAAAATACAAAAAGTAGTTTGCGGAGCGTCAAACGCGAGAGATGGTTTATTAACTGTTTATGCTGGACCGGGGGCTATTATTCCAAAAAATCAACTTAAGATTAAAGTTACAAATATTAGAGGAGTCGATTCTTATGGAATGCTTTGTTCAGAATCTGAATTAGGTTTATCAAATGAAAGCGAGGGTATTACTGAGTTAAATTCAAAAAAATTTAATGTTGGAAATAGTTATTTTAAAAATAACAGTGAGCCAGCTATCGATATATCTATAACTCCAAATAGATCTGATTGTTTAGGTATAAGAGGGATTGCAAGAGACTTATCTGCGGCAGGTCTTGGAAAATTAATTGATTTAGAAGAAATTAAATTAAAAACTAATATTAAAAATCCATTCAAAGTTGTTATTCAATCCAATTCCGGATGTTCTTCATTTGCACATTGCTACATTGAAGGAATTAAAAATACTGAAAGTCCAAAATGGTTAAAAGATAAATTAATTTCTGTCGGAATGAATCCAATCTCAACTGTTGTTGATATTACAAATTATATTATGCTCGATCTAAATAGACCTTTGCATGCGTACGATGCTGATAAAATTGATAAAAAAGTTATTGTACGCTCATCAAAAAAGGGAGAAAAATTTTTTGCACTTGATAAAAATAATTACCCGCTTGATGATGGTGCGTGTCTAATTACTAACGAGAAAGAAATTCTTGGCTTAGGAGGTGTAATTGGTGGAGCCAATTCTTCAATTTCTTTAGAATCCAAAAATATTTTTTTAGAGTCAGCTGTGTTTAATCCTGTAAAAATATCAAAAATTGCAAAAAAATTAGGAATTAATTCTGATGCTAAATTTAGATTTGAACGAGGAGTTGATCCAAATATTATGGAATATGGATTAAAACTTGCAGCAAAAATTATTCAAAAGTTATGTGGGGGCAAAATAAGTAATTTTGTTACTACTGGAGAAAGTAATTTTAAAAATAGGCAGATTAAATTTAGTGCAGAGAAATTTGAAAAAATTATAGGAAATAAAATTTCATCAACGAATATCAAAAAAATTTTGAATAATTTAGGATTTAATTTTAAAGAAATTAAAAATATATATTTAATAAAAGTTCCTACTTGGCGTCCTGATATTAATGAGGAAGTTGATGTTGTGGAGGAATTAATAAGAATCTTAGGATATGATAAAATTCAACTCATTAAGCCAGGAGTAGATAGTCCAAAAAATATTTTAACAGTAAAACAAAAATTACATCGATTTGCACAACGATCTATAGCTAACAAAGGCTATATGGAGACAATTACCTATTCTTTTACAAATTCAAAAATTGATACTCTATTTGGTCTTCATAATAAAAATTTATTAATTACCAACCCAATTTCAAATGACTTGGATACTTTACGGTCTTCTATTTTTTCTAATCTTTTAATTCATATTAAAAATAATATTCATAGAAACTTTGAAGATCAAAAAATCTTTGAATGCGGACCTGTTTTCTTTGGTTCAAAACCAGGAGAGCAAATCTCCGTAATTGGTGGAATTCAAATAGGAAAAATTTATAGAAAAAATTGGTTAGAAAAAGATAAAGATGTTGATATTTTTGAAATTAAAGACTGTGTTTATAAAACATTAATTGAGCTAGGAATAGATGAGCAGGAATTATCTATCATTCAAGAAGCTGAATCATGTTATCATCCAGGAAGATCAGGAAAATTTTATTTAAATTCAAATAAAGAATTACCGCTCGCTAATTTTGGAGAAATAAACCCTAAAATAATTAAAGATATTGATATTAAAAATGGACTAATTTTTGGTTTTCAAATTTTCTTAAATAATATTCCAGTTATTGATAAGAAAAATACAACAAAGAAGATTAAATATTTAGTTTCTAATTTTCAGAAAATTGAAAGAGATTTTGCATTTATCATTGATAAAAAATTTGAAGCAGAAAAGATTATTAACATTTTACTTAACGTTGATAGAAAATTAATTAAAAAAATAAGAATATTTGATGTTTTTCAAGGGGGGAATATTGAAAAGAATAAAAGGTCAATAGCTTTAAATTTATTAATTCAATCTCAAGATAAAACGTTGAATGATCAAGAGATTGAGGAATTAAGTAAAAAAATAATTCAAACCATGCAAAAGTCTTTTGATGCAACATTAAGATCTTAAATGTCTGCACAAGAAAATATAAGAAATTTTGCAATTATCGCTCATATAGATCACGGTAAATCTACCTTTGCTGATAGGTTAATTCAAAAATGTGGCGGTCTTACCGAACGTGAGATGACAACTCAAGTTCTAGACTCGATGGATTTAGAAAAAGAAAGAGGCATTACTATAAAAGCTCAAACAGTTAGATTAAATTATAAATCAAAAAAAGACGGTAAAAATTACATATTAAATATTATTGATACACCAGGGCATGTGGATTTTAGTTATGAGGTAAATAGGTCGCTTGCCTCATGTGAAGGATCATTACTTATTGTTGATAGTACCCAAGGTGTTGAAGCTCAAACCTTAGCGAATGTTTATCAGGCCATGGATAATCATCATGAAATTATAACAGTTTTAAATAAAATAGATTTACCAGCATCAGATGTTGATAGAGTAAAAAAACAAATTCAGGATGTTATAGGAATTGACACTTCAGATGCTTTAACAGCTTCTGGAAAAACAGGAGAAGGGGTAGACGAAATATTAGAAGCGATCGTTGAAAAGCTTCCTGCTCCAGAAGGAAATAAAGATTTACCTTTAAAAGCATTATTAGTTGATAGTTGGTATGATAGTTATTTAGGGGTAGTTATCTTGGTTAGGGTACTAGATGGTGTAATCAAAAAAGGAATGGAAATCCTCTTGATGTCTACAAATACAAGACATCCTGTTGAAAGAGTTGGTGTGTTTACTCCTAAAGCAGAAAATAAGGAATATTTAGGATCTGGAGAAATTGGTTTTATTGTAACAGGCATCAAGGATCTCTCGGATACAAAAATTGGAGATACGATAACTGATTATTCAAACCCTATAAAAGAGCCATTACCAGGATTTAAGCCAAGTAAACCAGTGGTATTTTGCGGATTATTTCCAGTTGATAGCACCGAATATAATCTATTAAGAGACAGTCTTGCAAAATTAAAACTAAACGACTCTAGTTTTGTTTATGAGCCTGAAAATTCTGCCGCCTTAGGACTGGGTTTTAGATGTGGTTTTTTAGGACTTCTTCATCTTGAAATTATTGTTCAAAGATTAGATCGTGAATATAATCTAAATTTAATTACCACAACGCCGGGTGTTGTTTATAAAATCTACAAACATGATGGCACGGTTATGGATCTTCAAAACCCAGCTAATATGCCAGAACCAAATTTTATTAAATCTATTAATGAACCTTGGATAAATGCAACAATAATTCTTCCAGATGAACATCTGGGCTCAATTATAAAATTATGTGAAGAAAAAAGAGGAAAGCAAAAAAGTTTAAGTTATTCAGGAAATCGTGCAGTACTATCTTATGAATTACCATTAAATGAAGTTGTTTTTGATTTTTACGATAAGATCAAATCTATTTCTAGCGGTTATGCAAGTTTTGATTATGAATTGAATGACTATAGAGAAGGTGATCTAATTAAATTATCCATATTAGTAAATGAGGAGATGGTTGATGCATTATCTATGATCATTCATAAAGATTTCGCTGTAAGACAAGGAAGATTAATGTGCGAAAGATTAAAAGACTTAATACCAAGGCACCAATTTCAGATACCAATCCAAGCTGCAATTGGCGGAAAAGTTATAGCAAGAGAAACAATCTCAGGTTATAGAAAAGATGTTATTAGTAGAATCCATGGCGGAGGCGCAAGAGATCGAAAGAAAAAACTTTTAGAGAAACAAAAAAAAGGAAAGGCCAGAATGAGACAGTTTGGTAGTGTAGATATACCACAAGAAGCATTTATAGAGGTATTAAAGATTAATAAAAGTTAATTATTATGGAAAACGCTCTAAAAAATTTAGCTAAAAAATATTGTACCGATAAAAATTCCTTACATAATTATATGGATATTTATAATTTATATTTTTTACCCTTTAAAGAAAGTAATATTAATTTACTTGAAATAGGTATCGGAGGAGAAAATAACTATAAAACTGGTGGAGCTTCATTAAAAATGTGGGAAGAATTTTTTCCAAATGGTAAAATTTATGGCATTGATATTTATGAAAAAAAATTTTGCGAAACAAAAAGAATTAAAACATTTCTTGGTTCACAATCTGATAATAAATTTCTTGAGAGCGTATTTAAAGTCACAGGTGAATTAGATTTTATTATTGATGATGGTTCTCATTTAAATAAAGATGTTATTAAAACATTTTTATTTTTATTTAAAAAATTAAAAAATGGAGGATATTATATAATAGAGGATACTCAAACTTCTTATATGTTAAATTATGGAGGTGATGGTTTTTATTTAAATAACAAAAATAATCACATTAATTTTTTTAAAACATTAGTGGATAAGATAAACTATCAAGAAATAGAAAACCCTTTTTTTAATAAAGATTATTTCTGCGAAAATATTACTGAAATACATTTTTATCATAATCTAATTGTTGTAAAAAAAATGACAAATTGCGAACCAAGTAATATTTTAGTAAATAACTTTAAGCCAATAAAAGGTAAAACCTTTCTAAATTTAAGAAAAAAAATAAAATTTATTAAATATTTTATTTATTATTTCAGGTCGGTAATTTACAAATTTTTAGATTTATTAAAAATATAATAATATTTTTTATTAGAAAAATATATAATTGTAAAATTTAAATTAATAAATTAATGAGATTTATAAGAAATTTTTTTAGAAAATTAAAATATAAAATTCGTTTTCTAGGAAAGAATAATCAAAAGCTAGTGAATTATTTTGTATCCTCAAATATTACAAATAAAAAATTAACTGAACTAATGAATTATTATGGTAGTGATAAAGGAGGTGTTAATAAAGATCATAATTTTAGTGATTACTATTCAGAAATTTTTTTTCATAAAAAAAATGATGAAATTATATTATTGGAAGTTGGTTTAGGAAGTAATAATTTAACAATTCCAAGTAACATGGGAGCGGATGGAAGCCCTTTAGCTTCTTTACGCGCATGGAGAGATTATTTTAAAAATGGAAAGATTTACGGGGCCGATATTGATAAGAATATTTTAAAGAATGAAGAGAGAATAAAAACTTATTTTGTTGATCAAAGAGAGCAAGAATCTATAAACAATTTGTTTAAAAATATAAACGAAAAAAAATTTGATATCATAATTGATGATGGATTACATGAGTACAGTGCCAATATATGTCTATTAGAAAATTCGTTTAAATATCTAAATAGTAAAGGGATTTATATAATTGAGGATGTTTTTTTTAAAGATAAAAATAAATTTTTAAATTATCTTAATAAAAAAAATTATAACTTTTCAATTATTGATATCTACCATGAATATAATATTTCGAATAATTGTTTAATTACTATTTATAAATAAAATTACATCAAATTTTTGACGCAATAAATATATCATGTTCAATAGTCCACTTTAAATTATTAGACTTGCAAAAATCAACTAACAAATTGAGTGAGGGATAGTTATGAAAACTAGATCCAAATAACCTGATATCATCTATAAAGATTTTAATATTATTAAATTTTTTTATATATAAATTTAATATTTTTAATTCTTCGGATATACAAGTACTATTTTCTTCTTCTCCGAATGTTGGAGAATTATTAATGTGATCATAACAAAGATGAGCATCTAAATATATACATATATTTTGATTTGAATTTTCTGTAGCAAGAATTTGATTTAAAATTAGTTGGCTTGTTGAATTTATTATTTCAACATTAGTAGAACGACTAAATTTTATTTTAGCTAAAGAATATAATCTTGGATCGGCTTCGATAGATATTACTTTTTTAGCTATTTTAGATAGATAAGCTGTTGTTTCACCATAAAATGTTCCAGTTTCAATCCACAATGCGTTTTTTATATTATAATTGAATAATATCTTAAGTTTTATAAATGTAGGCGAAGGGCTGGTAAAATTTCGTTTATACCAATTTTTTAAAGATCTTTTATTTTTGAAGATCCATATTTTTTTTTCAATAAAATTTTTAATAAGAGAAAACATCTTGTATATAATTTTTACACATATTTTATAATAAGTTATATAGATATAATTAAAATTTAATTAAAAAATATTAATGAAAATATACGACTGTATAACTTTTTATAATGAAAATTTTTTAACAAATGCAAGATTTGAAATTTTAAATGATGTAGTTGATTATTTTATTGTAAGCGAGTCTAAGTATGATCATTCAGGAAAAAAAAAAAAAAAAAATTTTTATTTAATTAATCAAAAATTTAAAAATAAAGTAAGATATATTTTAATTAAAGATAATTTTCCAAATACTAGAGATCCCTGGAGTAGCGAATCTTACCAAAGAGAAAGAATTTTTGATGGACTATATGATGCTTTGCCTGATGATTTAATTATGTATTCGGATTCTGATGAAATTCCTGATCCAAATGTATTAAAAAATATAACATTAAATAAAAAATTTGGAATTTTTATGATGAAATTTTTTTCATATAAAATTAATATTTTTAATAAATATAATTCGCCATGGGAGGGAACTAAAATTTGCAAAAGAAAAGATTTAACATCTTTTACTTTTTTAAGAAAAAAAATAAGAAAAGATAATTTAAAAAAACCATTTTGGAAATTTTATATCGAAAAAAATATCGAGCTTTTCAACAAAGCTGGTTGGCATTTTAACAATTTATATACGCCTGCTATTATATCTAGTAAGCTTAAAGCATTTCCTCATACTGAATTTTCCGGGAATGAATTCTCATCAGTTAAAGTTATAAAAAAAAAGATTCAAACTTATCAAGATCTTTTTAATAGAAATCATATGTATAATAAGATTAAAATTAATAACGATTATCCGAAATTTATAATTAATAATTTAAAAAAGTTTAAAAAATATATCGAACCATATTAATATGTTTTTTTTAAAATATTATTTTAAGATTAATAAAAGCAAGAGGAGAGATGGCCGAGTGGTTGAAGGCGCCCGCTTGGAAAGCGTGTATACTGTTAAAGGTATCAAGGGTTCGAATCCCTTTCTCTCCGCCAACTAGATAGTGATTTTAAATTAATATGAAGTTAAGAACTTTTTATAAAATTTATTATGAGCATAGATTTAAAAAAGCTAATTTTATACTAAAATTTTATATAATAATTGTTATTTTATTTAAATATGTAATTACAAATTATCCAAAAAAAATTAATTTGGATTCATTTTCGAAAAATCACAAAGAACTATTCAATAGAGATTTTGATTATTTATGTAAAAATTTCAATACTGATAAAGGATCTTATTTTATTGATCAATTCTCAAAAAATAATTCTACAAAAAAAATAGCAGGTCATAATTATTCAACATTTTATGAAAATATTTTTTTTAATATTAAAGATAATATTAAAAGTATCTTAGAGATTGGTTCTTTCAAAGGTAATGCTATTGCGGTTTTCTATTTTTATTTTAAAAATTCAAAAATTATTTCAACTGATTTATATCCAGATCTGTTTTTATACGAATCTAATAGAATTAGAAATTTTTTATTAGACGCCAGTTCTGAGATTTCTATAAGTACTTTTAAAGAAAAATTAATAAATTTTGATTTGATAATTGACGATGCTAGTCATTATTTAAAAGATCAGATTATCTCTTTATTTTTATTATTTAATAGACTTAATTCTGGTGGATATTTTATAATTGAAGAGCTTGATTTTCCAGATACTCGACATGATATGAATATTAATAATGAAGCCCCAAGTTTGCGAGAAATTTTGATTTCCATTAAAAATAATAAAGATTTTAATTCTAAATTTATTTCTAGTGAAGATAAAAAATATTTATTAAATAATTATGATTCAATAAGTATATTAAAGGGAAGATTTAATGAAATTGCTTTTATTAAAAAAAAATAGCTTGAATTTTTATGACAAATTTAGAAATTTACTGTATTACTCACAAAAAATTAGATTTAATAGAAAAATTAGAACTCATACCCTTTGGAGTTGGTAACTTTTCTTATCCTTCAAATTATTTAAGTGATAACTCTGGCATTAATATTGCAAATAAAAATATTAATTATGGGGATATGACCTTTCATTATTGGTATTGGAAGAATAGAAATCCGAAATCCATTAATAAATGGATTGGTGTTTCACAATATAGGCGTTTTTTTACTAAATTAGAATTTAGAGAGAGAATTATTAACTCTAATCTTAATTTTAATATTTTTCCGGAAGAACTGAATAATATCTTAATTAAAAAGTTACCTTTAGAATGGGATAATTTTGATGTTGTATTATGCGATCCAATTGATCTTTCAAATGTTAAATTTTCTAAACTTTTTAAAAGAGGTTTTAGATCAATAGTTAAAGATCCGAGTATTATTTTTAATAAAAATAAACGAACATTGAAATTACATTTTGATATGCATTGTGGGCATGGAAACTTAGCTGAGGCCGCTAAATTGTTAAATAATAATGATAGAAATGATTTTATCGAATATTGCGATAATGAAACATCATTTGTTGGAGCAAATAGCTGTTTTTTTGTTCGAGAAAAAATTTTAGATCATTTGTATCCAGTCTTATTTCAATGGTTATTTAGATGTGAAGAAGAAATTTTTAAATATAAAGATATTAATAATGAATATGGTCTCAAGAGAATATATACATTTTTAGCAGAGAGGTTTATTCCTTTTTGGTTTAGAAAATATTATAAAACAATTACTTGGCCTTGGATTTACTACGATTTAAGTTTAGAGAATTTTTCACGTAATAAGTAACAATAAAAAAGAATTATTTAATATGGGTGTAGCATTAATAACAGGTTCTTCAGGTTTGGTGGGCTCAGAAGCTGTTAGTTTTTTATCAAATAACGGATTAGATGTTGTTGGCATAGATAATAATTTTAGAAGTTATTTTTTTGGAAAAAAAGCCAGTACTAACAAAAATAAGATTAAGTTAATTAAAAAATTTAAAGAATATAAGCATTATAATTATGATATTAGAAATTATACAAAATTAACAAGCATTTTTTCTAAGTTTAAAAAAAATATTAGATTAATAATTCATGCTGCTGCTCAACCTTCACATGATTGGGCAGTTAAGCAGCCTCATGTAGACTTTTCCATTAATGCAGTTGGAACTTTGAATATGTTAGAATTAACAAAACTATATTGTCCCGATGCAGTTTTTATTTTTGTTTCTACAAATAAAGTATATGGAGATACGCCAAATAAAATTAACCTAAAAGAAAAAAATTTGAGATGGGATTTAGAAAAAAATCATAAATTTTATGAGGGAATTAACGAAAGTATGACAATAGATAATTCGTTACATAGTTTATTTGGCGTTTCAAAATGTTCTGGTGATTTATTAGTACAGGAGTATGGTAAAAATATAGGTTTAAAAACGGGAGTCTTTCGAGCCGGATGTATTACAGGTCCGCAACAATCGGGAGCAGAACTTCATGGTTTTTTGAATTATTTAGTTAAAGTTAATTTATCAAAATCTGTTTACAACATTTTTGGTTTTAAGGGCAAACAAGTTAGAGACAATATTCATAGTTATGATTTAGTAAATTGTTTTTGGCATTTTTTCAATAACCCAAAAAAAGGTGAAGTTTATAATATTGGCGGCACTAGAAAAAATAGTTGTTCAATATTAGAAGCTATAGAAAAAGTTCAGAAAATTTCTAATATTGACTTCAAATATATTGTAAACAAAGAATCAAGAGTTGGTGATCATAAATGGTACATTACTGATATCAAAAAATTTAAAGCAGACTATAAAAACTTTAAATTTAAGTATTCTCTAGAAAAAATCTTAGAGGAAATAATTGATTATAGTTCTTAAAAAAATTTTTTAAGTTAAAATATGTTAAATTAACTTTTTTAGATATCTTGAGTATTCGCAATTCCCATAAAAATTAATTTGTTTTTTAATTGAAGATCTCGATATCCATTTCTTATTTAGAGCTATTTCTTCCAAGCAAGCAATTTTTTGACCTTGCCTCTTTTCTATGCTCGAGATGAATTGCGATGTTTCGAAAAGTCCATCAATACTGCCAGTATCCATCCATGCGCTACCTCTTCCAATTTCCTCTACTTTAAGTTTTTTATTTTTTAAATAGATTTTTATTAAATCAACTATTTCTAATTCATTTCTTTTTGAAGGTTTTAATTTTTTTGAAAAATTTACAACATTGCTATCAAAAAAATATAGACCAGTTATTGCTTGTTTAGATGATGTTTTTTTTGGTTTTTCTTTGATATTTAATATTTTATTTCTATGAGTTTCTACAATACCGTAGTCTTTTGGATTGTTTACAGAATAAGTAAAAATTGTTGATCCAAAATTATTTTTTGCAAAATTTTTAAGTCTTTTAGAAAAACCCTGTCCATAAAAAAAATTGTCTCCAAGTATTAAAGCTACGCTTTCTTTTTTTATAAATTCTTCACCTACTATAAAAGCTTCTGGTAAACCGTTTGGCTTATCCTGTATTTTATACTGAATTTTTATTCCAAAACCTGATCCATCTCCTAATATTTTTCTGAAATTACTTTCATCATTTGGATTATGAATAATTAATATATTTCTTATTTCAGTAAGCATTAAAATTGATAGTGGATAAAATATTAATGGTTTATCATACAAAGGTAGAAGTTGCTTATTAACTATCTTGGTCAATGGACTTAATCTTGAACCGCTTCCGCCAGCTAATATTATTCCTTTTTTAATCATATTTTAAGTCCCGTGCGGTATTTGAAATCATCATTCTTAAAATGGTTAGTTTTAAATTTATTTATATACCACACAATTGTTTCGTTAATTCTCTCTTTAAAACTTGATTTGCACTCCCATTTTAACTGATTTTTTATTTTAGTGGAATTTAAAGAATATCGTAGATCGTGACCCGGTCTATCCCGAACAAGTTTTATTTTACTTATAATATTTGAGTGATGGATTATTTTTTTAATGGCAAATATTATTTTTTTTGCAATATCAATATTATTTAATAGGACTCCGCTACCAATATTATAATTTTCTCCAATAATTCCATCTTCTGCAATTCTGATAAGAGCATCACAATGATCTTCAACATAAATCCACTCTCTTATATTCTGTCCTTTTCCATAAATAGGAATAGGTTTTTGATTTAATATATTATAAATTATTGTTGGTATAAGTTTTTCTGGATATTGGTTTGGTCCAAAGTTATTACAACAATTAGTTATTATAGCTGGAATTTTATACGTCCGAATATAAGATTTTATCAAAAGATCACCACTTGCTTTGGTGGCAGAATAAGGTGAACTAGGTCTATACGCATCCTCTTCTTTTGATTTATAATTTTTTTTAACATCTCCATATACTTCATCAGTTGAGATATGTATTAATTTGATTTTTTTTTGGTAATTTCTAATTGACTCAAGAAGATTAAAAACACCGAGAATATTACTTTTTATGAACTTTTCAGGTCCGTCAATTGATCTATCAACATGAGTTTCGGCAGCAAGATTAAAAATTATAGATGGGTTATACTTTTTTAAAATATTTTTTATAAAAATTTTATCGTTAATATCTGCTTTATAAAATCTATAGTTTTTTATGTAGGGATTAATATTATTAAAATTTGAAGCATAAGTTACTTTATCTATGTTAATAATAAAATATTTATTTTTAAGAATATTAATAAGATTACTGCCTATAAATCCTAATCCTCCAGTTATAATAACTTTTTTCATTTTTTAAATTTAACGTTTATAAATATTTTATATATTTATTGTAAAATACTTTATACCTTAAATTAATGAATAATTTTGAAAAAAATATAACCTTTGTTATAGTTTGTTTTAAAAGTGGTCATGTAATAGAAAAGTGTATTAAAAGTATTAATTCTAGCATAAAGATTATTGTTGTTGAAAATTCAGACAATAGCAATTTCAAAAATTATCTAGAAAATAAGTTTTTAAATGTTGAAGTTGTAATTGCTAAAGAAAATTTAGGTTATGGAAAAGGTAATAATCTAGGAATATCCAAAGTAAATACGAAATATGTTTTCATATTAAATCCAGATGTGCGTTTACAAGAAAATACTTTAAAAGAGCTATATAATGCTCAGCTTATACTACAGGATAATTTTTCAGTTTTAGCACCTAATACTTTCGATAATTACGGTTTTTTTTCAGAGCAAAATAATAATTATCATGACGAAATTATAGAAGTAGATTATGTCAAGGGTTTTGCAATGTTAATAAATTTAAAAAAAGTTATATTTGAAAAAATATTTGATGAGAATTTCTTTCTCTTCTTAGAAGAAATAGATCTTTGTAAAAGAATAAAAAATAGTGGTGGAAAAATTTTTCTTGTCAAGAAATCAAAAGTTCAACATTTTGCTAAGCAGGCAACAGAAAATAATTTAAATATTGAGCTGTGTAGAAATTGGCATTGGATGTGGTCCTTGTTTTATTTTAATTATAAACATTTCGGATTTTTTATTGCATATAAAGTCATTTTTAATAAATTCTTGTCATCATTATTTAAATTATTTATTGGGTTATTATTTTTCAATAAAAAAAAAATTTTAATTCATTATTATAGACTTAATGGTTTATTTAATGCTTTTTTAAGGAAGCGTTCTTGGCTTAGGCCAGACAATATTTAATGCAATTTATAAAATTCTTTAAGTAAATTAATAATTCGTAAATCAGAACCCATAGTGGGATTAATTTTATTTGTAGTGTAAGCAACACCAATTCCTAAATTTGGATCAGCAAACCCTAATGATCCGCCCCAACCATTATGACCAAAGGACTCCTTATACTTCCCAAATAACCACCCACCACGAAGTATTAATCCCACATTAGACCATCTAATTGGCATCATTAAACTTCCGTCAATTCTACTAATGCTTTCGGTTAAACATTTTTTAATTGAGGATTTTGATAATAAAATATTTTTCTCTAATATTAGATCATTTACAAAAATATCATAAATTTTAGCAATAGATCTAGCATTTCCATGTCCATTCATTGAAGGAATTTCTGCCATCTGCCAATCTTCTTTATTATAAAAATTTATTTCGTGCCCAGGATTATTAAATGCATTAAATTCAGATAATAATTTTTTTTCAGTTTTTTCCTCGTAGAGAAAGGCAATATTCGATAGTTTTTTTTGTGGAGTTCCAATAAAAAAATCCAATTTTAGTTTTTTAGACAATAATTCAAAAATTAATTCTCCTAAGGTTTTTCCTGTTGTTTTTTTTATAATTTCGCCAATTAAAAATCCGTGTGTTTTTGCATGATAGTAAGTTTTTTCTCCACATGGATGATCTGGCTCCTGATTTTCTAATATAGTTATGATTTTATTCCAGTCTAATAGATCTTTTTGTGTAATTTTTTTTTTAAATCTATACAGTCCTGATTGATGAGATAGAATATGTTTTAGTTTAATTTCTCTTTTATTACTTTCTTTAAAAGCAGTCCAATAATAACTAACAGATTTTTCTAAATCTAAAATGTTTTGATCAATTAGAATTGAAACAATAATTTCGTAAATACCTTTTGTGGCTGAAAATATATTTACAATAGTATTTTCTTCCCAACTCTTATTATTTTTATTTTTAAGACCACCATATAAATCTATTAATGGTTTGCCTTCTTTATAAATTGCAAAAGAAGCCCCTATTTCCCTTTCTTTTAAAAAATAATCTTCAAATATTTTTTTTACAGGATAGTATTTTTCTAAACAATAGCCATTTATCATTTCTAAAATGATAAATTAAAAGCAAAGTTTTTTCCAAGACTATGTTTCAGATCTTGACAAAATCTAGCAGCTTCCGCGCCATCAATTATTCTATGATCGTAAGATAGTGATATTGGCATCATTGCTCTTGGTATGAATTTTCCATCAATAAATATTTGTTTTGTTTCTGTTTTTCCTATTCCTATAATTGCAACCTCTGGACTGTTTATAATCGGAGTAAAAAAACTCCCCCCAATTCCACCAAGACTTGATATCGTCATTGATCCTCCAAAAAATTCTTTTTTATCGATTTTAAGTTCCTTACTTAATTTACTAATTTTTCTAAGTTCATTGCTTAAGGTTAGTAGATCTTTTTGATCAATGTTTCTAATTTTTGGAACCATTAGACCATGCGGAGTGTCAACAGCAATTCCAATGTGATAATATTTTTTATAAATAATATTCTCACTAGATGGCTCAAGTGAGCAATTAAAATTAGGATATTTTTTCATCCCGTTAACTAGTGCTTTCATAATAAAAGCAAGGGGAGTAATAGTAATTTTCTCTTTTGTATTAAGATCAATTAAATTTTTTCTAAAGTGCTCCATATCCGTTACATCAATTTCATCAAATTGGGTAACATGTGGGATTTCATTCCAGGCCTTTACTAAATGTGGTCCTGAAAGCCTTTTAATTCTTGGTATTTTTTGTATATCAATTTCACCAAATTCCCCGTGCTCATAGGGAAGTCTTTCTTCTTTTATTTCTATTTTTTTTACTACTTCTTCTTTAATATTTTTATTACTTAAAGATCCTTTAATAAATTTTTTAATATCTTCCTCAAGAATTCTACCTTTTCTTGCGCTTCCCTCAACTAACTGAATATCTACACCTAGTTCTCTTGCAAATTTTCTAATTTTTGGACTTGCGCTTTTTATGTTTTGATATTGATTATTATTTGAAATAATATTTTCAATAATAGGTTTACTTTTTATTTCTGTTTTTAAATTCTGATTTACGATTTCTGCAATTGAGTCACCAACTCTAATTTTTTCTCCTTCTTTAAGCGTTATATTCTTTACAATTCCTGATATTGGTGATGGAATTTCGTAAGCGTTTTCTTCATCTTCAATGAGTAATACAATGTCATCAATTTTAACAAGCTGATCTTTTTTAATAAGAATTTCAGTAACAAATAAGTCTTTTCCAGAGCCAAGATTTGGAATTTTTAAAAAAGAGGTATCATTGTCTTTGTAGGATTTATTTTCCTCTTGTATTTTAATTTCTTTACTGACAGATTCCTGCTCATGAGTCATCTCATCAGAAGTTATTTCTATCTCTCCAATTTTATCTCCTTCAGAAATTTTATCTCCAATTTTAACTTTGATCGTTTTAATTTTACCTGAAAACTGAGAGGGAACTTCAACACTTGATTTGTCACTTTCCAAAGTAATTATTCCATCATTTTTTTTTATATTTTGGTTTTCTGATATAAGAATTTCTATAATTTCTACATTTTTAAAATCACCAATATTAGGAACAACTAAATCAACAATTTTAGCCATTTTGAACTATAGTTTAGTTGGGATAGGTTTTTTAGGATCTATATTATATTTTTTCATCGCATCAGTGGCTACTTTTGATGCAATTTTTTGTTCTTTTACTAAAGTGCTTAATGTTGAATAAACAATAAATTCTTTATTAACCTCAAAAAATTTTCTTAAATTTTTTCTCGTATCGCTTCTTCCAAATCCATCTGTTCCCAAAGTTACATAAGTTCCTGGTACGTAGTTTCTAATTCCCTCTGATAATGTTCTAATATAGTCTGTTGCTGCTATAAAAGGTCCCGTTCTCTTTTCAAAACATTTTTCTATATAAGTTTTTTCTGGTTTTTTATCTGGGTTTAGTAAATTTTTTCTTTCAATTTCTATTGCATCTTTTCTTAATTCATTAAAACTAGTTACACTCCAAATATCAGAGTCAATTCCAAAATCAGAGCTTAATATTTCTGCTGCTCTTATTACCTCGTTTAATATTGCTCCAGATCCAAGTAATTGAACTTTAGTTTTTCCTTTATTATTAATCTCTTTAAATAAATACATACCTTTTAAGATGTCCTCTTTTTTCACACCCTTTGGCATAGCCGGATGTTTATAATTTTCATTTAAAGTTGTTATGTAATAAAAAACATTTTCTTGTTTCTCATGCATTCTTTTTAATCCATCCTCAAATATAACTGCTAACTCATATGAAAAAGTTGGATCATAACTTACACAATTTGGAATAGTAGAAGCCATAATTAAACTGTGTCCATCTTGGTGTTGTAATCCTTCACCAGCTAGAGTGGTTCTTCCAGACGTAGCTCCAATTAAAAATCCTCTACATTGGGCATCACCTGCTGCCCAAGCAAAGTCACCAATTCTTTGAAAACCAAACATTGAATAAAAAAGATATATAGGAATCATTTCAATATTATGATTTGAGTAAGATGTTCCTGCGGCTATCCACGAAGACATAGCGCCTGCTTCTGTGATCCCTTCTTCTAATACCTGCCCGCTCTTATCCTCACGATATGAACTTAATTGTTCAGAGTCCACGGGCTCATATTTTTGGCCTTCATGAGCATAAATTCCAATTTTTTGAAAAAATCCCTCCATTCCAAAAGTTCTAGCTTCATCTGGAATTATAGGAACTAATCTTGATGAATACTCTTTGTCTCTTAAAATTTTAGTAAGTATACTTACAAGCGCCATAGTTGTTGATAATTCTCTATCTCCAGAATCTAGATATGAAGATTCAAAAAATTCATTTGCTGGAGTTTTTAGAGCTTTTGTTTTAGTTCTTCTCGTTGGTATAAAACCCCCAAGCTGTTTTCTTCTTTCTTTAATGTATTGAATTTCCTCTGATTTTTCATCAGGTTTATAAAATTCCAAGTTTTCAACTTGTTTATCTGTAATTGGAATATTAAATCGATCCCTAAAATAGTACATATCATTGACATCTAATTTTTTTTGTTGGTGTGTCGTGTTTATACTTTCGCCACTTTTACCCATTCCATAACCTTTAATGGTTTTAGCTATAATTACTGTTGGAGATCCTTTATGATTTTGGGCTGCATGATACGCCGCATATACTTTATGAGGATCGTGACCTCCTCTGTTAAGTTTCCAAATATCCTCATCTGTCATATTTGAAACTAATTCTCTTAATTCAGGGTATTTTCCAAAGAAATGGCTTCTAACATAAGCTCCCCCTTTTGCTTTGAATGCTTGATATTCACCATCAACACATTCTTCCATTCTTTTTAATAAAAGACCTGTTTTATCTTTTGCAAGAAGAGGATCCCAATAAGATCCCCAAATAACTTTTATTACATTCCAGCCGGCTCCCCTAAATAATCCTTCCATTTCTTGAATTATTTTTCCATTTCCTCTCACAGGCCCATCTAGTCTTTGAAGATTGCAATTTATTACAAATATTAAGTTATCTAA
This sequence comes from Candidatus Fonsibacter ubiquis, assembly GCF_002688585.1. Classification (NCBI taxonomy): domain Bacteria; kingdom Pseudomonadati; phylum Pseudomonadota; class Alphaproteobacteria; order Candidatus Pelagibacterales; family Candidatus Pelagibacteraceae; genus Candidatus Allofontibacter; species Candidatus Allofontibacter communis. The sequence goes on along the minus strand of NZ_CP024034.1, from coordinate 886,413 downwards.
TTTTTCTCTAGCAGCTAAACTAATGGCTCCCGTTGACTCAGGCTCATCCATTTCTCCATCTCCTAAAAAAGCCCAGACTTTTCTATTTTGATCTTCTATTAAAGATCTATTTTGCAAATATTTCATAAATCTAGCTTGATAAATTGACATAATAGGGCCAAGACCCATAGATACAGTTGGAAATTGCCAGTAGTTCGGCATTAACCATGGGTGAGGATAGGAAGATAATCCTCCACCATCAACTTCTTGTCTAAAATTTTCTAATTGTTTTGTTGTTATTCTCCCTTCGAGGAAAGATCTCGCATAAATTCCTGGAGAACAGTGACCTTGAAAATAAATTAAGTCTCCTAAGTTTTTCTCATTTTGAGCTTTCCAAAAATGATTAAACCCGACATCATACAAAGTTGCTGCAGAGGCAAAGGTTGCAATATGTCCGCCAAGTTCTGGAAGCTTTTTGTTAGCGCGCACAACCATACATGCAGCGTTCCATCTAATTAGAGATCTAATTTTATTTTCTATAACCTGATCTCCAGGAGACTTTACTTCCATTTCTCTGGGGATTGTATTTATATAAGGTGTTTTTTGATTATAGGGTAAATTTGAACCGGAAATATAAGCTTGGTTAATTAATTTACCTAAAAGATAATTAGCTCTTTTTGGTCCGTCTCTTTCAACAACACCATTTAATGAGTCAATCCATTCAATAGTTTCCTGAGGATCTACATCGCCGATATTATCTTGTTCATTGGAATAATTAGTAAATTTTTTGAACTCAACTTTTGTCTTAAAATTTTGCCTTAGTTCCTCTTTAATAATTTTTTTTTCAGGATCTATTTTTTTTAAAGCTTTTTCAGCTTCTTGAATGATTTTTTCTGTCTCTGGTAATATAGATTTTTCTTGAGGTATATTTGAGGATACGCCATTACTAAGTGTTGCAATTAATGATCCTTGTGAAACTTTATCCCCAACTTTTACTTTTAAACTAGCAATTTTTCCATCAAACGGAGATGGTACCTCTACACTAGATTTATCGCTTTCTAGTGTTAGAATAGGATCATTCTTTTTAATCTGATCACCTTCTTTTACTAAGACTTCAATAATTTCAACATTTTTAAAATCACCAATGTCAGGAACTTTTATTTCAATCATTTGCAATGAAATTTATACTGTTTTTAATTTTATAAAACAATAACTCACAACTATTTATTGAAGTATAAATAATTGATATTTTAACTATCTTAATAAAATAGACATCTATATATGAGAGGGTATTTTTAATTTAAAATGCTGACAATAGTTTTTCTTTCTTTCCACAGTGAGCATCACATTAAAAGACATATTTTAGAGATTGATAAAAAATTTCCTATCATAATTGTTGATAACGCTAGAAATTTTGAGTTTAAAAAAGAAATTGAGGAAAAATACTCGCATGTAAAAATTATAATACCAAAAGAAAATTTAGGCTGGGCCGCAGGTATGAATTTAGGAATTAAAGACTCAAAAACCGACTATGTGATGATTAACTCACCTGATATTAATATTACTAATCATAGTATCGATAAGTTATATATCGAAGCAAAAAAAATCAAAAACTTTGCCTTGTTTGCACCAACTTATTTAGATGAAACAATCCATAAAAATTTCTATAAAAAATTAGACGAAACAGATGGTTTTAAAAATATATTAGAAGTTGAGTGGATTGATAATAGTTTTATTATTAATAAAAAAGAAATCGAAAATATAGGTTATTTTGATGAAAATTTTTTTATGTACTTTGAAAATTTAGACTTTTGTAAAAGAATTTTTGATAACAAAAAAAAAATGTTAGTATCTAAAAATATTAAGTTTACTCATGAAGGCACTTGTTCTGTAAATAAATCTTTTTCGTTGGAAGTTACTTTGTCAAGAAATTGGCATTACAGTTGGTCTAAATTTTTTTTTTTTAAAAAACATTATGGTTTTTTTTTTGCTTTAAGAAAAATATTTCCAAATTTTTTAAGAAGTGTCAAAAAAATTATCATTTATAAATTTTTATTAAGAGATAGTTTGAAATTTCAGTTTGCTTTAGCTGAGTTCAAAGGAATTTTAAATTCAGTATTATCTAAACCTTCAAATTTTAGACCATTCGAAAAAATAAATTAAAATAAATTTATAAATTCTTCATATTCAATAATGTTCATCCAGTTTTTATAATTATAAAAAAAATCTTTAAATTTTAATTTTTTAAAGTTTGTTTCATTTATTTTAATTAAATTTTGATTTTTTTTTTTTAAAATAACTCCAATTCCATAGTCAGCATTTATTACATAAGTCTGAAAGTCTTCTTTTGTTCTCATTTCAACGATAGCTTTCCATACGTCTCCATTCCAAATATAAGTGCTCCTAGGAACATTTTGCTCATACACATTATTTGGTAGGCAGTCGTGTATAAGTATAATTCCATTTTCATTAACACAATTAATCGAGTTAACGATATCTTTTTTAACTTGTTCATAAGTATGCAATCCATCTATAAATATGCAATCATATTTTTTTTTATTATTTTTAAAAAATTCATCACTTTTCAATTTTATATTTCCACCTTTAAATGGGTCAACACCAGTTTTATTAATATTAATATGATTAAAAAGTTGATTATCAAAACAACCAATTTCTAAGTAAGTGCTAAATTTTTTCTTTTTAATTATTTCTAAAACTATTTCTAATCTTGAAGGTTTATTTGAAAAGTCAAATCCTATGTTGCCGATATTTACTTCTCCAAATAGTTTATGATAATAAAATATTATTTTAAGAATTTTTTTACTACTCAAAAATCTATTTATTTTTTGATTTATAAGATTCATTCGTTGATAATTTATATATCTTATAATTGGCGCCCACAGCCAGAATCGAACTGGCTACCTCTTCCTTACCATGGAAGTGCTCTACCAACTAAGCTATGTGGGCGTAATAAAATTGTAAATAAATATCTAATTTATACCTGTTTTTATGTAAAATTTTTTAGTTAAATAACTTCATTAAAATTGTCAGGAAATTAGCCAGAAAAATAAGCTATATCTTGGAATCTTGACAACGGACTATTATACCTATTAAACACAAGTCTCACTTTGAATAATAGTGTTCAAATTGAACAACATAATAAAGAAAGTAAATATAAAGCAAGATGAGTAGTATAAAAGGTAAAGTAAAGTGGTTCAACGGTAGCAAAGGCTACGGTTTTATTGAGAGAGACGACAAACAAAAAGACGTATTCGTTCATATGTCGGCTGTTAAAGATGCAGGAATTGATTATCTTGATGAAGGAGATGTTCTTACATTTGATATCGAGGATGGAAAAAAAGGTCCATCTGCTGTAAATTTAAAAAAAGTTTAAAATCTAGATTTTTTTGATGGAGGAGGCTCACCCATGGGTATTCATTATGATTACAAGTCTAAACGTGGAGAAAGAGCTATGCTTAAAGAAGCGAAGAGAAAAGAACGTCTTGCCTTAAGAAAAGCCAAAAGAGCCTCAACCATACCTACAAAAGAACCAGAACAAGAAATGCACGATATTAATAAGCCTATTACTTTGGATGATCTAACAAATCCAAATAAATAGTTCGCGTTTGATTTTGATGATTAATAATCAAAAAGATTTAAAGAAAGAACGTCTTTCACACGCCCTTCGAGAAAATTTAAAAAAAAGAAAAGAGTTTTTAAAAAAAATTAAAGAAAGAAAATCATGAGTGTTTTATCTGATCATTGGATAAAAAAAATGTCCTTAGAAAAAAAAATGATAAGTCCTTTTGTTAAAAATCAACAAAGAAAAAATAAAATTTCCTATGGACTTTCATCTTATGGATATGATGCAAGGGTTTCTAATGAGTTCAAGATATTTACAAATATAGACTCTGCATTAGTTGATCCTAAAAAATTCTCAAAAAATAGTTTTGTAACAAGAAAAACTGATGTTTGCATAATACCACCCAATTCATTTGCGCTCGCTAGAACAGTTGAATATTTTAAGATCCCTAGAGATGTTTTGGTAATTTGTCTTGGCAAAAGTACTTATGCGAGATGCGGAATAATTGTCAATGTTACTCCTTTAGAACCAGAGTGGGAAGGGCATGTAACTCTTGAATTTTCAAATACAACAACATTGCCTGCAAAAATTTATGCTAACGAAGGAGCTTGCCAGTTTATTTTTTTAAAAGGTGATCAAGAACCAGAAACTTCATATGCTGATAAAAAAGGAAAATATATGAAGCAAAAAGGTGTTACTCTTCCAAAAATCTAAATATGCAGAAACTATTAATTAAGGGAGGAAAAAAACTCTCTGGTGAAGTAGTTATTTCAGGCTCTAAAAACGCAAGTCTTCCTATTATTATATCGTCATTATTATTTGATGACTTAGTTCATTTTGAGAATGTTCCTAAAGTTAGGGATATCTTCACTTTAATTAATTTAATAAAAGTTTTAGGAAGAGAAGTTGAATTTAACGAAGAAAAAGAAATATTAAAAATATCAAATAAAAATAAAAATAAATATTTTGCTCCATATTCGATTATGAGAACTATGAGGGCTGGTGTTTTAGTTTTAGCTCCATTATTAGCAAAATTTGGTAAAGCTAGAGTTTCTTTACCAGGTGGATGCTCAATAGGAGCAAGACCTGTGAATTTGCATTTGGAAGCTTTAAAAAAACTTGGTGCAAAAATTAATGTTAAAAATGGTTATATTGATGCAATTGCTCCAAAAGGTTTATCAGGTTCTAATATAAAATTTCCTTCAATTTCGGTTGGTGCAACAGAAAGCATTATTATTGCAGCTGTTCTTGCTAAAGGAATAACTAAAATCAGTAATGCTGCAATAGAGCCAGAGATTATAGATTTAATTAATTTTTTAAATAAATGTGGAGCAGATATTGAATATAATTCTCAAAGAAAAATTATTATAAAAGGAGTAAAATTTTTATATCCAGTAAGATACAGAATTATTCCAGATAGAATAGAAGCAGCAACCTATGCAGTTGCAGCACTGATAACTAATGGTAAGTTATTAATTAAAAAAGTTAATAATGAACATTTAAAAAATATATTTAATGTTTTAAAAAAAATAGGGGCAAATATAAAAATTTTTAAAGATTCTTTTGTTATTTTTAGAAAACGTAAATTAAAACCATTTAAAATTATCACAAAACCTTATCCTGGATTTCCAACGGATATGCAGGCTCAGTTTATGGCTCTAGCTACTCAAATTAAAGGATCATCAGTCATAAATGAAGAGATATTTGAAAATAGATTTCTTCATGTTTCAGAATTAATGAGAATGGGAGCGGATATTAAAATAAAAAAACAAAAGGCCGTAATTAATGGGATTAAAAATTTAAATAGCGCAGAAGTAATGGCAACAGATTTAAGAGCTTCTGTAAGTTTAGTTTTGGCCGCTTTATCTGCAACTGGTACCACAACAATTAATAGAATTTACCATTTAGATAGAGGCTACAGTAAACTAGAAAAAAAACTTAATTTATGTGGTGCTAACATTAAAAGAGTAAATGACTAAAGAAAATATTACTAAGCTTAAATTGTTGGCAGAAGATGTGCATGATTTAAATGTTTTTTCAGCTTATCTGCAAGATTCAGTAATTGTTGCAAATGATATAAAATTTTTACCTAAAACTAAAAAACTCATTTGCGTATTTAATCGTTTTATGTGGGAAGACGCTGAAAAAGGTATTTTTAGAGGAAATAAAAGAATACGTAGCGCTCTAGTTTTTGACAATGTTTTGATGGTTAAATCAAAAGGAATAAATCCAAAAAAAAAGACTAAGATACTTGAGTTTCTTGCAATCAAAACAGAGATTAAAAATAATTATTTTGATATAAGATTAATTTTTTCTGGAGATAGTATTTTGTTAGTTAAAGCTGAAGAAGTAGAGTCTTCTCTAGAGGACTTTGGAAAAACATGGGAGACCAATTATAAACCAAAGCACAAGATTTAATATGAAAGTTATAAAGTTTAACAAGAAAAGTTTTTTAAAAGATTTAGATTTTGTTTCTCGGAATAGAAAATCTAACTTTTCTAATAAAGTAAATATTGTTAAAAAAATTCTTAAAGATGTTAAAACTAGGGGGGATGATGCCATTATATATTATCAAAAGAAATTTGATAAAAGTTTAGTGTCAAAGAAAAATATAATTTTAAGTGATAAAGAAATTAATAAAGTTATAAGAAATTTAGATCCATCAGTAAAAAGTTCTATTAAACTTGCGTTCGAAAGGGTCAAGGACTTTCACGTAAAACAATCAATTAAAAGTTACAAATATTTTGATAAATACCAAAATGAATTAGCTTATAGAGTTTCTCCATTAAATAGAGTTGGAATATATATTCCAGGAGGAACAGCTAGCTACCCAAGCTCGGTTATAATGAATGCTATTCCAGCAATTGTTGCAGGCGTAAAAAATATAACCTTATGTATGCCAACGCCTAATAATAAAATTAACGCTGGTGTTGTTTATGCTGCTAAAATATGCGGTATTAAAAAAATTTATAAAATAGGTGGGGCTCAAGCAATTGGAGCCTTTACTTATGGAACAAATACTGTTTCCAAAGTGGATAAAATTGTAGGACCTGGTAATATTTTTGTAACCGCAGCTAAAAAAGAAGTTTTTGGTGAGGTAGGCATAGACATGGTCGCTGGACCTTCTGAAATTACAGTGGTTGCAAATGAGGATAATAACTCAACATTAACAGCTATAGATTTATTATCACAAGCCGAACATGATGAATTATCTCAAGCAATATTAGTTACAACAAATTTGAAATTCGGCCTTGAAGTTAAAAATAAGATTTATAAATTTTTAGACGTTTTACCGAGAAAACAAATAGCTAAAAAAGCAATCGATAATAATAGTGCAATTATAGTTTGTAAAAATTTTAAAGAAGTCATTAGTGTTGTAAATGAGATAGCACCTGAACATCTTGAGATTAAAACTAAGAATAATTCAACCTTGGCGAAACAAATTAAAAACGCTGGATCAATTTTTTTAGGAGAAAATTCGCCTGAAGCCATAGGAGATTATTTAGCTGGACCAAATCATGTTTTACCAACGGCTGGATCAGCAAGATTTGCTTCAGGTTTATCTGTGTATGATTTTTATAAAAAAACCTCAGTTATTAAAATGAGTAAACAAGGCCTTGAAAAAATAGGAAGATCAGCTATACAGCTAGCAAATTATGAGGGTTTATTTGCTCACTCTCAATCAATTAGAATTAGAATTAGTTAAATATGGCAAAAGAAGAGATGTTGGAATTCAAGGGTTTGGTAACTGAGTTGTTACCTAATGCTATGTTTAGAGTAAAATTAGAAAATAATCACGAAGTGTTAGCTCATACAGCCGGAAAAATGAGAAAAAACAGGATCAGAGTTTTAGCTGGAGATGAAGTTATGGTTGAAGTTACGCCATATGATTTAACTAAAGGCAGGATTATTTTTAGATTTAAGTAATGAATGAAACAAAACATAGTTTTGTTTTAGCCTCTGCATCTCCAAGAAGAATAGAACTTCTTAAGAATATAAAAATTTTCCCAAAAATAACTTACTCTTCAGAAATTAATGAAGATATAATTAGTAAAGAGAATCCTAAAAAATATTGCATTAGAATTGCAAAAAATAAAGCTCTTAAAGCTTTAGAAAAATATCCAGAAGAATTTATTTTGTCAGCTGATACTATTGTTTTTTGTAGTAATAAAATATTTTTAAAACCAAAGGATAAAGAGGAGGCTAAAAAATTTTTAGCTTTCTTTTCAGGAAGAAAGCATAACGTTTTGACGTGTGTATGTTTGGCAAAAAAAAACTTAATCAAAATTAAAAAAGTTTTAACAAAAGTTACTTTTAAAAGATTAGACCCTCAAGAGATTGAGGAATATTTATCAACTAATGAGTGGAATGATAAAGCGGGGGGTTATGCCATACAAGGTTATGCTGAAAAATTTATCAAAAGAATTAACGGTTCATATTCGAATGTTGTTGGTTTGCCTTTATTTGAAACTTATAATTTACTTAATTCAGAAAATATAATTATTTAGACTCTGTAAATGATTTTTGATTGCTTTACATATTTTAATGAAGATTTAATTTTGGATTTAAGACTTAATATATTAAATGATTTTGTTGATAAATTTGTTATTGTTGAAGCAACAAAAGATCATGCTGGTAGAGAGAAAAAATTAAATTTTGATATAAATAATTTTTCTAAATTTAAGAATAAGATTAATTATGTAGTAGTTGAAGATATGCCAGTCAAAGTAAATTCTTTTATTAAAGAAAAAGTAAAATATCATGAAAATTTTGTTAGAGAGAATTATCAAAGAAATCAAATTACAAGAGGTATTCACGAGGCATCTGAAAATGATTTAATTATAGTCTCAGATGTAGATGAAATACCTAATTTAAAAAAACTAAAAAATTTTAATGCAAATAAATGTACAATCTTTTATCAAAAATTTTATCAATACAAGTTAAATTTACAGACAGGAATCAATTGGCCCGGCTCTAGAATTATCAAAAAAAAATTTTTAAACTCTCCACAAGAATTAAGATATAAAACTATAAAAAGAATTAAGTTTTGGCAGGTACATAGATTCTTTACTAACCCAGATTTTATTAAAGATGGAGGTTGGCATTTTTCATATTTGATGAGTCCTGAAAAGATTAAGCTTAAAGTAGAAAGTTTCGCTCACGGAGAGTTTAATAAACAGCAAATTACTGATTTAGAGACAATCAAAAATAATATTAATAATAATAAAGATATTTTTAATAGAAATATTTTTTTTCAAAAAGTGCAACTAGATAGCAGTTTTCCAGAATATATACTAAAGAATAAAGAAAAATTTTCTGAATTTATTATTTAGGGTTATTTTAACAGTTAACTTAAAATTTTTTCAATAATTTTAATTGATTAATAAATTGTTTTGTGAAAAAAGAATGTCCCGTGGTCTGGTAGCTCAGTTGGTAGAGCAGAGCCCTGAAAAGGCTTGTGTCGCTGGTTCAATTCCAGCTCAGACCACCATTTTTTATTTGCAATTTCATTATCAGATTGATAATCAACCCCTAATTGAAATGATAAAAAAATATATATCTACTCACAGACATCATCCTCATGCTGAGCATGCGCTTAGCTATTAGAATTATATATTTAAAAACAAAATAATATTATAAACAAAAAACATGCAGCTGTAGCTCAGTTGGTTAGAGCGCTGGTTTGTGGAACCAGATGTCGGTGGTTCGAATCCACCCAGCTGTACCAAATTAATGAATAAAAAAACTTTTAAACCTAGCAGTGAGTTACCAGCAGGTTTTATAGACAGGCAAGAAGAGGAGTTATTAGCTAGAGATCTTTTAATTTTTAATATTAAAAAGGTCATGGTTAAATACGGCTTTCAATATCTTGAAACGCCTAGTTTCGAATTTACCGATAGTATTGGTAAATTTTTGCCTGATAAAGATAGACCATCGGAGGGAGTTTTTTCTTTCGAAGATGATAAAAAATGGCTCTCTTTACGATATGACTTAACAGCTCCATTAGCTAGATATGCAGCTAAAAATTTTAATAACCTTCCAAGACCTTTTAAAAGGTATCAACTAGGAACAGTTTGGAGAAATGAAAAGCCGGGCCCTGGAAGACTTAGAGAGTTTATACAATTTGATGCAGACTATATAGGAACAAATAATTTATTTGCTGATGCAGAATTATGTTGTTTGATCTCTGAGATCTTAATTGGTTGCGGTTTAACAAAAAAAGAATTTATAATTAAAATTTCTAACCGCAAATTAACCAAAGGATTACTAGAAAAGCTAAATATTAAAGATGAAGATAAACAGTCAATAGCACTAAGAGCGATTGATAAGCTAGATAGAGTTGGGTTAGAGGGTGTTCAATATCTTTTAGGAAAGGGTAGAAAAGATAAATCTGGGGATTTTACTAAAGGGGCCGAGTTAGATGAAACTCAAATTAGAGAAATAATTGATTTTTTAAGTATAAAAAATCTTTCTGATGATAATTTTGCAAGAATACAAAAAATCGCTGCAAATAATCAAACTATACTAGATGGAGTAAATGAACTTACTTTAATAAAAAAATATTTTTCATTACTAAAATTTGATAATTTTATTTTCGATCCGACTGTTGTTAGAGGACTTGAGTATTATACAGGCCCAATTTTTGAGGCCAATCTTACATTTGGTATTAAAAATAACAAAGGAGAAGAGATTGAATTTGGTTCAATAGGTGGCGGTGGTAGATATGATGATCTTGTAAAACGTTTTAACAACCAAGAGTGTCCCTCCACAGGTATTTCAGTTGGTCTTGATCGGTTAATTTATGTAATTCTCCAAAAAAATAAAATTAAAGTTGAAAAAAAAACTCCAATCTTAATATGTGTTTTTGATGAAAAATACATGGATTATTATGTGAATATTTTAAATTTACTAAGAACAAAAAATATTAGTGCTGAAATTTATTCAGGAAGCGCAAATATAAAATCACAATTAAAGTATGCAGACAAACGAGGATGTAATTATGTCATTCTGTGTGGTGATGATGAAGTAAGTAAGAATTTAGTTACAATTAAAAACTTAGAAATTGGCAAGCAAATGTCTGACTCTCTTAAAGATAGAGATGATTGGAAAGATTACTCTGGATCACAAAAAACAGTAGCTTTAGATAAACTTTTGAATGAGATTGTATAATGAAACAGGGTTTAGAAAAAAAAAAATTAAAGGAGGAACTTTCTAAAAAAATATTAAATTATTTTAAAAAAAATAAATTTAATTTTACAGATTTAGACCTTTTAATTGATACTAGTTTGTTAACTGAGCGATCAGGAGAACAATTTAAAAAATTCACATTAACTTATAAAGATTTATTTGGAAAAGAAATAAGTTTACGTCCTGATTTAACAGTATCAACAGCATTAAAATATATTCAGGAAAAAAAAAATAAAGAAGAAAAGTATTGTTACTATGGCAGTGCTTATAGACTAGATAAAGATGGAGATCTAAAAGTTTTTGATCAAATAGGATGTGAAATCATAAATTCTAATAACAATAAATCAGAAAATATTTTAATTAACTCTATATTAGAACCACTAAAAAAAATTAAAAATTTAGAAGTGATTTTAGGCGACGTTGGCTTATTTAAAATTTTAATAGAATCTTTAGAACTTCCAGCTAGATGGAAATTAAGATTAGTAAAAAATTTTTCTAGAAGAGAATATTTTGAAGATATGCTCAAAAGATTAGAGACAAATTACGATCTAGATCAGCAAGCAATTAAATTAGATACAAAAAGACTTAAAGATTTAGAAAAACTTGATCAGAGTAGTTTAATTGGAGGAAGAGCAGTTTCTGAGATTATCAAACGTTTCAATAAAAAAATTAAAGACCCCAGAGATGATTATAAAGGTAAAAGAAATGTTAAAATTATTAGAGATTTTTTAAACATCAACACCTCAATTAAGAAAGCAGAAAGTATAATATCATCTTTTTTTTCAAAAAATAAATTAAGCAACTTATCTATTAAGAATTATTTAAAGAAAATTAGCGCAATAGATAAAGATATAGGAAAGAAATACTCTATTAATTTTAAAACTAATTTTGGAAGAAACACAGATTATTATACAGGCGTAGTTTTTTTAGCTTATGTAAAAAGAAATTCTAAAATTATCGAATTAGCAAGAGGAGGAGAATATAACGGTTTGCTTAGAACTCTTGGTTACAAGAAGGATATACCAGCTATTGGCGGAGCAATTAATTTAAATGAATTAATTAATTTATAAAGATATGTCAAAAATAAAAATTGGTTTGCCAAGTAAAGGAAGGTTAAAAGATGAAACTTTAGCTTTTCTAAAAAGTAAAAATTTAGAGGTAATAAATTCTTTTGGGGAAAGAAATTATTTTTTTAATATTAAAAATAATAATGAATTAGACGGGATTTTTTTACACGCTAGAGAAATAATAGAAAGAGTAAATGATGGCACTTTAGACATTGGTATTTCAGGACTTGATATATTAAAAGAGTTACCCGATGTTTACTCTAAAAATGTAAAAATTTTTAAAAAACTTAATTTTGGTTTTGCAGATTTAGTAGTTGCCGTACCAAAAGATTGGTTAGACGTTCAGAATATGGCCGATTTAGAAGAAGTTAGTTTTGAATTTAGAGAAAAATATGGACGTCGAATGCGAGTTGCAACAAAATATCCCAATTTGACCGAGTCTTTCTTTTTATCAAAGGGTGTAAGTCAGTTTAGAGTTGTTCCAAGTTCAGGAGCAACAGAGTCCTACCCATTCACTGGTTCTTCCGAATTGATCACCGATATAACTTCTACAGGCTCAACTTTAAAAGCTAATAATTTAAGGATTATAAATGATGGAATTATACTAAAGAGTTCTGCTTGTATTTTTGTTTCTAGAAAAATTAAAAAAAATAAATTTTTAAATCTTCTAAAATAATCAAAAAAAACCCCGGATTTTCGGTCCGGGGTTTTTTCAAATCTTTTAAGAAAGTTTATTTAACAAAATGGAATTACATTCCCATTCCGCCCATACCGCCCATTCCGCCCATTCCGCCCATTCCACCTGGCATTCCACCGCCACCAGAATTAGAGTTCTTATCTTCAGGCTTGTCAGCAATCATTGCTTCAGTTGTAATTAGAAGTCCTGCAATTGAAGCTGCATCTTGAAGAGCGGTTCTAACAACTTTAGTTGGGTCGATAATACCTTTTGCAAACATATCACAATATTCACCTGTTTGAGCATCATAACCTTGAGAAGGTTTTTTTGCCTCTAACAGTTTTCCAACAATTACTGAACCATCAACCCCAGCATTGCTAGTGATTTGTCTGATTGGGTATTGCAAAGCTTTTCTGATTATTTCAACACCAGCTTTTTGGTCATCACCTTTTGGCTTTAAATTATTTAGAGCTTCAGAGGCATATAGTAAAGCACATCCGCCACCAACAACTACACCCTCTTGTACAGCTGCTCTAGTAGCATTAAGCGCATCTTCTACTCTATCTTTTCGCTCCTTAACTTCAACTTCAGTAGCGCCACCAACTTTAATAATAGCAACACCACCAGCAAGTTTAGCTAATCTTTCTTGTAACTTTTCTTTATCATAATCAGAGGTAGTTTCTTCAATTTGTTTTCTGATTTGACCACATCTTGCTTCTATATCGGATTTTTTACCTGCACCATCAACGATAGTTGTATTATCTTTATCAACTCTGATTTTTTTACACTGACCAAGATCTTTCAACTTAACGTTTTCAAGCTTTATTCCAAGATCGTCAGATATTACCTGTCCACCTGTTAAGATAGCAATATCTTCTAGCATTGATTTTCTTCTATCACCAAAGCCAGGAGCTTTAACCGCTACTACTTTTAAACCACCTCTCAATTTATTCACAACAAGAGTTGCAAGAGCTTCGCCCTCAACATCTTCAGCAATAATTAAGAATGGTCTGCTAGATTGTACAACCGATTCTAGTAATGGAACCATTGGCTGTAGATTTGTTAATTTTTTTTCTGTGATAAAAATTAGTGGATCTTCTAATTCTGCAATCATTTTATCAGCATTAGTAATAAAGTATGGAGATAGATAACCTCTATCAAATTGCATACCTTCTACTACATCAAGTTCTGTTGAGAGACCTTTTGCTTCTTCAACTGTGATAACACCTTCGTTACCAACTTTTTGCATTGCTTTTGCAATCATGTCTCCAATTTCTTTTTCACCGTTTGCGGAAATAGTTCCAACTTGTGCAATTTCTTCACTAGTTTTTACTTTTTTTGAACTCTCTTTAATTTTTGTAATTACAGCTTCTACCGCTAAATCGAGTCCTCTTTTTAAATCCATTGGATTCATTCCAGCAGCAACATATTTGCAGCCTTCTCTGGCTATCGCTTGTGCTAGCACGGTTGCAGTTGTAGTTCCATCACCAGCCTCTTCATTCGTTTTGCTGGCAACTTCTTTAACCATTTGAGCTCCCATGTTTTCAAATTTATCTTCAAGCTCAATTTCTTTAGCAACAGTAACTCCATCTTTAGTTATTCTAGGAGCGCCAAATGATTTATCTATAACGACATTTCTTCCCTTTGGTCCTAAAGTTACCTTTACAGCATTTGCAAGTATATCAACGCCTTTTAGCATCGCATTTCTTGCATCTGTATCAAATCTTACAATTTTACCTGCCATTTTTTTTCTCCTTTTTTATATTTTATTTATTTTTTCTTAGACATAATGCCCATGATGTCAGACTCTTTCATGATGCTATATTCTACGCCATCAATTTTTACTTCAGTTCCTGACCATTTTCCAAATAGAACAAGATCTCCAACTTTAACTTCCATAGGTAAAATTTTTCCATCTTCAGTTTTTGCTCCAGGTCCAACAGCTATCACTTTTCCTTCAGAAGGTTTTTCTTTTGCTGTATCTGGTATAATTATTCCGCCTGCCGTTTTTTCTTCTCCATCTAAAGGCTGAACAAGAACACGGTCGTGTAAAGGTCTAAAGTTCATTAATTTATTTCTCCGTAAAATTAGTTGTTAATCAAAATTTAACTTCGTACACTGATGTACCCGATGCTATATGATGATTGTGCTATAAAATTTCAAGGGGCTCATAGTACAGCAAAATGATTAAAAGACTATATTTTACTTGTTTTTTTTAATCTAATTTAGGTAGAAGATATAAAATTATACTTTATAAAGTACTGGTCTTATGGATTTAAACAAAAACTTCATTAATAAAGACCCAAAACATAAATCTAATTACAAGCCTAATGACCTAGAGGCTTTTTGGATGCCCTTTACTGCAAATCAGGATTTTAAGGTAGATCCAAGGATAATATCCAAATCCAAAGGCATGTACTATTACACTCCAAATGGAGATAAAATTTTAGATGCAGTTGCAGGTTTATGGTGTTGCAATGCAGGACATAATAGAGATGAAATTGTTAAAGCAATTCAAGAGCAAGCAGCTGAATTAGATTTTGTTCCATCTTTCCAAATGGGCCATTATAAAGCCTTTGAATTAAGTAATAAATTAACAGCTATTTCCCCAGAAAATCTAAATCATGTATTTTATAGTAATTCTGGATCAGAAGCAGTTGAGACAGCTTTAAAGATCGCCTTAGCTTACTTTAGAATAATTGGAAAACCATCAAAAAAAATTCTTATAGGACGTGAAAGAGGTTATCATGGAACAGGATTTGGTGGGTTATCAGTTGGTGGGATAGTAAATAATAAAAAACAAATTGAAAGATTTTTACCGGATGTCTATCATCTTCCGCATACACATAATCTTGAGCATAATTCCTATTCTAAAGGGCAACCTAAGTGGGGAGCGCATCTAGCAGATGATTTGTTACAAAAAATAGAAAAACATGGCGCATCTAATATTGCAGCAGTTATTGTTGAACCGGTCGCCGGTTCAACAGGAGTCCTTATACCACCAGTTGGTTACTTAGAAAAATTAAGAAAAATTTGTAC
The DNA here is from genome assembly GCF_002688585.1 of Candidatus Fonsibacter ubiquis. Classification (NCBI taxonomy): domain Bacteria; kingdom Pseudomonadati; phylum Pseudomonadota; class Alphaproteobacteria; order Candidatus Pelagibacterales; family Candidatus Pelagibacteraceae; genus Candidatus Allofontibacter; species Candidatus Allofontibacter communis. The sequence goes on along the minus strand of NZ_CP024034.1, from coordinate 870,881 downwards.
TGATAATGAAATACTTTTAATATTTGATGAAGTTATTACTGGTTTTGGAAGATTAGGAAAACCATTCGCTGCAGATTTTTTTAATATTGAGCCTGATTTAATGGCTATAGCAAAAGGATTAACGAGCGGAACCGTTCCGATGGCTGCAACTTTTGTTTCTGATAAAATTTATAAAACTTTTATGAACGGAGACCCAAAGATTATTGATTTTTTTCATGGCTACACATATTCAGCCCATCCTTTGGCGTGTGCAGCAGCAATTGCCTCTCTAGCTGTTTATCAAAAAGATAATTTATTAAATAGAGTTGCTGAAATTGCAACATACTGGGAAGATGCTTTGCATTCATTAAAAGGAACTAAACACATAATTGATATAAGAAATCTCGGATTAATAGGAGCAGTCGAGTTAGAGTCTATTTCAGACAAACCTTCTCGAAGAGCTTACAATGTTCTTTGTGAAGCTTTTAGAGATCAAAAATTATTTGTAAGAGTAACTGGAGATATTATTGCTTTATCTCCACCTTTAATTATTCAAAAACAGGAAATAGATTTAATCGTAGAAAAACTAAAGAAGACAATAAGTTCTACACAATAATTCTAAACTTATGAATAATCCTGTTTTTTTAAGCGGGCTAAGTAAGATTTATACAAAATTTGATATTTTTTTTGTGGATCTTTGGGGGGTAATTCATAACGGTATCGAATGTTACTCGGATGCCCTAAAAGTATTAAAAAATTTAAAAAAAACTAAGAAAATTATTTTAATTTCGAATGCTCCAAGACCCAGTTCAAGTGTCCAAAAATTTTTGAATCAAATAAATTTTAATAAGAATTTTTATCATTTTTTAATCACTTCAGGAGATTTGACGCGTTATTATCTTAAAAATTTTAGTAAGAATGAAAATTTTTATCATTTAGGACCAGATAGAGACAACAGCTTATTTTTTAATCTTACGTTAAAAAAGACATCATTAAAAAATGCAAACTTTGTTATTTGTACAGGAGTAAATAATAACAACGACAATCTGAATAAATATTTCTCAATTTTAAAGAAAATAAAAAAAAGAAATTTAAAAATAATATGTGCAAATCCTGATTTAATTGTTCATAGAGGTGATCGAGCTGAATATTGCGCAGGCTCAATTGCAAAGTTATATGAAAAAATGGGTGGTAATGTGGAGTATTTTGGAAAGCCCTATAGAAATATCTATGAATATGTTTTTAGAATTTTAAAAAAAAATAGCAAAAAAAAAATACATAAAAGCAAAGTTCTTATTATTGGAGATAATTTAAATACTGATATTTCTGGTGCAAATAATTTTAATGTTAAAAATTTATTTATAGCAGGAGGCATTCATAAACCTGAATGGAGTAAAAAAAATATTAGCTTAGCTAATTTTGTAATTGAAAAAAATAAATATTTTAAGATTAATTATTTTCAAAATGAATTAATTTGGTAAATGAGAATTTATAACAATACTAATCTTATAAACAAAAAATTTCTTAACGCTGTTATTGCAATAGGAAATTTTGACGGAGTTCACTTAGGTCATCAAGAACTTTTGAATAAGGCCTACATTTTTTCACGAAAACTCAGAAAAAAATTTGGTGTATTTACTTTTGACCCTTTGCCTAAAGACTTTTTCAATGGGACTGATAATAAAATTTTAAATATTAGAGAAAAAGTAGATATTGTAAAAAAATTTGGAGCAGATTTTTTCATTAAGCAAATTTTCAATCGTAATTTTTCTAAAATAAGTCACGAAGATTTTGTTAACAAAATTCTTTTTAAGAAATTAAAAGCACATAGTATTTTTATTGGTAAAGATTTTAGATTTGGTTTTAAACGAAAAGGTAATGTCTCTTTTTTAAAAAAATTAGCAAAAAATAATAATATTAAAATTTTTGTAATTAATTTTAAAAAATTTAATAATTATAAAATTTCTTCATCAAAAATTAGAAATCTAATTCAAACTGGTAAAGTTAATTTAGTTAATAAAATTATGGGGAGACCATGGTCAATTTCTGGTAGAGTTATAAAAGGTAAAAAATTTGGAAGAAAAATAGGTTTTCCTACAGCAAATATTAAAATTTTAAATCAAATCAAGCCTTTATTTGGAGTATACTCTGTCAAAATTATTTTTAATAAAAAGACCTATAAAGGTATTGCTAATTTTGGTGTAAGGCCAACATTTGGAAAATCTCGTCCTGTTTTAGAAGTCAATTTTTTTGGAAAAAACTATAATTTTTATAACAAAAATATCAAAGTATTGTTCATTGATTTTATTAGAAAAGAGAAAAAATTTAAAAATAGTACAATGCTAGCAAGACAGATTAAGAAAGATATTAAAGTTGCCAAAATTAGTTTAAACAAAAAATAATGTCAGAAATTAAAATAAATCTTCCCTCAACTTCTTTTCCCATGAAAGCTAATTTGCCTGCAAAGGAGCCAGAAATAATTAAATTTTGGGAAGAGATTAATCTTTATCAAGAATTAAGATCTAAAAGCAAAGGTAGAGATAAATTTATTTTACACGATGGACCTCCTTATGCAAACGGGCATATTCATATAGGTACGGCATTAAATAAAATTTTAAAAGACATCGTTGTAAGGTTTAACCAAATGATGGGCAAAGATGCTCCATATGTGCCAGGATGGGATTGTCATGGGTTGCCAATAGAATGGAAAGTGGAGGAAGAATATAAAAAGAAAGGAAAAAATAAAGATACTATTCCAGTAAACGAATTTAGAGAAGAATGCCGACAATTTGCAGCAAGTTGGATCGAAATTCAAAAAAAGGAATTTAATAGATTAGGAGTAAATGGAGATTGGAAAAACCATTATACGACTATGAGCAAGTCGTCAGAAGCTCAAATAGCTAGAGAGATAAGTAAATTCATAATAAATGGTGGGTTATATAGAGGATTTAAACCAGTTCTATGGTCGGTTGTTGAAACTACAGCCTTAGCTGATGCTGAGGTTGAATATTATGACCACACTTCTAATACTATTTATACAAAATTTTTAATTAAGTCTGGTCCAGAAAAGTTCATGAACTCCAGTGTTGTTATTTGGACAACAACTCCATGGACTATTCCATGTAATAGAGCCTTAGCCTTCAATAATAAAATTAATTATTCTATTATTAAAATAAATAATAATGAAAAAATCATTATTGCAGAAAAATTAGTAGATAAAGTTTTAGTAGATTGTAAAATTACAAATTTTGAAATTGTTGAAAGTTTTTCAGGATCGGAACTAAAAAATATTATTTGCAACCATCCCTTTAAAGAAATTGGTTATACCTTTGATGTTCCTATGCTTGATGGTAATTTTGTTAATTTGGAGCAGGGAACAGGAATTGTTCATTGTGCACCTAGCCATGGACCAGATGATTATTATTTATGTTTAAATAACAATATACAAGCTTTTGATACAATAGATGACAAAGGTCATTATACAAAAAATATTATTAAATTTGCTGGTACCCACATTTTTAAAGCAGACGATATAATTATTAATGAGTTGACGAATTCAAATAGTTTATTAGGTAAAGGCAAATTAAAGCATAGTTATCCGCATTCATGGAGATCCAAAGCGCCTCTGGTTCATAGAGCTACACCTCAATGGTTTATATCTATGGAAACAAATAAATTAAGACAAAAATCATTAACAGCAATTGGAAATACGAAATTCTATCCAGCCGTTGGTCAAAATAGATTGAGATCAATGATAGAAACGAGACCTGACTGGTGTGTTTCTCGTCAAAGAGTTTGGGGCGTGCCTTTACCAATATTTATATCAAAAAAAACAGGAAAACCTCTAGCCGATGAAAAAGTTTTAGAGGGTATTGCAAAAATTTTTGAAGAAGAAGGAAGTGACTCTTGGTTTATAAGAAAACCTCAGGATTTCTTAGGTAAGGATTATAATGCTAAAGATTACGAACAAGTTAGAGATATTGTGGAAGTTTGGTTCGATAGCGGCTCTACTCATAGTTATGTTTTAGATAAGCGACCAGAGCTTACTTGGCCAGCAAATCTTTATTTAGAAGGATCGGATCAGCATAGGGGTTGGTTTCATTCTTCTTTGCTTGAGTCTTGCGGAACAAAAGGAACTGCGCCATTTCAAAACATTTTATGCCATGGATTTGTTGTAGATGGTAAAGGACAAAAAATGTCAAAATCCCTAGGAAATGTGGTTATGCCAGAAGAAGTAATTAAAAATTTTGGAGCAGATATACTTAGATTGTGGGTTGTGGCTTCTGATTATTCTGAAGATTTGAAGATTGATAAGGCAATTCTAAATCAACACGCTGAGTCTTATAGAAGAATTAGAAATACTCTTCGATTTTTATTAGGAAATTTAAATGACAAATTATTAAATGATGATTTTACAAAGATAGATTATTTAAATTTATCATCCTTGGAGAAATATATTTTATTACAGGTATATGAGCTTGATTTAAGATTTCGAGATTATATTAACTCATATAATTTTCACAAAATATATGTAGAACTTTTAAATTTTTGCACTTTAGATCTTTCTGCTTTTTATTTTGATATAAAAAAAGATATCCTTTATTGTGATAGTGAAAATAGTCTAAGAAGAAATAAATGCTTAGAAGTATTAAATGTTCTTACTAATTTTTTATTAAAATGGTTTTCACCAATTTTAGCCTTTACATCAGAAGAGGCCTATCAAGTAATTCAAAATAAAAATTACAAGAGTATTCATTTACAAGATTTTCCAATTATACCTTCGACTTGGAATAACTCTGAAGTCAAAAATAAGTGGATTGGCATTAAGAAAGTAAAGCAAGTTGTTAATGCAGCTATCGAAGATATTAGAAGTACGAAAATTATTGGGTCTAGCTTAGAAGCAAATGTTATTGTTTATTTAAAAGAAGAATATTTAAATCTTATAAAAGAAGAAGATCTTAGTGAAATCTTTATCTGCTCAGAAGCAAAAGCAGAGCCTCTAATTAATCAAAGCAATCTATTCTCCTTAAAAGATATTGAGGGTGTTGCTGTGAAAATAGTAAAAGCTAAAGGACAAAAATGTCCTCGTTGTTGGAAGATTTTGGAAAAAACATGCAGCAGAGATGTTTGTGGTTTAAAAAATTAAAATGATAAATAAAAAAAAAATATATTTATTTGTAATTATAATTATTTTTTTTTTAATAGACAGAGTTTCAAAAATTTTAATTTTAAAAAGTTTTTTAAATAATTCATTATCTGAAATTTATATTAACTCTTTTTTAAACCTTTCTTTAGTTTGGAACAGCGGAATTGGTTTTGGACTTTTACAAATAGAACCTAATATTTTTTATTCAACTGTCTCCATCATAATAGCTGCTATTAATTTAATTTTAATATATTGGATGATAACTACATCGAATTACTTAGAGTCTATTTTTATTTCTATAATTTTAGGAGGTTCGCTCGGCAATTTATTTGATAGATTTTATTATAATTCTGTCCCAGATTTTATAGATCTTCATTATAAGAGTTTTCACTGGTTTACCTTTAATATTGCTGATATTTTTATCACAATTGGAATTATTGGATTAATAATTATTGATCTTTTTAAAATAAAAAAAACATGAAAAAAATTATAAGTTTATTAGTTTTATTATTTTTATTATCATCATGTGAAAATGTTCAAAAAGGATTAGGGATGAAAAAAGATGTTCCTAATGAGTTTTTGATAGAGAAAAGAAACCCTTTAACTATGCCACCCAATTTTGATTTACTTCCACCGGATTCAGTAAACCAAAATAATCAAAAAGATGAAAAAGATAATTTAAAAGAAATTTTTAATAAAAATTTAGGCAAAGATAAACAAGATAGTGGAATTAATAAAGGAACAGATTCTGGTTCATTAGAAAAAAGTATTCTTGAAAAAATAAAATAGTTTGATGAAAATTGATTCTTTTACTTTTGTAAAAAGTAATTCAACGCTTTACAGAAAAAATTTTGGAAAGTGTTCTAAGATATTTAAAAATTTACTTAATAGTAGAGAAAATTTTTTTTTTGATACATTAAGTGAACAGTATCAGAAAAATCTTTTTTTAAAAAAAAATTTACTAAAAAAAAAATTACATAAAAAAATTTTAGTTATAGGTATGGGGGGTTCTGTTCTTGGATCAAAAATGATTTCATCATTTTTTGGTTTAGATAAAAATTATTATTTTTTAGATAATTTAAATAATATTGCAATTAATGATTTGATTAAAAAAGATCTAAGTATGTTTACTATTTTTGTTATATCTAAATCTGGACAAACTCTAGAGACTTTAACAAATTGTAATATTATTTTAAGTCATTTTAAGAAAAGAAAAAAAAATTTATCTAAGAATTTTATAATTATTTCAGAAAAAAATAATGCACTTTTTAATTTTGCAAAAAAAAATAGTATTCTATTCTTTGAACACAATACGAACCTTAGTGGTCGATACTCAGTTTTATCAGATCCAGGTTTACTAATGTTTAATATTGATTATAAAAAAATTATCCTTGGAATTAATTCTGTCCTAAAAGGAAATTTAAAAAAAGATCTTATTAAAAATACAGCGACTATTTTATCTCTGATGAAAAAGTCTAAAATAGATACCTATGTATCTCTAATCTATTCTAATAATTTATTAAATTATGGTTATTGGCATCAGCAATTGTTAGCAGAGAGTATAGGTAAAAATGGTAAAGATCTTACGCCAATTATATCAGAGTGTCCTAAAGATCATCACAGTATTATGCAGCTTTTTTTGGATGGAAATAGAAATAAATTTTTCACTTTTTTCAAAATAGCCAACAAGAAAATTGATAGGTCAATTAAAGATCATTTTAATCAAAAATTTAGGAGCAATTCTTTAAATAATATTATAAATGCTCAATTTAATGCAACAATTAGTGTCTTTAAAAAAAATTTCATACCTTTTCGAGTAATCTTGATTGATCCAAAAAAATCTACTCAAAACCTCATTTCTTTACTTGTTTATTCAATGATGGAAACAGTAATTTTATGCAAAGCTTTAGATTTAAATCCCTTTAATCAACCAGCCGTAGAAGCAATTAAGAAAGAGACTTATTTAAAATTAAGTTAAGTTTAATTTTGCAAAATAGATTTTAGAAACACCATAAACTCTCTCTTCAATAAAATTAAGTTCTTTATTATAAATATTGTTTTCAGAATTTGTATGAATAACTAATATATTCTTCCTATTAATAATTTTTTTTAAGTCGTTTATTATGCTGTTAATATTTTTTATTACAAAAGGAGGATCTAAAAATATTAAATTTGGTTTAATTTGATCCAATAATTTATTATTAAGAATTAAAGAAACATCATCATTAATAGCAATAGCATTCTCGCTTAGTATATTGAGTGTATTAAGATTTTTTTTTAGAATAGAAAAAGCTTCTAAGTTTTTTTCAAAAAAAATTACTTTACTCACATCTCTTGATAAACATTCTAATCCAAAAGATCCAGAACCTGAAAAAAGATCTAAGACTATTGAATTTTTAAATTCAAATTGGATTTTATTCGAGTGCTGCAATATATTAAATATATTTTCTTTAACTCTGTCTCTAAGAGGCCTAGTAATTGATTTTTTTGGAAAAAGTATTTTTTTTCCTTTATATTTTCCCGATATAATCCTCATACAATCTCATTTCTTTTTCTTCTGCTTTTTCTACTTTTCCAGGTAATAAGTTTTTAAGTTTAAAGGGTCCATATTCTATCCTAATAAGTCTATTAACTTTAAGATGTATAGCAGCACATAAATTTCTAATTTCATTATTTTTTCCTTCATGCATTTGAAATTCTAACCAAGAATTTGCGTTTCCTTTTTTTAATAATTTATACTCAAAAGGAGCGTATCGAATATTATTAATTTTTGCGCCATTACTGATTTTATCTAGTGAATTTTCGTTTATGTATCCATAGACTCTAATTTTATATTTTCTGATAAATTTATTTTTAGGCAACTCAAGATTTCTTATTATTTCACCATCATCTGTTAACAATAAAAGTCCTTCAGAATTGATATCTAACCTGCCAACAGTTTTAATTTTTTTTAGATTAAAAGGTAATAGATCATATATAATTGGTCTATCGTCTTGTTTATTTCGCGACGTTATATAATTTAATGGTTTGTAAAATTTCCATACATCTAGTTTTTTTTGAAGATTAATTTTTTTATTATTTATAACTATTTCATCGTCATTATTAACGAAAGTAATAGGAGATGAAATAATTTCTTTATTTACAATAATTTTATTTTTTAAAATTAATTTCTCTATTTCACGCCTGGAGCCGTATCCCTTACTTGATAAAAATTTAGCTATTCTAATTTTTTTTTGGTAATTATTATTCATGATCAATAATCAGATTAACATTTATACTGATTTACTTTTAAAATTATCTAAAAAAGCCCTTAGTTTGGGAGAACTTCCTGTTAGTGCAATTATAGTAGATCCTGTTACTAAAAAAGTTGTATCGGCATGTATTAATCACACTAAAAAAAATCCAATTTTTCATGCTGAGATTAACGCTATTTTAAAAGCATTGAAATTAACAAATTTAGAAAGATTAGATAAGTTTGATATTTATTGCTCCCTAGAGCCATGCCCCATGTGTACCTCTGCAATTTCTATCTCTAGGATCAGGAGAGTTTATTTTTGTCTAGAGGATAAAAAGTCAGGAGGTTTTATAAATGGTCCAAAATTGATTTATTCTAAAAATTTACATCATAAGCCTAAGTTTTATTATGGCTTTAAAGAAAATGTTTTTCTAAACTTAATGAAAAATTTTTTTAAGAAAAAACGTAATTAACTATTTATAACTCTCCAGCCAATATCTTTTCTAAAGTATTTATCTTTCCAATTAATTTTTTTTAACATGTCTATGCATGTGTTTCGGCCTGATCTTAAATTTTTATTTACGGCAGTAGCATTTAAAACTCTACCGCCTGATGTAAAAATCCTATTATTTTTATTAAATGTGCTTGCGTGAAATAAATATTGATTATTATTTAGTAAGATTTTATTTGTATTCTTTATTTCTGATACTTTACTTTGCTTACTAGGGTATCCTTTAGATGAAGCAACAATTGTTATCGCTTTTTTATTACTCCATTTGATTGCTAATTTATTAATTTGTTTTTTTTTACAAGCAATTATAATTTTTAATAGATCAGTTTTTAATCTCATCATCAAGACTTGGCACTCTGGATCTCCAAGTCTAATATTATATTCAATAAGTTTTGGTTGATTGTCCTTTATAATTAAGCCAGCATAAAGAATTCCGACAAAGGGACATCCTAATATTTTTAGTCCTTTTAAAGTCGGTTCAATAATTTCTTTTTTTATTTTTTCTTCAACTTTATTTGTAATAATATTAGAAGGAGAGTAGGCGCCCATTCCTCCCGTATTAGGGCCAGTATCACCTTCGCCTATTCTTTTATGATCTTGTGCAGTTCCAAAAAATTTATAATTTTTTCCATCGGACAGTATAAAGTAACTTGCCTCTTCCCCAGATAAAAACTCTTCAATTACAAATTTTCTAGAGCTTTTAAATTTTCCTTCATTAATTTCTTTGCATTTTTTAAATGCTATATTTTTGTTATTACAAATATAAACACCTTTACCAGAAGCTAAACCATCGGCTTTAATCACAATTGGGGTATTCATATTTTTTATATAATCCCTTACTCCTTTCATACTACTAAAAGATTTATACTGTGCCGTAGGTATTTTATATTTTTTGCAGAGTTTTTTTGTAAAAGATTTGGATTTTTCTAATCTTGAAGCTGCTTTAGATGGACCAAATACAAAAAAACTTTTTTTTTCTAGGTAGTCTTTAATTCCATTAACCAAAGGTATTTCAGGCCCAACAAATACTACTTTTATATTATTATTTTTTAAGAAATTAGAAATATTTTTAAAATCAAGAATATCTATATTAATATTCTCTGCAACTTTGTTTGTGCCGGCATTTCCAGGAATACAAAAAATTTTATTTATATGCTTTGATTGTTTTAGTTTAAAGCAAATAGAATGTTCTCTGCCACCGCTTCCTATAACAGCTATGTTCATATAATAATATAGGTATATAAATTGATAATGAAAAACATACCAGAATTTTCTGTTTCAGAAATCACATCTTTGACAAAAAATATTTTAGAAGAAAATTTTGAAAGAGTGAGAATTAGAGGCGAAGTTTCCAAAATAAAAGAAAATAAAGGTCATTTGTATTTTTCACTAAAGGACGAAAATTTTATTTTAAATGCTATATGCTGGTCAAGCGCAGTGCCACTTTTGCAAGTTTTTCCAGAAGAAGGTATGGAGGTTGTTGCTGAAGGAAAGATTACAACATATGCAAAAAGTAGTATTTCAAGTTATCAGATCAAAGTAGATCAGATCGAGCTTCAAGGCGAAGGAGCTTTGTTAAAATTAGTTGAACAAAGAAAGAAAAAATTACAAGCTGAAGGCTATTTTAATGAAGAAAATAAAAAATCTATTTCATTTATTCCTAATAAAATTGGAATAATTACTTCACCAACAGGCGCGGTAATAATGGATATTATCAACAGAGTGCAAGATAGATATCCAACTCATTTATTAATTTATCCAATTTCTGTTCAGGGAAATAAATCAGCAGGAGAAATAATTAAAGGAATAGAATTTTTTAATAAAAGAATTAATGTAGATACGATTATAATAGCTAGAGGAGGCGGTGGAGCTGAAGATTTATTATCGTTTAATGACGAAAATGTAGTTAAATCTGCATTTGTAAGTAAAATACCAATTATTTCCGCGATCGGACATGAGACTGATTTTACATTACTAGATTTAGTAGCAGATTATAGAGCCTCAACTCCAACTGCGGCTGCAGAGAAAGCTGTTCCAGAAAAAACTGTTTTAATTGAGAAAATTTTTGCATTTAATAAACAGTTAATTTCTAATTTTAATTTATTTTTAAGAGAAAAAGATAAAAATGTTTACCAATTAATAAAATCATTAAATATTAATAATTTAAAAAATTTTATTAAAGAGAAGAAAGATAAAATTAAAATTTATGATAAATCACTTACCAATTTACTAAAAGATAAATTTAAATATTTTCAATTAAATTTAAATAGTATTTTTTCTAGATTAGAAAGTTTAGATACAAAAAAAATTCTAAAAAGAGGTTTTTCAATTATTAGAGATTTAAATAATAATATTATTTATAAAAAAAATCATACTCTCAAAAATAATGATGTTATTATTGAATTATCAGATGGAAAAATTAAAGCTAAAATTGGTTGAAAAAATTTTTTATGAAAGAAGCAAAATTAAAATTTAAACCTGGAAATTTCGAAATTATTAGTTCTGGAGACTACGTAATTTGTAAAGTTTCAGGAAAAAAAATAAGTTTATCAGAATTAAAATACTGGAATGTTGAGCTGCAAGAGGCTTACTTTTCTTACTTTGAAGCAAATGAAAGATTTAAACAATTAAATAAAAAATAAATGCGCTTCTTAATTATTTTTTTTTTATTATTCAATTCAAGTCTAGCATATTCATTTGAAATTAATGGAGAAATTATTCAAGGAGCACTTATTATTGGAAAGGAGCATCCTGATAAAACTATATATATTAATAAACAACAAATAAAATTATCAAAAAATGGAATTTTCGTTTTTGGAATAAATTACAACCAAACAGGAGATATTGTTATAGAGTCAGTTGATAAAAATAATCAAAAAATTTCAAAAACATATAAAATTAAAAAGAGACAATATAAAATTCAAAAAATTGATGGGCTAAATGAAAAAATGGTTACACCCGATCAGGACTCTTTAGAAATAATAAAAAAAGAAAATGATCTAATTAAAAATGCTCAATTAATTAATTCTGATTTTGAATTTTTTTTTTCAGGATTTAATAAGCCTGTTGATGGTGTAATTTCAGGAATTTATGGAAGCCAAAGGATATTAAATGGCAAGCCTCGTTCACCACATTTAGGTATAGATTACGCAGTACCTAAAGGAACGGAGATTAAGTCTCCAGCAGATGGTTATGTATCTCTTGCCGAGAGAGGTTTTTATTTCACAGGTGATAGTATAATTTTAGATCATGGGCATGGAGTTTCCACAATTTATGCTCATTTAGATGAAATTTTGGTAAAAAAAGGAGATTTTATAAAAAAAGGGCAAATAATTGGAAAAGTTGGATCAACGGGCAGAGCTACCGGACCTCATTTGCATTTTGGAATGAATTGGTTAGGCACTAAGATTGATCCTGAGTTAATTCTAAAATAATTTTTTTATTTCCACCTGTCATGGGACCATAACCAGCTAGTAGGATCAACTTTTATAAATTCTTCAATTTTTTTATTCATGATTTCAGTGATATTAAAAATATCTTTTTCATAATCATTTGTTTTTTTGACCACTAAAGGTTCTTCAATAAAAAATTCATAATTAGTATTTTTTAATCTTTTTAAAAATACAGGAACAAGTAATGCATCATATTTGATTGATAATTGAGCAGGGGTTGTCGTGGTAGTTGCTGGTTGACTAAAAAAAGGTACACGAATACTGGATGATAATCTTTGGTCAATCATTAATGCTAGAGGATTTTTAGTAGAAATATGCTTTATTAGTTTTTTAGTACCAGAAGGACCTTTTTCTATTTGAATTGGGCATATATATTTTTTTCTAATAAACTCCATAATTGGATTTAAAAAAATATTATTAAGTGGTCTATAAATTGCACCAATATTAAACTGCAATTCTCTTAAACATTTTGCCATTAATTCAAAATTTGCAAAATGGCCAGAAAAGAAGATTATAGGTTTATTATTGTTCATTAAGATTTGTAAATTATTTTTATTTATAAATACAATTTTATTCATTTCATTATCTAAAAGACTAAATTTATTTATATGGATATATTCTCCAAATATTCTTCCTATATTTTTCCACATACCATCAATGATTTGATTAATTGATTTTTCATCAATATTTGGGAATGCTATTAAAATATTTTTTTTTACTATTATTTTTTTTCTAAATAGAGGACCAAAATATTTTCCAATTATTTCCCCTAATTTGGAGGATAGTTTAAGACCTATAATTTTGAATATTAAAAAAAAAGATATTACTAAAGTAAATTCTAAAAAATATCTAATAATTTTCATTAAAATAATTTTTTAAGTTCTTTTTCTAAAATTTCTTTGCCAATTAACTTAGTACTTAATTTAGTATAGTAAATTTTATTTTTAAATTTATCGTTAATTCTTACATGATCTTTTTCTGTTGTTATTAAATTACAATTTCTTTTTTCTGCCTCTTCAAACAAATTTTTGTAATTTTTTTCAGTAAATTGAAAATGATCTGGGTAGATAATTTGTTTTAAAATTTTTATTTCATTATTTAATAATGTATTAAAAAAACTATAAGGATTGCCAATTCCTGTGAATGCTATAAAATTTTTATTTCTTAAAGTTTCAATGTTTTCAACTTTATTTTCAGTGTAAATAATTTCAATATTTGGACATATAATTTTTATTTCTTTTTCAATGAATTGATTTTTTTCACCTTTGATAACTATAAAATTAGCTAATTTAATTGATGTTAGTGGTTCTCTTAATGGTCCTGAGGGTATCAGGTTACCATTTCCAATCCAATTTGTTGAGTCAAAGCATAAAAGATTTAAGTTTTTAAATATTTTATGATCTTGAAATCCATCGTCAAAGATAATTGCGTCATATCCTAATTTAATAATTTTTTTTATCGCCGCCACTCTGTTATTTGAAATATACACATGCCCAAATTTGTTTAATAATAATGGTTCATCACCTGTATCTTCTGTATTTTGATTAGGGGTATTTATCTCACTTAAATAAATATCTTCATTACTTTTTCTTCCATATCCTTTTGTTAAAAAACAGACTTTTTTAAATCCATTTAATATTTTAAATATCTCTATAGCGGTAGAAGTTTTCCCTGTTCCTCCAATATAAATATTTCCAATACAAATTATAGGTATCTCAAATTTTTCTACTAAGGATATTTTTTTTTTTAAAATATTAGCAAGATAATAGATAATTGATAATGGGTATAATAACGTTGATAAAAAAGTATTACTTTTTTTATCCCAAAATTTTGGTTTTATAAAATACATTTTATTAATTACCAATATATTGGTCTAATTTTTTAATTGTAGATAATAGAATTTCGTTACCAATTTTAACTATTCTTTCATTGATATTAATATTTTGAGGTGTCTTAATTTTTTTTTCTAATTGCTCAATTAGTTCTTTTTCAGATTTCACTTCAAAAGCAATATTTTCATTACGTAAAAAATTATACATCTCAGTAAAATTATGTATATAGGGACCATGAAAGATAAAAGAATTATTATAAGCAACTTCTATTGGATTTTGCCCACCGTGATTAATTAAAGAACCACCAATAAAAATAAATTTTGATAGTTTTAAAAAATTTTCTGTGTTTCCATATGAACTAACAATTAAAATATCTGTTTCATTTTTAATATTAGATAAAGAATTTTCTGTTAAGAAATTTAAATTATAGCTTTTTACCATTTTTTCTATTTCTATAATTCTATTAATATGTCTTGGAATAATTATAGTTAATAAATTTGGATATTTTTTTTTTAAAGAAAGATGAGTTTTTACACACAACTCCTCCTCGGTATTATGGGTGCTCAAAGCAATAAATTTTATTCTATTTTGTAGATTATAATTGTCTATATTTTTTAAATTAGGATTTTTAGAGACTATGAATTTAAGATTTCCAATAACTTCTGCATGATTAGCTTCAAAATAATTAAAATGATCCTTACTTAAATTGCTATGGCATAAAATTAATTTAAAACATTTCAATATTTCATGCATAGTTTTCTTAAATAATTTCCACTTAGCAAATGATTTTTTAGAAATCCTCCCATTAAGTAAAATTATTGGTATATTATTGTTTTTTGCGTAAAAAATTTGATTTGGCCACAATTCTGAGTCTGTAAAAAAAATAATATTCGGTTGCCATTTTTTAAAAAATTTTTGTACTATTTGTGGGCTATCAATTGGTGAAAATTGATGAATAATATTTTCATTATCGTTATATTTTTTATAGAAAATTTCACTAGAACTTAGAGTAGAAGTGGTAACCAAAATTTTATTTTTTTTTATGTAGTAATCAATAATCGGAAATATACTTTTTAATTCCCCTATACTCGCACAATGAAACCATATTAGATATCCTTCAAATCTTTGTGCATTTGTTATTCCTAATTTTTCTTTAAATCGAATTGAGCATTCTTTTTTTTTAAGAATTCTAATGTAGAGATAGGGTCGTATTAAATAGTGTAACAATAATGTTACAAAATAATAAATAACTCTCATTAATTTATAATTTGTTTTTCATATAATTTTTTGTAAGTTAATGAATTATTTACTAAAAACTCATGTTTACCCTCCTCAATAATTTTCCCGTTTTCAAAAACTAAAATTTTATCACAATTCATTACCGTAGATAATCTATGCGCAATAATAATAGTTGTTTTATTTTTAGTTAAGTTTTCTATGGCTTTTTGAATAACTGATTCAGACTCAGAATCTAAAGATGACGTAGCCTCATCTAATAATATTATAGAAGAATTTTTTAATATAGCTCTTGCAATAGATAATCTTTGTTTTTGGCCACCAGATAATTTAATACCATTTTCTCCAATTATAGTTTCATATTTATTTGGAAGTTTTTCAACAAAATCTTGTGCAGCCGCAAACTTACATGCTTTTATGATTTCTTCATTTGAGGCTAGTGCATTTCCATATAAAATATTTGCCTTAATAGTGTCATCAAAAAGTATTACATCTTGACTAACTAGAGATATTTCTTTTCTAAGAGAATTTAAGTTAATGTCATTAATGTTCTGGTTATCAATAAATATTGAACCGTTTTTTAAGTGAAAAAACCTGGGTATTAAGTTTAAAAATGTAGTTTTTCCAGAGCCACTAACGCCAACAAGACCAACTTTAGTTCCGCCTTCTATTTTTGCAGAAAGATTTTTTAAAGCTTGAGTTCCGTCTGGGTAAGTAAAACTAATATTTTTAAACTCTATGCTTGCGTTAATTAATTTTAAAGATGGAGCATTTTCATCGTGATAAATTTCATTTTTTTGATCTATTAATTCATAAATTCTTTTTGCAGCAGAAATTCCTTCTTGTATTCCAATATTTATACCAGCAAGTGCTCTCACTGGCTGATATGCCAGCATCAAAGCTGCAAGAAAGGATACAAATTCACCAAGTGTTATCGCCCCTTGCATACTTCTGTATCCTGCAAAAAAAACAACCACAGCAATTGCTATTGCAGAGATTACTTCCATAATGGGTCCAGCCCCAAGTCTAGTTTGTTCAACTTTTCTTATAGCTTTAAAACGTTCATCAATAATCATACTAATTCTTTTTAGTTCTTCTTCCTCTTTTTGATATATTTTTATTAACCAGGAGCCTTTAATTATTTCACTTAAGAATTTCAAAAATTTATCCGAAGCCTCTAAACTTATATTAACTTTTTTTCCCATTTTTTTCCCAAGATTTTTTGAGGAAATAGCTGCTATAGGAATCATTATTATTGCAAGCAGACTTAACTGCCAGTCATGATAAAACATTAGCCCAAGCAAGGCGATAAGTGTAAAACTTTCTTTAAATAAAGTAACAACTACTCCTGTTAAAACACCAAAAAGGATTCCAGTGTCATTAGTAAAATGTGATAAATATTTACCAGAATGTTTTTTTGTAATATGCGAAATATCTGATAATAAAAATTTTTTAGCCATTAAAGTTTGAATATTTTTAATTATTTTTATTCCAACTTTTATAGTTACAATTCTTGTTCCATAAACTGCAAAAGCTTTAATAATAAAAGTAAGTATGATTGCTATTGGAATAATATAAAGCATTTTCGTATTTTTATTTTCGAAAATTTCTTTAATGGCAGGATCAAGTAGCCATGCAGTTGCTGCTGTAGTAAGTGAAGTTAGAATAATAAATAAAAAAGTTAGACTTAATTCTGGAATATATCTTTTGACTTGCGTTTTAAAAATTCTTTTTACTAAATCTAGTTTATTCATTTACTTGCCTGCTATACTTATATTATTAATTCTAATTGTTGGAGAATTTATTCGGGATCTAAACTCTAAGTCATTAGCAAGTTCAATTTCTCTGAACATATTTTTAATATTCCCAGCAACTGTTATTTCGCTAATTGGATAAGTTATTTCTCCATTTTCAATTAAGAAACCGGAACCTCCTTTGCTAAAATCTCCGGTTACACTGTTAAATCCTGAGCCAAATAATTCTGTAATATAAACTCCTTTTTGAATATCTTTTATTAAATCTTTTTTTGTTAACTTTCCATTTTCGAAATAACAATTTGTAGTACCACCACATCTTCCGTTAGACTTTTTATTTAACATTCTACTGGAATAGCAGTCTAAAATAATTTCGTTTAGTCTACCTTTTTTAATAAGTTCTAATTTTTCACAAATCACACCTTCGGAGTCAAAGTTTCTTGATCCTAGTCCTTTTTTTATTAAGGGATCGTCAATAACATTAATATTTTCTTTAAACAAAATTTCTCCAATATCTCCATTAATAAAACTCACTTTTCTAGCTAAATTGTGTCCAGAAATAGACGATATTAAATGAGATAAAAAGCTTGATGCTACTCTTGGTTCAAACACTGCAGGACCGTTAAATGAGTCTATTTTTTTTGGACTTAACCTAGCAGCCGCTCTTTCAGCTGCTATTTTTCCAATTAATCTCGGTTTCATTAAATCACAAAAAAATCTTTTTGATGAATATTCATAGTCTCTTTCCATGCTTTCCTTTTCTTTAGCAACAACATCGCATGAAATACTAAAGATCGATGATTTTTGCCCATTAGAAAAGCCATTTGAATTTTTCAATACAAAATTTGATTTTGCCTCGGTAAAAGATACTCCATTGGAATTAACTATTTTTTTTTGAGCCAATGCTTCTGCTTCGCATTGAGAAATATAATCTTTTTTAGTTTCAAAAGAGATTGTTGAATTATCAAATAAATTTAAATCAACTTGATTTTTTTCAGTATTACAGCTTTCTGGTAAACCGCAATATTTGTCTTCAGGAGTATTTTTTGCCATTTCATAACATCTAACAATAGCCTGTTTAATATTATTTTTTGTTAAATTAGAAATCGAGGTAGAGGATTTTTTTTTACCTATATATGCAGTTAAGCCGATGCTAATATCTTCAGATCTTGTAACTTCTTCAATCTTTCCATTTCTTTGCAGCATATCATCAGAGATTGAATGAGCTACAATAACTTCTGAACTTGTTGACCCAATTTTCTTTAATTCGTCAATACAATATTCACCAAGATTATTTAAGAAAAAATCATCTTTAACCATAATAGATTTCTAAAAAAAAAATTAAAAATATTAAAAGTCCAAATGAATTATTACTATTAAAAACTTTTTGAATTTTATCTTTATTATTAGATTTTATTTTTTGAATTATTATAACTTGAAATGCTAAATGTAATGCAGCAAATGCAATTAATATGAAATATATAAAAGATCTTCCTGTCAAAAATCCTAAGGCAACAAGAAGAGTTATTGATGAAATATAACAAAAAAATAAAAAATTTTTTATATCATGTCTAAATTTGATTGCTGTAGATTTAACTTTTATTTTCAAATCGTCGACTTTGTCTTGTAATGCATAAATCGTGTCATATCCTAAAGTCCAAAAAACTCCTGTCATGTAAAGGATTATAGTTTCTAAAGTTATATTTTCAAAAAATACTGACCAACCAAGTAATACACCCCAATTAAAAGTAAACCCAAGAAATAATTGAGGCCAAAATGTTATTCTTTTCATAAAAGGATAAGTGATAATTAGCAAACCAGAAGATAGGCCTAATATTTTCGAAAAGTTATTGAACTGAAATAATATTATTAACGCAGGTATAATAAGAAATGAAATACTTAACCAAGCAGTTGTAACTGATATTTTTCCCGAAGCTATTAAACGTTTTTTTGTTCTTTGAACTCTAAAATCTATTTTTTTATCAACTATATCATTATAGACGCAGCCAGCACTTCTCATAATTATAGATCCAATAAAAAAAAGAATTAGGTATTTAATAAATAGATAATTGTTAACAACAAACCATTGAGCCATCGTTAAACTCCATGCGCACGGCCAGAATAATAAAAAAATTCCAATTGGTTTATTAAGTCTTAGTAGGCTAAAAAATTGGTACATTTTGTAAAAATTAGATAATTTAGTTACAATAACAGTTATGTCTTTAAAAGTAAGAATTTATTTAGATAAAAAATTAGATCTAGACTCAAATTTAATTTTAGAAAGGGAGGATGCCCATTATTTGATAAATGTAATGCGACTTGGGGAAGGGGATAATCTTTTTATATTTAATTCTAAGGACGGAGAATTTAAAGCAGAAATTATTAGTTTTGATAAAAAAAATGTAAAAGTAAAATTAATTTCAAAAATTGAAAATATAAATAAACCAAGTAAAATATCTTTAATATTTTCATTAATTAAAAGTTCAAAACTAGATTATTTAATTCAAAAATGCACTGAAATAGGAGTTAATAGTTTTATACCTATAATTTCAGAAAAATCTGTTGTAAAAAATTTAAATATTAAACGGGCAAAAAAAATCATAAAGGAGTCTTGTGAACAGTCCAATCAGTTGTATTTGCCAAATATTTATGAAGTTCAGAAACTAGAAAAAAAACTTAAATTTATTAACAAGAATTCTATAATTTTTTTTGCAGATACTAATTCATCAAATAAAAAAATAAGCGAAGAAGTTAAAAATAATAAAAGTCATGAGTTTTATTTATTAATAGGTCCAGAGGGTGATTTCTCATTAAAAGAAAGAGAAATATTAAATAGTATGAAAAATTGCATTCCTTTCTCATTAGGACAGAATATTTTAAGGTCAGAAACCGCTGCCGTTGTAGGTCTTACTTTGTTAAACTCTGAGATTAATTAATTTTGAGTTCCGCCTACAGTAATGCCGTCAATTAAAATTGTTGGCTGACCGACACCAACCGGTACCCACTGTCCATTTTTTCCACAAGTTCCAACTCCAGCATCTAATTCCATATCATTGCCGACCATTTTAACCTTTGTTAGAACATCGGGGCCATTGCCAATGAGTGTTGCACCTTTTAATGGTCTTTGAATTTTTCCATTCTTAATTTCGTAAGCTTCAGTGCAAGAGAAAACAAATTTGCCATTTGTGATATCTACTTGCCCACCGCCAAAAGCAACTGCATAAATTCCATTATCTACTGATTTAATTATTTCATCGGGGTGATATTTTCCTGAAAGCATATATGTATTAGTCATACGAGGCATTGGCATGTGCTCAAAACTTTCTCTTCTACCATTGCCTGTGGGTTGGACATTCATCAATCTTGCGTTCAATCTGTCTTGTATATAATTTTTTAATATTCCTTTCTCAATTAGAACAGTTTTATTAGCTGGAGTACCTTCATCATCAATAGTAATTGATCCTCTTCTATTTTCAATCGTTCCATCATCCACCACTGTTACTTGCTCATCAGCTATTTTTTGTCCCATCAAATTTGAAAATGCAGAAGTTTTTTTTCTGTTAAAATCTCCTTCTAGGCCATGTCCGATTGCCTCATGAAGAAGTATTCCAGGCCAGCCAGGTCCCAAAACTACCTTCATTTCTCCAGCAGGGGCAGCAATACTTTCAAGGTTAATCAATGCTTGTTTTAATGCAATGTCACAAACTTTTTTCCAATTTAATTCAGTAATATATTCGTCTAATATTTTTCTACCGCCCGTTCCATAACTTCCAGTTTCTTTTCTTCCGTTTTTTTCAGCAACCACTGAAACATTAAATCTAACCAAAGGTCTTTTATCAGAGTAACTTTGATTATCAGGTCTAATAATTTCTATTTGTTGATATTCAGAAAATATTGAACTTGAAACTTGTTTAACATATGGACTTTTATTTCTTAAATACTTATCAATTTTATTTAATAACTCTATTTTTTCTGAAAAATTTTTTGCTTCAATTGGATTAACATCGGTATAAAGATATTTATTATTTTTTTTTGGTCCTAAATTTATTTTTCCAGAATAATTTTTATTCGCATCTATAATTATTTTTGCAGATTGTTTTAGAGACTCCTCCGTTAATTCATTTGAGTGGGAGTAAGTAGTGACATCATTATTAACTGACCTTAAGCCATAACCTTTGCTAGAATCATAACTAGTATTTTTGATTTTTCCATCATCTAATAATAATGACTCCGAAACAGTAGATTCTAGAAACAATTCACCATCATCACACTTAAAAAGAGTATTATTAACTATTGTTTCTGCTGACTTTCTTGAAATTGAATTTTCCTTTGAAAAAAATTCATTTAAATTTGAATGCATTTTTAGATAAATTGTCGCAAATTTTTTGTATATATTTGTGTTATTAATATAGCTAAATAACTATATTTACATAGCATATCTTTTATTGATGATAAAAAAATTAATTTATAAGTTTTTTGTTTTTTTTATGTTTTTTAGTTCAGCAAGCTCTTCCTTTGCCAGCGTTAATTGGCAAATGGGTTTTAACGAGTCAGTAACCACTGTTATGAACGATATCGTTCATCTTCATGATCGTATATTGCTGCCAATAATAGTTGCAATATCAGTTTTTGTACTTTTTTTATTACTCTACTCTATTTTTAAATTTAGAGCTTCAAAAAATCCAATACCTTCAAAAACTTCTCACAATACTTTTATAGAAGTTATGTGGACAGTTATCCCTTGTTTAATTTTAATAGTGATTGCAATTCCATCATTCAGATTATTGTATAAACAAGATATTATACCTAAAGCCGATGTAACTATTAAAGCTATAGGCTACCAATGGTATTGGGGATATGAATACCCAGACCAAAATATTGCATTTGATGCGAACATGATTGAGACAAAAAATTTAAAACCCAATCAACCAAGACTTCTTGAAACTGACAACCATGTAGTTGTTCCGGTTAATAAAGTCGTTAAAGTTTTAATAACCGCAAATGATGTATTGCATGCTTGGGCAGTTCCATCCTTTGGGGTTAAAAGAGATGCCGTTCCGGGAAGAATTAATGAAACTTGGTTTAAAGCTGAAAAAGAAGGAGTGTATTATGGTCAATGTTCAGAGTTATGTGGATCTAGACATGCATTCATGCCAATCACTGTAAGAGTGGTTTCTGACAAACAATATACTGAATGGTTAAAAGAAGCTAAAATTAAGTTTGCAAAATATCCTGAGAATAATCTTGTTGTGAAAAATTTAATTAAGGAAAAAAAATAAATGGCTAATTCAAGTTCTGAACATTCCCATTATCCTGGTTTTTGGACTAGATGGTTGTTTTCAACAAATCATAAAGACATAGGAACTTTATATTTAATTTTTGCAATTATAGCAGGAATTATTGGTACAGCTTTTTCAGTTCTAATGAGAATGGAACTTATGTATCCGGGCGATGGAATTCTAAGAGGTGACTATCACCTTTATAATGTTTTAGTAACAGGACACGGTTTAATCATGGTTTTCTTTATGGTGATGCCTGCAATGATTGGAGGATTTGGAAATTGGTTTGTTCCTTTAATGATTGGTGCTCCAGACATGGCTTTTCCTAGAATGAACAACGTTTCTTTCTGGTTATTACCTGCCGCATTCATTTTATTAATTGCATCTATTTTTGTTGAAGGTCCGCCAGGCGGATCAGGTGTTGGTGGCGGTTGGACGATCTACCCTCCGTTATCATCAAAGGCTGGACAACCTGGTCCTGCGATGGATCTTGCAATATTAAGTTTGCACCTTGCGGGAGCATCCTCAATTCTTGGAGCTATAAATTTCATTACAACTATTTTCAATATGAGAGCACCAGGAATGACAATGCATAAAATGCCTTTATTTGCTTGGTCTATTCTTGTAACTGCTTTTTTACTATTGTTATCTTTGCCAGTGCTTGCAGGTGCAATTACAATGTTATTAACGGATAGAAATTTTGGCACTGCTTTCTTTGAACCTAAGGGCGGAGGAGATCCGGTTTTATTTCAGCATTTATTTTGGTTTTTTGGACACCCAGAAGTTTACATTATGATCTTACCAGGATTTGGAATGGTAAGTCACATCATCTCAACTTTTTCAAAAAAGCCGATTTTTGGTTATTTAGGAATGGCTTATGCGATGGTATCTATTGGCGTTGTAGGTTTCGTGGTTTGGGCTCATCACATGTACACCGTTGGAATGGGCGTTGATACGAAGGCTTACTTTGTTTTTGCAACCATGATTATTGCCGTTCCTACAGGCATCAAAGTCTTCTCATGGATAGCTACCATGTGGGGAGGGTCCATTACTATGAAAACCCCGATGCTTTGGGCGGTAGGTTTTATATTTTTATTTACTGTGGGTGGAGTTACCGGAGTAGTTTTAGCAAACGCGGGAGTAGATACAGCTTTTCATGACACATATTATGTCGTTGCTCATTTTCATTACGTGCTTTCTCTTGGAGCCGTATTTTCAATATTTGCAGGATTTTATTATTGGTTTGGAAAAATGTCAGGATATGAATATTCAGAACTTTTAGGAAAAATTCATTTTTGGTTAACGTTTATAGGAGTTAATTTAATTTTCTTTCCTCAGCATTTTTTAGGATTAGCAGGAATGCCAAGAAGATATGCAGATTACCCAGATGCTTATGCAGGCTGGAATTATATTTCTTCTGTAGGCTCGTACATTTCAGCTTTTGGAGTATTAGTATTTTTAGTTTTAGTAGCCCATGCATTTATAAGAGGAAAACGAGTAGCTGATAATCAATGGGGTGAAGGAGCAACAACGCTAGAATGGACTTTGAGTTCGCCACCACCATTCCATCAGTTCAATGAACTTCCGAAAATTAAGTAATTAAACAAATGTACAAAACAGCTTCTATCAACTATCACAAAAGTAAAAATATTTTACTAGTTAAAAATTTTTACAATTTAATGAAGCCAAGAGTCATGTCTCTTGTAGTATTTACTGCTCTCGTTGGTTTAGTTATTTCAAAAAACCAAATTGATTTTGTAAGTTCTGTCTTAGCTTTATTTTTTGTTGCAGCTGGAGCCGGCGCAGCTGGAGCATTAAATATGTGGTATGACTCAGAAATAGACGCAATAATGTCACGAACATGTTTAAGGCCAATTCCTCTTGGTAAAATTTCAAATAACCAAGCATTGTATTTTGGAATTTTTTTAACTTTAGTATCTGTTATCGGCTTATATTTTGTTTCAAATATTTTATCTGCTTCAATCTTAGCTCTAACTATCGGCTTTTATATTTTTGTTTATACAATTTGGTTAAAAAGAAGAAGCGTTCAAAATATTGTGATAGGTGGGGCAGCAGGAGCATTCCCCCCGGTTATCGGTTGGACTATTTCAAATAATAGTTTGTCAATCGAACCTATAGTTTTATTTTTAATTATATTTTTTTGGACACCATCTCATTTTTGGTCTTTGTCTCTTTATAAATCGGATGACTATAAAAAAGCTGATATTCCAATGCTTCCAGTTGTATCCGGAGTAGAGTTTACAAAGAAAAATATTTTTATTTATGCATTAATATTATTTCCGATCACAATACTTCCATTTTATTTTAATTTTGCCGGTTTGATTTATTTAATTCCAGCCTTGATTTTAGGACTAACTTATATTTTTTTAACTTATCAATTATTAAAAGCTAAAAATAAGATAAATGAAGAGAAATACTCAAAAAAAATATTTGCATTTTCTATTCTATACTTATTTTTAATTTTCAGTTTATTATTAATTGAAAGTTTTTTTAAAATTTTTTAATGAAAAAAAATTATATTACTGCTGTTATATTAATATTACTAGTAATCTTCTTTTTTGTTTTTTCAGTTTATAACATGGGAATTTATACTAGACCTTTATGAGTGAAAAAGTTAAAAATAATATAAACCCGATTTATTTAGTTCTTATATTTTTTATAATGCTTGGTCTCTCTTATGCTTCAGTTCCTCTTTATGAATTATTTTGTAAGGTCACTGGATTTGGAGGTACTCCAAAGACTTCTAAACAAGCTCCAAATGTTGTTATTGATCATAATATCGTTACTCGTTTTGATACTAATGTATCTAAGGGTTTGTTTTGGGAGTTTAAAGCAGAAAAAAATAAAGAAAATATTAAGGTAGGACAAGTTTCTACGATTAAATTTACTGTTAAAAATTTAGGCAATGAAACTTCGACTGCAGTTTCCACTTTTAATGTTGTGCCAGATAGTGCTGGTAAGTATTTTAATAAAATTAGTTGTTTCTGTTTTGAACAACAAACTTTAAAACCAAAAGAATCGATGGATTTTGTTATGGCATATTTTATTGATCCCAAAATAGTTGAAGATTTATCCTCAAAAGAAATCAAAGATATCACTTTGTCTTATACTTTTTTTGATGTAGCTAATTATAAAAAGGTAAATAACTAATGTCAGACACTCATAAAAAAGGTCACGATTATCATTTGGTGGACCCAAGTGTTTGGCCCATAGCAATATCTTTTTCAGCTTTAGTTTTAGCAATTGGTGCCGTTTATTTTATGCACTCGAAATCTTTGTGGTTACTTCTTATTGGATTGGCTCTAACACTTTATTGTATGTTTATGTGGTTTAGGGATGTGGTCATTGAGGGTGAACATAAAGGCGATCATACTCCGGTGGTTCAAATCGGTCTCAGGTACGGCATGACACTCTTTATAATTTCAGAGGTAATGTTTTTTGTTGCTTGGTTTTGGGCTTATTTTGATTCCAGTCTATTTCCCGATGCAGTGATAGGTGGTGTTTGGCCGCCAAAAGATATTAAGACCTTAGACCCTTGGCATATACCATTAATTAATACTTTAATATTACTTTTATCAGGAACCACAGTAACTTGGGCGCATCACTCTTTACTAGAGAATGATAGAAAAGGACTATTGAATGGATTGTTGTTAACTGTAATTTTAGGACTTATTTTTACTTCTTTTCAGGCTTATGAATATTTTGTTGCTGACTTTAAATTAAGTTCTGGAATTTACGGTGCAACTTTTTATATGGCGACGGGATTTCATGGCTTTCACGTGCTTGTAGGCACAATATTCCTAGCAGTTTGTTATTTTAGGGCAAAAGCTGGACATTATAAACCTGATCATCATTTCGGATTTGAAGCTGCAGCTTGGTATTGGCACTTTGTTGATGTGGTTTGGCTATTTTTATTTGCCTCAATATATATTTGGGGAAGCTAATAGTTACTTTTGTTTAAAATTAAATCTTTAGATATTTTTTTTATATTTTTCGTATTAGTAATTTTTTTATTGGGAACTTGGCAAATTTTAAGATTAAATTCAAAAAAAAATTTAATTTCTCAATTAGAAGTAAATTTAAAAAAAAATTCTACATCTTTTAATAAAGATATAAATAAAGAGTATACCAAAGTTAAATTTAAAAAAAATAAATCAAATCCCGCAATTTTTTTATATCAACTTAAAAAAGGGGAGATAGGTTTTAAAGTTATCGTACCCTATGATATTGATAATTCCTCTGTAGTTTTGATAGACAAAGGCTGGGTTAGAAAAAAAAATATTAATTTAATTAAAAATACTTCATTTAAGGATGATCTTATTGAAGGATACACAAAAAAAATAACACCAGTAAATTTATTCACACCAAAAAACAGTTTTACCGAGGACTTTGTTTATTCAATCGATATTGAATATTTAAAAAAAACCTTAAATAAGGATATTTATCCTTTATTAATTATTCAAACCTCCCCAAATAACAAAGATATTATTTCTAACGATTATGAAATTCATATAACAAATAATCATTTGCAATATGCTATAACTTGGTATGGCTTGGCCTTATTTACTATAATTTTTTTTTTATATTATAAGAGAAGATCGCAATGAAATATATTAGTACAAGAGATAATAAAAAAACTTATAATTTTATTGATACTTTTTTAAATGGCCTTGCTCATGATGGTGGATTGTATATTCCCAGGGTAATTCCTAGATTATCAAATGATACTCTAAAAAAATTTTCTAAATTAAATTATAGTAATTTAGCCTATGAAATTATCAAAATTTATACAGATAATACTTTTTCAAAAAAAGAGTTAAAAAAAATCATAAAAAACTCTTATAAAAAATTTGATAGCAAAAATGTGGTAAAATTTTCTAGAGTAAAAAAATTTAATTTAATAGAACTATATCATGGACCTACATTAGCTTTTAAGGATATTGCTATGCAAGTTATAGGTAATATGTACGAAACCATTCTTTCAAAAAATAGAAAAAAAATTAATCTTGTAACTGCAACATCAGGAGATACTGGGGCCGCAGCTATAGATGCTGTAAAAAATAAAAAAAATTTAAGAATTTTTGTTTTACATCCTAAAGGCAAAGTTTCTGTAACTCAGAGAAAAATTATGACTACAGTTAATTCTAAAAATGTTTTTAATATTGCTGTTAAAGGGTCATTTGATGATTGTCAGAGATTAGTTAAATCAATGTTTAATGACCGCAGCTTTAGGCAATCTATTAATATGTCAGGAGTTAATTCTATAAATTGGGCGAGAATTGTCGTTCAAATAGTTTATTATTTTTATTCGCACTTCCAATTATCTAAAAAAAATAAGAAAAGTGTTTTCTCAGTGCCGACAGGAAACTTTGGCGACATCTACGCTGGTTATATTGCTTACAAGATGGGACTGCCTATATCCAAATTAATTATCGCAACAAATGAAAACGACCTTTTGCATAAATTTTTAATGAATGGAATTTATAAGCCCTCAAAAGTAAGATTTAGTATTTCCCCAAGCATGGATATACAAGTTGCAAGTAATTTTGAAAGACTAATTTCTTCTTATTATAATAATAATTCAAAAAAAATATCTAAATTAATGATGGAACTTAATAGTAAGGGTTTTTATAAAGTTGATAAAAATATTTTAAAAAATATTAAAAATATTTTTTATTCAAATTCTATAAATGCAAAAAATACGAAAAAAACTATTAAATCAGTATACGAATATAATAACAAAATATTAGATCCTCATTCCTCAGTTGGATTAAAGGCTTTAGAGAACTACTACTTAAATAATGATAAAAAATCAGAAAACTTATTTTGTTTAGAAACTGCCCATCCTGCAAAATTTGGAGAAACTGTTTATAAAATATTAAGAAAAAATCCTAAACTACCGATTGAGATAAGTAAAAATATTAAAAAAAAAGAATTTTATAAAGTAATGCCGAACAATTTAGCTAAAATTAAAAATTATATTTTAACTAATCGTTTGCACTAGCGGCTTTCCTTGCAAGTATATCAACTTTATTATTGTATTCGTTAATCGAATGAGCCTTAACCCATTCCCAGGAAATTTGCTTTTTATTAATAAGGCTGTCTAATTTTGTCCAAAGATCTTTATTTTTAACATCTTTTTTATTTGCATTTTTCCAATTATTATTTTTCCAATTATTTATCCATTTTTCAATACCGTCTTTAAGATATTTAGAGTCAGTGTAGATTTTAATTTTTTCATTTTCCTTAGTTTTTAACAAAGCATTAATAGCTGCAGTTAATTCCATTCTATTATTTGTGGAGTTTTTTTCAGAACCAAATATTATTTCCTCTTGATTATTCTTAATAATTACAGCCGCCCATCCTCCTTTACCAGGATTACCAAGACAAGAACCATCTGTGTAAACTATTGTCTCGGTCATTAAATAAAATATTCGTTAAAATTTTTAATAGATGAATGAAACTCAATTTTTTTAAAATATTCAAATGGATCTTTAATTTTAACATCTGCTTTATTATCAGTATTATAAAAATCATATAGTCTTGTTAAAAAAAATCTCATAGCAGCCCCCATACATAGAATAGGTAAATATTTTTTTTCATCATTACTTAATATTCTTATTGATGAATAACCATCTATAAGATTTTTAGCTTTAGTCATATTAAAGGTAGAATTGTTATCAAAGCAAATAGAGTTAAAGCAAATTGCAATCTCATATGCAAAAAAATCATTACAAGCGAAATAAAAATCTATTATCCCAGAAACTTTATTAGTAGTAAAAAATATATTGTCTGGGAATAAGTCTGCATGAATGATTCCTTGTGGCAAATTTTTAGGCCAATTGTTTTCTAAAAAAGATAAGTAATCTTTAGTTTTTTTTATAGTAGTTTCATCTAAATCTATTTTTTCTTTTATAGTTTTTTCAAAAATACTTTTCCAATTTTCAATAGATAAATTATTTTTTCTACTAAGTTTAAGTTGTTTAGTTAATTCATGTAATTGAGCGGCAATTTTACCAATTTGAAAGCAGTCTTCGCTAGTTATCTTATTCTTTGATTTTCCACTTAAAAAAGTTACTAGAGCTGCATTTTTATTTTTAATTTTATTAATTTTTTCATTATTTTTATTAGCAATAGGTTTTGGGCAAGGAAATCTTTTTTCGGATAAAATAGATAGTAGTTTTATGAAGAATGGTAAATCATTTTCAGCAACTCTTTTTTCATAAATAGTAAGAATATAGTCCTGCTCTGATGTTCTAATAAAATAATTAGTATTTTCTACTCCTTCGGTTATTCCTTTGTAGTCTTTAAAATTATAAATATTGTATTGTTGTAAGAAATTTGAAATTTCTTGTGGCTCTAATTTAGTATAAACGGCCATTATTTTATTAGCATTGTAGGAAGTTTGAAGGAAACTTTTTCAACCGAAGTAATTACTTCTTCAACTCTAATATTTATAATACTTTTTATTTCTTTAATTAAATTTTCAACTAATATTTCAGGAGCTGAAGCACCTGATGTGACACCTATATTGTTTGAATTTTTAATTTTTTCAATTGGTAATTTTTGATCTGAGTGCATTAAAATACTTTCTTTACAGCCAAATTTTTTTGCAACTTCTACTAATCTTTGTGAATTAGAAGAGCTTCTACTCCCAATGATTAGAAATAAATCACATTTTTTTGCAATTTTTTTAACAGCCTCTTGTCGATTTGTAGTTGCGTAGCAAATATCACTTTTTATTGGCTCTTTTATTGAAGGATATTTTTTTTTTAATACTGATATGATTTCTAAAGTATCATCCAATGAAAGTGTAGTTTGGGTGATATAGGCAAATTTATTATTGTTAATTTTAGGAGAATAATTTTCTACATCTTTCTTATTTTCAACTAGTGAAATAAATTTTTCATCTATTTGTCCCATAGTCCCAATTACCTCTGGATGATTTCTATGGCCTATGAAAATAATGTTAAACTCTTCTTTAGCTAATGCTTCTGCTTCTCTATGAACCTTAGTCACTAATGGACAAGTAGCATCTATATAAATAATGTTATTTAATTTTGCCTCATCAATTACTTTTTTAGGAACTCCGTGCGCTGAGAATATCACAGGTCTAGATTTATTTTTAATTTCAGAAAGTTCATCAATAAATATAGCTCCCTGTGATCTTAGATTTTCAACGACAAATTTATTATGAACTATTTCATGTCTTACATAAACCGGGGAACCAAATTTATTAATTGTTTTTTTTACTATTTCAACCGCTCTATCTACGCCAGCGCAAAATCCTCTTGGACTTGCTAGAAAGACATTTACAATTTTTTGTTCCATAGGAATTTTAAAGTATTGTTTTATATTATATGAGGAGGCTCTTGTAGAGCCCAAACAATAAATAAATAGCTTCTAAAGATTAATATTTAACAACTGTAGTCTTTTGCAAATTAAAATAAGTTAAGATACAATTCATCAATATCCAATATGCAAGAAAAAAATACTAAAGTTAATAATCCGCTTAAAGTTCACTTACAAAAAGGAAAAGATTATTTTTGGTGCGTTTGCGGATTGTCTAAAGACAAAACTTTCTGTGACGGTTCTCACAAAAGTACAAATCTGGCGCCCCTGAAATTTTCAGTACAAGAAGATAAATATTATTTTTTATGCGGTTGCAAAAAAACTAATAAAAGGCCCTTTTGCGATGGGACACATTCAAAAAGTTAAGAAGCTTTAGTATTAGTCAAATTAATAAAAATCTTTTCTAAATTTTTTTGGTTAATTACTTTCATTTTTTCATCGTTTGCAGAGTTTGATATTATTTTTTTTACTGTTTCTAGAGCAATTTTATTGGAAATATTCTGTATATCCTTAATTGCTTTTACTTTCATCTGATCTAATTTTTGTTCTAATGATTTTTTTTTATTAAGAATTAATTGCTCAAATTTATTCTCTGACTCTTGAATAAAAATTTCAGTTTCTTTTTTTTCACTATTTAAAATTTGACTTCTCTCCATGTGAGCATCCTCTATTTTTTTTTTATATTTTTTGAGTAATTGCTCACTTTCGTTTTTTAAATTTTTTGCATTATCTATTTCTGATTTAATTTCATTAATTTTATTATCTAGTAAATTATTAATTACTTGAGGTATTTTTTTATAAACAATTATTAAACAAAAAATTACAAAGGATATAGCTACCCAAAATGTGGCATCAAACATATTGTGATTTCTTTTCTTTGTTAGATATTTCCATAATTACTTCATTAAGACTGCTATTATTTGGAGCTGTTCCAGTAATTTTTTCAATTAATTCTTTAGAAAAATCGCCAGCTATGCTTTGAATATTTTCTAATGCTTTTTTCTTAAAATTATTTACTTCCTCTTCAGTTTTTAGTGTTTCAGAATTTAAAAAGTTTTCAAATTCTTTCCTTTTTATAGAAATTTTATCATTTAAATCACTTTTAAGTTTTGCAGATATTTTTTTTGACTCAATTTTGGCTTCAGTAATTATTAGATTGTATTCATCTTCTAATTTTTGGATTTGATTTTTACAAACCTCTGCCTCTTCTAATAATGATTTAATAAAATTAGTTCTTGTATCAATTAATGCAAATAATTTAGGACTAAAAAATTTTTGAATTAAAAAATATAGCAATGCAAAAACTATTGTAAGCCATACAATTTGGGATAACCAAAACTTGGTATTAAGTTGTGGCATACCTTCCTTAGCAAATGCTATTTCGTGTAAAAATAGCAAAAAGACTATAGTGCCTAAATTTATTTTCACGATTGCTTATTATTAATTTAATTTTAATAATTAAAATGCAAAAAGTATTAAAAGTGCAATAACTAAAGCAAATAAACCTATAGCTTCTGTAAGAGCAAATCCCAATAATAAAGTCGGAAATTGCTTTTGTGCCGCTGAAGGATTTCTAATCGCTGCAGATAAATAATTACCAAATATTGTACCCATCCCAACGCCTACTCCAGCCAAAGCTATTGCCGCTAATCCAGCTCCTATCATTTTTGCTGCCGCTAGTTCCATTTTTTTTCTCCTTTTTTGTTAGTTGTTTAATGATGCATATTTAAAGCATCATTTAAGTAAATACACGATAAAACTGCAAAAACATAAGCTTGTAAAAAAGCAACTAATATTTCTAAAGCTGTTAAAGCAACAGAAAAACTTAAGGGTAACCAACCCCCAACAATACCTAGACTTACAACAAATCCCCCAAAAACTTTAAGCATTGTGTGTCCAGCAAGCATATTTGCAAACAAACGAACTGATAGACTTACAGGTCTACTTAAAAAGGATATAATTTCAATTGCAACTATTATGGGAAATAAAAAAATAGGTACTCCTGATGGGGCAAATATTTTTAAAAAACCAACTCCATTTTTTATAAAGCCAATAATTGTTACTCCAACAAATATTACAATCGCAAGAAAAAATGTGATAATTATTTGACTTGTAACCGTGAAGGCGTACGGCAAGAGACCAACCATATTTAGAGTTAGAATAAATAAGAAAATAGTTAAGATAAATGGAAAATAAGGTCTAGCATTTGGACCGGCTGTTTCATTAATCATTTTAGAGATAAAATTGAATACTAATTCATTAAGTAATTGAATCTTACTAGGAACTATATTTACTTTTCTAGTTCCAACTATAAAAAAAATTATAATTAATATTGAACTAATTAGCATAAAAAGACTTGAGTTTGTGAATGAAAGATCTGTTCCGTTCAAAGATAGGTGCGGGCCTATTCTATGAACTTCAAACTGTTGCATTGGATTAGTTGCCATAAATTTAGCCTTTATTAATCATTTTTGCAGATCGCACAACATTAAATATTCCCGCCGCAACACCAACTATAAATAGAATTATTATGAAAATTGGCTTAGTTCCTAACCATTTATCTAAGTAATAACCAATAAAAGTTGCGACAAAAACTGCCGCCACAAGTTCGGTGCTTATCCTAAGAGTGAGTCCTACTGTATTGTTATTATTTTTAGATAAATTAACTTTGCTTTTATTTTTAGTTAATTCAATTTTTTTTTTAAGATTGTCAAATTCTGACATCTATTTTTAAGCTACCATCTCTTCGGCTTTTTCAAGATCAACAGCAACTAATTGACTAACACCTCTCTCAGCCATTGTTACTCCATACAATCTATTCATTCTAGACATTGTCAAAGCATGGTGGGTGATAACTATGAATTTTGTTTCGGTAATTTTAGTTAGCTCCTCTATTAACGAACAGAATCTTGTAACGTTTGCATCATCCAAAGGAGCATCTACCTCATCCAAAATACAGATAGGAGCAGGGTTAATTAAGAATACAGCAAATATTAAAGCCATAGCAGTTAAGGCTTGCTCACCACCTGACAATAAAGTTATTGATTGTAATTTTTTCCCAGGCGGACTAACTAAAAGTTCTAAACCAGCTTCTAAAGGGTCGTCAGATTCTATTAATTCAAGTCTAGCATTTCCACCTCCAAATAATTTCGTATACACATCATTAAATTTGCGACCAACTTTATCATAGGCATCAATGAGTTTTTCTCTTCCTTTTTGATTTAATTCGTTAATACTAGACTTTAATTTTAATATTCCAGCCATAAGATCTTTTCTATCTTCCATCATTTTGTTTATTTGATTTTCAAGATTTTTAGTTTCATCATCTGCTCTTAAATTTACCGCACCCATATTATCTCTCTCATCTTTAAGATTTTTTAGTAAAGTTTCAATTTCTTCAATATTTGTTTTTTCAATAGATAATTTGTCTTCTTCGTTTAAAAGATCGTCGATTGAACATTTAAAATCTTCCTTAACTTTATTTTCTAATTCATTAATTTTTAACTTATGGTTATCAATAAGAGTTTCAAAACGTACTTTTTTCTCACGTGCTTCAAGAACCTTTTCGGTAATAGTTGTTAATACTTTATTAATTTCTGTGATTTTATTTTCTGCAATTTCAATTTCTGAATTGATTTTTGATCTAGCCTCTTCGGTATTTTTGATATTTTCTTGATAAAATCCTTTTTGTTCTCCAATTTCACTTGGTTTTATTTGAATTTTTACTAATTCTTTCTCTAAAATTTTTAGTCTGGATAAAAGATTTTCTGACTTTGTTTTTGAGTTTTGTTCTAAATTACGCCAGTTATCTATTTCGGTATCAATACTTTTAATTCTTTCTTTTCTTTTTATAGAGTCATTTTTTAATGTTTCGTATTTACTTAAAAATATTGCATATTTTTCCTGTAAAGCTTTAAGTAAAAAAGTCTTCTCAGTAAATTCATTCTTCGCCTCTTCTTTATTAAAAGATAATAATTGTTCATTATCTTTTCTGATAACATCTTGTAAATTTTCAATTTTTCTGGAATTTTCATTAAATGCATTTAGTATACTTCTTAAATTTTCTTTAATATTATTAGGCCTAATATTTTCAAAATTATTTATAGTGTCATTTAATATTTTAGATTGATCTTCATTAAAATTTTTGAAATATTTTAGGTAATTATTAATTTCTTCTTTTGTTTCTAAATTTCTAATATTTGCAAATATTTTTTCCGAAAGTGTTTCTAGTGCTTTTTGTTCATTATTTAATTCATCTGAAATTTTTTTAAAATCATCGTTAGTTTTGTCTTCAATCTGGCTATAAGTTTTTTCAAATTCTAGTATTCCAGTTTTTTCTTCAGTTAATCGTTTGATATTAGAATTTGCATTATTGATATTAATATTCTCACTTTGTAGATCATCATTAGTATTTTTTAAATCAACTCTAAGTTTTTCTGCTTCTTCTTTAGTTCTTTGCTCTTGTTTGAATAAATCCTCATACTCTAAATTTAGTCTTTGTAGTTTACTTGTTATTTCTGCGAAATCGTTTCTTAGGGGCTTAATTCTTTTATTTTCATTGTCTAATAGTTCAGTACTATAATTTTTTTCAATTGTTACGGCACTAATGTCATCATCAATTTCATTTAATCCTTCCTGACTTTCTTTTAGTTCTTTATTAATTTCTTGAATTTTTAGAAAAGTCAGCAATGCTTCATTTTTTTTAATATCATTAGATATTGTTTTGTATCTAGAAGCTTCTTCTGCTTGTTTTAATAAATTTTTTAACTGAAGTTCGATTTGTTTCATTATATCGTCTGCTTTTTTAAGATTATTTTCAGCTGCGGTTAATCTTAACTCAGCCTCGTGTCTTCTAGCGTGCAGTCCTCCAATGCCAGCCGCTTCCTCAAGTATAGCTCGTCTATCTGTTGGCTTAGCAGTAATTAATGAACCGACTTTTCCTTGACTTACCATTGACGGCGAATGAGCTCCAGTAGAAAGGTCTGCAAATAATATTTGCACGTCTCTTGCTCTAACTTCTTTTCCATTAATGAAGTAACTTGATCCTTTATCCTTTTCTATTCTTCTCCTAACTTCTATTTCAGGGGTATCTCTGAATTGAGAAATATTTTCATTATTTTCTAAAAGAATATTAACTTCAGCAATATTTTTAGAGGGACGGTTTGACGTTCCTGAGAAGATTACATCTTCCATTCCACTGCCTCTAAGACTTTTTGCGGAAGTTTCGCCCATACACCATCTTAATGCCTCTACAATATTTGATTTTCCGCAGCCGTTTGGCCCAACAATTCCTGTCAGCCCGTTTTCAATTAATAAATGAGTTTTGTCAGCAAATGATTTAAAACCAACTATTTCTAGTTTTTTAAATTTCATTTCAATTTTTTTGATATTTCTTTTGATAAATTTTCAAAAGTAGCATTTCCTTCAAATTTTTTTTCATTAATGACAATTGTAGGAGTAGAGTTAATAGAGTATTTTTTTTGACCATCAATTCTATCATTTAATATTTTATCCTCCAGTTTTTGATCTTGCAAACAGCTTGAAAGTTTTTCATTAGATAAATTAAATTTATTAGCGATTAAAAATAATTTTTTATTAATCTCTTGTATCTTATCTCCAGCGGACCAGTTATTTTGATTTTTATAAATTTCATCAATTAACAAGATACTCGATTCTTTTGTTGAGCATCTAACAATTTTTGATGCATTTAACGCAGCTATATCAAGAGGAAAGTCCATAAAGATAATCTTTACTAGATCTTTTTTAACATATTCCTCCACTAATTTTGGATAGGTATTTTTATGAAAGTTAGCACAATGAGGACATGTAAATGAACTGTAAATTTTAATTTCTACTTTTGCATTTTTATTTCCAATAAATATTTCATCTTTATTTTGTCCATAAGACAAAGAACTAATTATTAAAAAACAAAAAAATACTAAAATTTTCGTTACATAATTTTTAATTGTAATCATAATGAATTTATTTATTAAGTTTGAGAAATATTTCTTTTAAATTTTTATTTTTAATTTCATTAATTTTTTTTAAAATATTATCACTTAGTGTAAATCTTTTTTTTATTTTAAAAGACGTATCTATAGAGTTAATTTGTATTTTATGAATTGCATTAAATCCAAGATAGCCATTAATTTTCTCAATAATTTGATCTCTGGAATATTCAATCTCTATCATTACATTTTTATTAACATTTATTGAGAGAATATTTTCATTATTAATCTTTTTAATTTTTACAGGAGAGACATCTTTAAACATTTTTTCTCCAACAATATTTTTCCAATTTTTAATTATTTCAAAATATACAAAGCCATCTTTTTTAAGTATTTTTTTAACATTTTCTGATAATAAACTTTGCAAAGGCCTTAAACCCTGAGCAAATGCTTTATTTGAAGATTTATCTAGCACCATGAAAAATGTATTATCAAATAAAATTCTTGCTTGGTACGATAATCATAAAAGAGATTTGCCATGGCGAAGTTATCAAGGTTTTCAAGATAAAATTTACAAAGTTTTAGTCAGCGAGTTTATGCTTCAACAAACTCAAGTTAAAACAGTGATTCCTTTTTTTACAAATTTTATAGAAGTCTTTCCAAATTTTAAAAAATTATCAAAAGCAAAATTAGAAAAGGTGTATAAACTTTGGCAAGGTCTTGGATATTATTCTAGAGCAAAAAATTTACTTAAAACAGCAAAGATAGTTCAATCTAAATATAATGGAAGATTGCCCGCTGATTTTGAAATTTTAAAGAGTTTTCCTGGTATTGGCGACTATACTGCATCAGCTATAATGGCTATAGCTTTTAATAAAGATTATATTGGCATAGATGGAAATGTAGAAAGATTTATAGCTAGATTATTTGGTTATAAAAATAATAAAAAAAAATTTAAAAATAGTATTTTATTAAAATTAAAGGAGATTAAATCAAAAAAAAACTTCTCTTTATTTGCCCAAGCATTAATGGAGATTGGAGCTTTAATATGTACACCGCAAAACCCAAGATGTAGTATTTGCCCTGCAAACAAAAATTGTATTTCCTTTAAAAAAAAAGATTTTAATTACAAAATTCTAAAAAAAAAAGTTAATATTAAAAGATACTATTTATTATATGCTAAACAAAAAAATAAAATTTTATTTTTAAAAAGTAAAAAAAAATTATTACAAGATTTTGTGAACCTTCCGTTAATTGAATACAAAAAAAATTTATTTAATATAGATTTTAAAAAGAATTATTTTTTTTTTGAAGGAAAACCAAAAATAATGAACAGGGATTTTGTTCATAATATTTCTAATATTAAAATGTTAATTAAAATTGTTTTTTTTAAAAGAATCTCAAAAATAAATGATAATCAATTTTACTGGATACATTTCAAAAAAATAGATAATTTTTTATTATCAAATTTTTCAAAAAAATTTATAAAATTAGTTAGAACG